>NZ_JASNFO010000019.1:0-219036 GCF_032027725.1 Pseudofrankia coriaricola | reverse complement strand
CCCCCCCCCCCGGGGGGGGGGGGGGCGGGGGGGGGGGGGGGCCGGGGGGGGGGGGGGGGGGGGGCGCCCCCCCCCCCCCCACGCCGGTGCGATTGCTGGATCTGGCGGATCCGAGTGCCGGAGTGGCGTGCTAGCTGGCGATCGGGGTGTTGCCGAGGACCTTGTACGCGGCGGGCTGGCCCTTGTCGTCGAGGGTGGTCGACAGACCGCCGAGGACGCAGACGGCCTGCTGGTCGGGGATGGCCTTGCCGTTGCAGCGGAACTTGATGCCGCCGCCGCCGGGCAGCTCGGTCTCCTTCATGCCCTTGATGGCCGAGGTGATGGTCGCCGGGGTGATGTCCCCGGTGATGCCCTGCGTCGCGGCCTGGAAGCCGGACATGATCGTGAACATGATCATGCCGTCCTGGAAGCTGAGGTCGATGTCCTTGCCGTAGGTCTCGGCGACCTTGGTGTAGAGCTGCATCGACGGGCTGTCCGGGCCGATCGGCACGGTGGCGCTGATGACCATGTCCTTCAGCGTGGCTCCCGGGACCGACTTGCGGGTGGAGTCGGTGATGCACTGGGAGATGGCGCTGATGGTGCCGGTGAAGCCGACGGACTTGAGGCCGTTCATGGCGCTGATGCAGAACGAGTCGTTGCCGATGATGAAGACTTCGTCCGACTTGTTCGAGACGATCTGCTGCATCTGAGGCGTCATGTCGGCGGTGCCGGGCGCGACGCGGACGAGCTCGTAGCCGATGCCGGCCTTCTGGAACAGCGGCGGCGCGATGTCCTGGGCGGAGTGCAGGGCGGCGGGCACGTCGATGACGACGGCGGTGACCTTCTTGTTGCCCTTGTCCTTCGCGACCTGGATCGGCAGGTCGATGATCGGGAAGGTCGGGTTGCCCAGGACGAACGTCGTCGGGCTGGCGAGCAGACCGGGGTCGCTCGAGCCGTAGAGCATGACCGGGATCTTCGCGTCGTTCAGCGGCTTCCAGGCACTCTCGACGACGCCGGAGGTGCCGATGAGGACGGCGGAGACGCCCTTCTCGACCATCTGGTTGCCGCAGTCGGAGGCCTTGGAAAGGTCGCCGAGGGTCTCGCAGATGGTGATCTCGATCGGCCGGCCACCGATGCCGGCCTTGTGCTCGTTGAGGTACTTGGCGGTGGCCTCGGCGACCTTGTTGTCGTTGGTGTGGTCGGCGGTCGGGCTGGGCCCGTCCGTGATCACACCGATCTTGACGGGCGCGCCGGTCGCCTTCGCAATCGGGCCGAGAACGTCCGCCGACCCGGCGGAGCCGCTGGCCGCGGGGGTGTCATCGCCCTTGTCGTCGGAGCCGCCGCCACAGGCCGAAACGAAGGCCAGGCTCGCGGCCAGAACGGCGACGCCAGCCAACCGTAACCTGGCCGGGCGGGTGGACGACTGCGCGGATGCAACGGGCTGGAGCGGCTGCTCGGGCGTTCGCCGGCTGGCCAGTCGCCAGAGATGCGACATGTTTCCCACCTTGTCGTCGGACGTCGGGTGACTGCGAAGATCGCCAAACCCGGATGCGAGGCGTAACTGGCTGACGGGGCAAGGCCTCCCGGGCACCTGTTCGTTCGGGTACGACTCGCTACGGGTTCACCGATGGTTCGCCAATGGAGCTGCGCGTGCAGCGACCAGATGGTCGCAGTGTGGTGCTGCATGTGAATACTCGATTCCGACGTCGGCGTCAACAGATGGTGGTCCGCCAACGTGTGAGAGGGGCCACGACCTGCGCGTTTTCGCGGCGATGGCCTGGCGGGTCGGTGGGCCGGCGGCCTGATCTTGCGCCACCGCGTGGGCCGCCCGCGCCCCATGATCGTTGTCACCTCTGGCGCGACGACCTGAACGTCTCGGAGTTGGCGTAACGCGAAACGGCCCCGTCGCACGCGACGGGGCCGTTCGGGACGGGACACCTGCCGGGCGGGGCGCTGACGAGGCCCGCCCGGCAGGTGCGCCGGTCTAGAGGGCCAAAGGGTGTGCGAAAATGATCTTCCTTCGCACGCCCGGCGGCCGTTGTCCCCAGGATCACTAGAGGGCCAAAGGGTGTGCGAAAATGATCTTCCTTCGCACGCCCGGCGGCCGTTGTCCCCAGGATCACTGATGGGTGGATCGATGTCGGGCGGGGCGTGCTAGCCCTCGATCGGGGTGTTGCCGAGGACCTTGTACTCGGCGGGCTGGCCCTTGCTGTCCAGGGTCGTCGTCAGGCCGCCGCGGACGCAGACGGCCGGAGTGGCCGGGTAGGCCTTGCCGTTGCAGCGGAACTTCAGCCCGGCGCCGCCGGGAACCTCGGTCTCCTTCATCGCCTTCATGGCGGCCGTGATGGTCGCCGGGGTGACGTCGCCCGTGAGGCCGTCCAGGGACGCCTGGAAGCCGGACATGATCATAAACATGATCATGCTGTCCTGGAAGCTGAGGTCGATGTCCTTGCCGTAGGTCTCGGCGACCTTGGTGTAGAGCTGCATCGACGGGCTGTCCGGGCCGAGCGGGGCGGTGGCGCTGACGACCATGCCCTTGAGGGTGGCGCCGGGGACCGACTTGCGGGTGGAGTCGGTGATGCACTGGGAGATGGCGCTGATGGTGCCGGTGAAGCCGACGGCCTTGAGGCCGTTCATGGCGCTGATGCAGAACGAGTCGTTGCCGATGATGAAGACCTCGTCCGACTTGTTCGAGACGATCTGCTGCATCTGGGGCGTCATGTCGGCGGTGCCGGGCGCGACGCGGACGAGCTCGTAGCCGATGCCGGCCTTCTTGAACAGCGGCGGCGCGATGTCCTGGGCGGAGTGCAGGGCTGCCGGGACGTCGATGACGATGGCGGTGACCTTCTTGTTGCCCTTGTCCTTGGCGACCTGGATCGGCAGGTCGATCACGGGGAACTCCGGGTCACCCAGGGTGAAGGTCGTCGGGCTGGCCAGCAGCCCGGGGTCGCTCGAGCCGTAGGACACGACGGGGATCTTGGCGTCGTTCAGGGGCTTCCAGGCGGCCTCGACGACGCCGGAGGTGCCGATGAGGACGGCGGAGACGCCCTTCTCGACCATCTGGTTGCCACAGTCGCCGGCCTTGGCCAGGTCGCCGAGGGTCTCACAGATCGTGACCTCGATGGGCCGGCCGCCGATCCCGGACTTGCGGTCGTTGAGGTACTTGGCGGTGGCCTCGGCGACCTTGTTGTCGTTGGTGTGGTCGGCGGTCGGGCTGGCCCCGTCCGTGATCACACCGATCTTGACAGCCGCGCCGGTGGCCTTGGCGATGGGGCCGAGAATGTCCTCGGACCCGGCGGAGCCGCTCGCCGTCGTGGTGGAGCCGTTGTCGTCGGAGCCGCCGCCACAGGCCGAGACGAAGGCCAGGCTCGCGGCCAGGACGGCGACGCCAGCCAGCCTTAACGCGGTCGGGCGGGTGGACGACTGCGTGGACGCGACGGACCGGAGCGGCTGCTCGGGCGATCGCCGCCCGGCCAGCCTCCAGGGATACGACATGTTTCCCACCTTGTCGTCGGACGTTGTGTCATCGCGAAGATCGCCAAACCCGTTTGCGAGGCGTAACTGGCTGAGGGGCAGGCCTCCCGGGCACCTGTTCGTTCGGGTACGACTCGCTACGGGTTCGCCGATGGTTCGCCGATGGAACTGAGCGTGCAGCGACCAGGCGGTCGCAACATGGTGCTGCATGTGAATACTTGATTCCGACGTCGGCGTCAACAGATGCCTCTCGTGACGACACGATGATCATGAGCGCTGCCGGTCGGGCGGGTGTTGATGATCACTGGTGGTGTAAGGGAACCGGCGTCGGTGGATCCGCCGAGAGCACCGCCCGGAAGATCCACAGGAAGGGCCCGGCAGCCGTGGCATGGCTGGTGCTGGACCGCACGCCGTCGGCGCGGTCACGCAGGTCGTGCACACCACGGCCAGGGGATTTGGCTCGCCAAGTACAGCATTCAGCGCGGGGATGACCGGTTCGGCGCCGTACATCCCCGCGCTGCCCTACCTGGGAGTGATCGCCGCCGCCGCTCTTCTGGTCCTGCTCACGTCCCGCACCATGGACGTCGGCCGCGGGGCGCTTACCGATCCCCTTCGGGGAGGAGCGCGCATCCGCCGCGAAGGGGACGACGCGGGCTGGCGCCCTTCCCTTTCGCTGCGCTCGCTGGTCGCCGCGCTGCCGCCAGGTCTCACCGTCGACCTGGACGTCCCCGAACCGGTGGGGCGGCCATCGGAGGCCAGGTTGGACCGGGCCGCCGCGGAGACGCTGCGCCGGGTCGTCCAGGAGTCGCTGACCAACGTCCTGCGCCATGCCGGGCCGGACACCCATGTCCGGGTCACGCTGACGGTGGACGCCACGCACGCGGAGGTGGAGGTGGAGGTGGTCGACGATGGTGCCCGCGCGTCGGCCGCGCCGACGCCGACCATGGTCCCGCCGTCACAGCGGCCGTCGACGCCGCCGCTGCCGGATGGCGCCGGCGGCCGCGGCTTGGTTGGCATGCGGGAACGGGTGGCCCGGCTCGGCGGGACCTGCCAGGCCGGACCGGTCGAACCCACCGGCTGGCGGGTGCGCGCCCGCCTCCCGGCGAAGGCGGTCTGAGTGATCCGCGTTCTGCTGGCCGACGACGAGGAGCTCATGCGGGCCGGGCTCCGGATGATGTTGCACACCCAGCCCGACCTGACCGTCGTCGGTGAGGCCGGGGACGGCCGCGAGGCCGTGCGCCAAGCCCGGATCTGCGCAGCGGACGTCATCCTGATGGACGTGCGGATGCCGGTGATGGACGGCGTCGCCGCGACTCGTGCCATCCACGCCGACGCCGACGCCGCCGGGGACGGGCGCGTCCCTCGTGTGCTGGTGCTCACCACGTTCGAGTTGGACGAATACGTGTTCGCCGCGATCCGCGCCGGTGCAGCTGGGTTCCTGTTGAAGCGCACCCCACCGGAGGCCCTCATCGAGGGCATCCGTACCCTCGCCGCCGGCGACGCTCTGCTCGGCCCCTCGGTGACCCGGCGCCTGCTGGCGGAGTTCGCGCGGGCCACTCCCGCAAGCCCCGGCCCCGAGATACGCCACCGTCTCAACAAGTTGACCGAGCGCGAACACGAGGTGCTGCTCCTACTGGGACGAGGCCTGTCCAACGCGGAGATCTCCGCCCGGCTGCACGTCGGCGAGGCGACGGCCAAGACCCACGTCAGACGGATCCTGGACAAGCTCGGGCTACGTGACCGCATACAGGCCGTGGTGTTCGCGTTCGATCACGGTCTGGTGAGGCCGGGCCAGGGTCCGGTTCCCGGGACCTGACGTCCGCCAGGCCCGCGGGCCTCTGTACTACGACGATCTCGAGGCCATCGACCGCGGCGTATTCCACATCGCCGACTGGTTCACCAGGCACCTGGCGTGAGGGAACTCGGCCAACGTCATCGGCGCTGCGGCTGCCGGGGTAGCCGGGCACCAACTCTGCCTGCTCCGCCGGCACCCACCTGACTACATCGAACTCATCGCCGTGCCGGCCAGTGGGATGGGGCGAGATCATCGCTCGTCGCGGCGAGGTGGCGTCCGGGTCACGGGAGTGGCTTGTCGCTGTGGTCGTACTCCTCGCGTGCGGTGTCGACCTCGGTGAGATGGCCTGTGGACCAGGTGACGAGGGAGGCGAAGACGGGGGCCAGGCTGCGGCCGAGGTCGGTGATCTCGTACTCCACGCGTGGGGGGATCTCGCCATACATCGTGCGGGAGACCAGGCCGTCGCGCTCGAGCTGGCGCAGGCGTTGGGTGAGCACCTTCGGGGTGATGCCGCCGACCAGCGCACGCAGGTCGCTGAAGCGTTGGCGGCCGTGGGTGTTGAGCTGCCACAGGATCGGCGTGGTCCAGCGACTGAAGACGATGTCGACCACGGGGGTGATCGGGCAGGACGCCAGGGTCGGCGCCGCCGTGGCTTCGGATGTCATGCGCCGCACTCCCGATAGTTTCCTCTAGGTACCTAATGTCGCAGTGTAACTAACGTGGCGTCGTCCCGGTCCCAAGAACCTGGAGGAGACGACCGATGACGACCCTCGACCTCGCCGCGGCCACCGACGACCGGCCAGCCGCCTCGCCGGCTGGATGGGCCGCGACCCGGCGCCATGGCGATGACCGGGCTCGAAACCGGATCGGCGACGATCGCCGTGCGGGCGGGCCGTGCGCAGGCCATGGCGCGGTATCCGTCAGGATCAGGTCTGACGGAGCAGGGCGGCGCCGAGGCTGGCGTCGGCGCGCGGAGGGCGGCCAGTGCGGCACGAGGGGAAGACCGAGGCGCGGCTGTCCCGCATCCGCGGATCCGAGCCGCCGCGGCGGCACAACGCGCGGACGATCGCGGCGCTGACCAGCAATCCGGGGTGCGCGCGGCGGGCGGTGCTGGACGCCGCTGGGGTCGACAAGGAACGGCTCGCGGAGCGGGTCGGCTTCCCGGCGGCGTTCGGTCAGTCGCGGTTCGCGATCGTGCGAGGCAACGCGTTCGAGCGTCAGGTCAAGGCTGACGGCTGCGCCGAGCTGCTGCGGCTGCTGCGCGACCTGCTCGCGCTGGACCTGCGCGACGCGGCGTACACCGACCTCGGCGCGGACGGTTCCGGGGAAGGCCTGGACGCCCGGCACGTCGCGGCGCGGGAGCGGCTGACCCGCGCGCCGGGCGGCGAGGACGGCGAGGGCAACCCGGGCGGCGAGGGCAACCCGGACGGGGCCCTGTTCGACCATCCGCTCCTGCGGCTGGAGGTGGCCGGGCAGGCGGTCTACCTCGAGCCCGACCTGGTGGCGTTCCAGCACGGCGGAGCGTTCCACGTCGTCGAGATCAAGTCGTTCCCGGTGATCGACGGGCAGGCGGACGCGGAGAAGGTCGCGGCGGCGGCGGTCCAGTCGGCCGTCTACGTCTTGGCGCTGCGCCGGCTGCTCGGCCGCGACGACGCCGTCTCGCACGAGGTGGTGCTCGTCTGCCCGAAGGACTTCTCCAATGTGCCGGTCGCGGTGCGCCTCGACGTCCGTCGCCAGCTCATCGTGCTGGAGCACCAGCTCGCGCGACTGACGCGGATCGACACCCTGCTCGACGCCCTGCCGGACGACCTGGCGCTCGATCTCGGGCAGGACGGTGCCGGGACGCCGGTGATGGCGGTGGACCCGCTGACGGCGGCACTCGGCCGGGTGACGGCGCGCTACGCGCCCGGGTGCCTGTCGACGTGCGAGCTGGCCTTCTTCTGCCGGCGGGAGGCCTCGGGGCGCACCGCCGCACTGGGGATCGGCGTCCGGGAGGAGCTGGGCGGGGTGGAGACCGTCGCCGAAGCGCTCGGGCTCGCGCACGGGACGGCGACACCCGACGACGACCAGGCCGAGTCGGCGGCGATGCTGCGGACCACCGCGCGGGTCTACGCCGAGGCGCTCGGAGCCATGCCGGAGACGCCCGCGGGCGGGGCGGCTGGATGAGCGTGATCGGCGCGTACGCGCGGGCGCTGGCGGTGCGGACCGGGTTCGCCCAGCCGGTCGCGTCGGTTCGGCACATCCACCTCGCCGAGGCGCCACTGGTGCTGGTGCCGCTGAGGATGGCCGGCGAGGCGAACGCGCCGCTCGCGGCCATGGCCGGCACCGACGAGCTCAGCGGGACCTTGCTCGTCGTCCCACAGCCGCGCGACCGCGATCTGCGGTTCGCGTTCGCCGGCCTGCTCGGGGACCTTCTCCTCGGTTACGTCGAGCGGTGCGCGGCCGCGGGCAGCGAGCCGGTGAAACCACCGAGGACGCCGAGGCAGCCAGCCGGTAGGCCTCTGCCCGACAGCCTCCTGTCCGGCAGTCCCTCGTCCTCACCGGGTGGTGCCGGCGGTGCGGCGGTCGCGGCCGGGCCCGAAGGGACCGCCGGCGCCGCCGACGGAGACCTGCGCGCCGACGAGGACGCGCTGGCGGCGGCGGAAGCCACCGGGCCGGAGCGGTTCCTCGACGCGCCCCAGGTGCTGGTGCCCAACCGGGCCGGCGTCGAGTTCGCGCGGCTGTTCGGCCGGTCCACGCGGTTTCGCTCGACACTCGGGGAGTACGCGGTTCCGGCCGGGGTGCCGCTGCTGGGCCGGTGGCTCACCTTCCTCGCCCAGCGGGCCGAGCATCCGGGCTCGTCGGCGCTGGTGGCGATGACGGAGGCGCTCACGCTGCACTGGGCGACCGGCCAGAGCGCGCTGGAGGACGCGAACCTTGCCGCGCTGATGGCCTGGATCGACCCGCCGGACGGCCTGTCCGGCCCCGAGGCCGCCCGGTTGGCCGAGGACCCGCGGACCTGGCCGCCGGCGGGTCCGACGACCGACCCCCAGTTCGACAACCGGGTGCTCGCGCCCGCCATCGCGGCATACGACGAGGCGATCGCGCTGCTGCGGGAGCAGGCAGGGCTCGCCGGCGCTCCCGACCCGTTGCTGGCGGATCCGGACGTGATCGACAGCCGCTTCCGAGCCGCGGACCTCGGTGCCGCGCGGGTGTGGCCGGGGGCGCCCGACGCGCCGGTTCAGTCGTGGCTGCGCGCCCGGGACGAGGTCGAGCGCGCGGTGCGCGGGCAGATCGAGCCGACGTGGCGGCTGATGTGGCGGGCGGTGCGGCGGCTGCGCGAGCTGCCGGATGCGGCGTCCGTGCCGCGGCGCTGGGAGCAGGACAGGACGCGGTTCACCTCTTACTACGCCTACCTGCGGGACGAGGACGGCGGGCTGCCGCAGGCGCGACGCGACGGCGCGGTCGCCGCGGCCCGCCGCCTCGCCGTGCTGGAGCGAGAGCTCGCCGCGTACGAGGCCGACCAGGCCTTTGACGACCCGCTGGTGCTCGCGAACCAACGGGTGACCGGCGACGCCTTCGTAGGCACGGTGGTCGCCGCCGAACGGGACCGCCGGATCGCGAACGAGCGCGGAACGCTCGTCACCAGGCCCCTCGTCGAGGTGGTCACGGTGGACCCGGTCCGGCTCCCGATCGGTACGAAGGTCTGCTCACCCGCGCGGGTCGGCCAGACCGGGGTGATCATGTCGCTGGAGCCGGCGGCGGACGGGCTGCTGGTGTCGCTGGAGCTCAGCGGCGGGATGGGGCGGGCGAAGGTGCCGCCGCCGGGCAGTGTCCCGGACATGGACGAGGTGATCAGCTACACCAGCGTGCTGCCGGACGGCGCGTTCTCCGCCGCGCTGCCCGCGCCCGAGGACACTCCCTGGACCCACGGCGGGCCGCCGACACCCTATGAGCCTACCGACGGCGACGCCGAGGAGACCTGGGCGTGACGGCCGGAGCGAGTGCGGCGACGGAGCGAACCCGAGATGCGGCGAGCGCCGCCGCGCGGGTGCCGCCGACGCCTCGGAAGGGGACCCGGGCATGCTGACCGTCCGGCCCGGTCCGCGCGACTCGCCGGCGGCCCTGGCCGCGCGAGTAACGGACGCGATCCTGGCGGACCTGCGGTCGCGGCGGCACCGGGGAGTGGTCGTCGACTCGCCGCCGGGGGCCGGCAAGTCGACGCTGGTGGTGCGGGCCGCGACCGAGTTCGCGCTGGCCGACGAGCCGCTGATGATCGTCGCGCAGACGAACGAGCAGGTCGACGACCTCGTCGAGCGGCTCGCCGCGGACCTCGCCGACAAGGCGCCCGAGGCGCGGGTCGGCCGGCTCGGCCGCGCCGGCTACGTCCCACCGCCGCGGATCGACGGGCTGCCGAACGTCGCCGTCGGCAGCGACCTCAGGACGCTGGGAGATCCGCACCTCGTCGTCGCGACCGCCGCCAAGTGGGCCTACGTGAAGGACCGGGCCTGGCGGTGGGCGATCGTCGACGAGGCCTACCAGATGCGCTCGGACGCCTTGCTGGCGATCGCGAGGCTGTTCGAGCAGGCGCTGTTCGTCGGCGACCCCGGCCAGCTCGACCCGTTCTCCACCGTCGACAACGACCGCTGGCGCGGCCTGACGTGGGACCCGATGCAGAGTGCCGTCGCCGTTCTGCTGCGCAGCAACCCGGACCTGCCCGTGCACCGGCTGCCGGTGTCGTGGCGGCTGCCGCGCAGCGCGGAGCGGGTCGTCGCCGACGCGTTCTACCCGTTCACCGGCTTCCAGACCGGCAACGGACCGGGCGATCGTCTGCTCACCTTCACCGGCACGTCCCGCCCCGGCGCGGCTGGCCCCGGCACGGCGCGTGCCCGCCCTGGCGGCTCGGGCGGGACGCTGGGCCGCGCGCCGGCCGGAGCGGTCGACGACGTGCTGGACATGGCGGCGGCGACCGGATGGGGACTGCTGGAGCTGCCCGCCCGGCACACCCTGCGGACCGACGCCGAAGCGGTGCGCGCGGTCGCGGACGTCGCCCGGCGGCTGGTGGCCCGCGGCGCCGTGGCCCGCTCGCTCGACCGCGGCGGCGAGGAGCATCCGGTGACGGCGAGCCGGATCGCGATCGGCACCGCTCACCGCGACCAGGCGGCGGCGGTGCGCGCCGCGCTCGGCGACGACCTGCCGGGTGTCGTCGTCGACACCGCCAACCGGCTGCAGGGCCGGGAGTACGACGTGACGGTCGTGCTCCACCCGCTGTCGGGCCGCCGGGACGCGACGGCGTTCCACCTCGAGGCCGGCCGGCTGTGCGTGCTGGCGTCGCGGCACCGCCAGGCGTGCGTCGTCGTCGCCCGCGCCGGCATCCGCGACCTGCTCGACACCCACCCGTCCGGCGAGCCCGTCCACCTGCACGAGCCGGTCCGTTTCCCCGACGGCTGGGCCGCGAACCAGACCGTGCTGGCCCACCTGGAACGCCACGCGGTCCGGCTGTGAGGCGGTCCCGCGGCCGGACGCTTCGCGCTCGCGCCGGAACGTTCACCCTCACGCGACCATTGAGCCAATCGGCGGGGACCCCGCGGAGGAGTCAGGGCAGAAGAGCCGCCCCCGTGGTGGCGAGGCGGAGGTGGCAGACAGTGGATGGGACGGGCACGGCGCCGGTGGAGGTGCTGCGCGCCGAGGGCGTCGACCTGGTGCGGGGCGGGCGGTACCTGCTGCGCGGGCTCGACCTGACCGTGCGGGCAGGGGAGCACTGGACGCTGCTTGGCTCGAACGGGGCGGGCAAGAGCACCCTGCTGGGCCTGCTCGGCGCCGTGAACCACCCGACACGCGGCACGGTGCGCGTGCTGGGCCGCCAGCTCGGCAAGGTCGATGTCCGCACGCTGCGCGCCGACATCGGGCACGTCAACCCGCGCCACCCGCTGCTGTCGCCGCTGACGGTACGTGAAGTCGTCCTCACCGGTGCGACGAGCACGATTGACCTCGTTCCCCGCTGGACGCCGTCCGCCGAACAGGAGGGCGACGCCGACGAGCTGATCGACCTGCTTGGTATCGATGGCCTCCGGGACGCGCGCTGGCCGGACCTGTCGCAGGGCGAGCGCGGGCGGGCGCTGATCGCCCGCGCGCTCATGCCCCGCCCCCGGCTGCTGCTCCTCGACGAGCCGACGACCGGCCTGGACGTGGCCGCCCGTGAGCAGCTGCTCACCGGGCTGGACGAGCTGCGCGCCGAGCACCCCGACCTCGCGAGCGTCCTCGTCACCCACCACCTCGAGGAGATCCCGGCGAGCTCCACGCACGCCGTGCTGCTGCGGGCCGGCGAGGTGGTCGCCTCCGGCGACATCGACGAGGTGCTGACCACCGACCGGGTGAGCGCCTGCTTCGGCCACCCGATCCGGGTCGCGCGCCTCGACGGCCGCTTCGTCGCCCGCGCCCAGCCCGGCCGTTCCCTCACGGACCGCCGCTCCCGGCCCGCACAACGCTAGAGGGCCAAAGGGCGTGCGAAAATGATCTTCCTTCGCACGCCCGGCGGCCGTTGTCCCCAGGATCACTAGAGGGCCAAAGGGCGTGCGAAAATGATCTTCCTTCGCACGCCCGGCGGCCGTTGTCCCCAGGATCACTGAGGGGCGTCCCGGCGCGTGGCCCCGCGGGCACGCGTGTCAGGGAGGGCGCCTGCCAGCGCAGGGCGGGCCCGTGCCAGGGCAGGAGCGGCGTCAGCTGGCGGGGCCGCAGGCAAAGGCGGGGTCTTCGGGGGGCGGGCCGGGCGCCGCCGCCCACGCGGCGGCCGGCTGGGGAGCGTGGGCGGCGGGGACCGGCGCGGCACAGGTGCGGTAGGACGGAGCGCCGACGCCGGCACAGGCCGCCCAGGTCAGGAGGCAGCCGGCGGCGACGGCGACCAGCCAGAGCAGCTGCGTGCCGCCTGGCTCAGGGGCGCGGGCACGGTCATTGGTCATCGCGGCTCCTCGGGGACTGGCTGGGACGTGGCGGGTGGGGCCGCCAAGCGGTCCGTGGCGCGTCCCGCTCGACGCTGGGTGGGGTACTGGTGCGGACGCCGGGCATGTGGGGTGATGACAGAGATGCGGATCGCCGTGGGTTTGACAACGGCGGCGAGGCGGACGGGGAAAGCCGTTGGCTGAAACCTGAAATCGGGCCGCGGCGCGTAACCCGGGCGATAGGCGCGGCCTCGGTATGGCGGCGCCCCGGCGCGTCGCGCGAAACGGTGGAACGCCAGGTGGTGGGGAATGGCGCGCCTGACGGCCGTCGCGCCGGACAGATATCTCGCTGGACAAACATCGCGCCACACCAGGCCGTCGGTTGTCAGGTGCGCGCCCTGGGGTGCGGTGTGGAGGCGACGATAGCCGGGGTCGGGGAACCCGGCAAATGGCGGCGTTTGCGCGCGGGGACCGCGCCGACCACGCCGGATAGGTAGGCAGAGCCGCCTGAGCGGCGGGGCCCGGTGACGGTATGTGGCGTCGCGGCGCGGTCGGCGCCGGGATGGCGGGCTGCGCGGCCCGACGGGTGCCCGATCGGGTAGGTGTCCGCTCGGCGGGGGCCCCAGCCGTGGCGGCGCCCCCGCGGCCGTCGGCGGGGGCAGTGAGTCGGGGAGGACACCGCTGGTTGGCCGTGCGACGGCGGGGCTGGTCGGATGTGTTCTCCTCGTTACCGTCGGCGGGCATAGGGGGGTGACCAAGCGGCCGGGACGTTCGGGCGGGACGTAGGGCTCTCGATCGATCACTTTATGTAATCTTCGTGTGGATGGTTCCCTCGATCGGCGCGCGATACTTGGTTGGCGCGCCCCGATCCGGCACGATGGCCGACATGAACGCGGTGGGTGAGGGACAGCAGGGCCCGTTACGGGTCCGCAGCGCCCTGTTCGTCGACTTCGAGAACATCCACATGGGGCTCCAGCGGCTGGATCCCGCCGCCGCCAACCGGTTCGCGGTCAATCCGCAGGGCTGGCTCGGCTGGCTGGAGAAGCTCGGCTATCCCGCACTGGCATCGGACGACTTCCGCCGCGATCTTCTTATTCGGTATTGTTATCTCAACCCGGTGAGCTCGGCCCGTTACCGAGCCTATTTCACGCGGGCGGGCTTCCACGTCGTCGACTGCCCGCCGCTCACCGCCGCGGGGAAGAACTCGGCCGACATTCACATCGTCATCGATGTTCTGGACATCCTCGTTCATCCGACCCGGTTCGACGAAGTCATCCTGCTGTCGGCCGACGCGGACTACACCCCGGTCATGCTTCGACTGCGCGCCCACGACCGCCGAACGGTGATCATCACGAGTGGGCCGTCGGCCCGGGCGTTCCGCGCGGCCTGCGACCACGTGGTCGGCGAGGACGCGTTTATCGACGAGGCGCTGTCCGCCGACTCCCGGCCGCTCAGCAGCAACGGCGGCGCGCATGGCTACAGCGGTACACAGAGCTACAGCGGTACACAGAGCTACAGCGGTACACAGAGCTACAGCGGTACACAGAGCTACAGCGGTACGCATGGCTACGGCCACGACGCCACCCCCGCGCTGAACGGGGTCGGCCACGCGGCCGGCCATGTCGCCAGTCCGCCGGGCATGGCGGTGCATCCGGGCGAGGCGGGCGCGCTCGTCCACGGTGGCCAGGCGACACCCGAGGCGGCGGACCCCGCCCCATCCGCCGCGGACCGGCCGGCGAGCGACCCGGCGCCGGCCGGCAACCCGGCCGGCGCCGGCGCGGTGCCCGACAGGCAGTGGGAATCCCACGCTGACGGCCCCGTGCGGTCCTTATCCACGTCCACCGACGTCACCACGGGGCACTTATCGGTGCCCCCGCGCTACCTCGCGTCCCCGCGGCCGTCGCCCGCATCGCCCCCGCACTCCCCGGCGTCGCTGCCGGTGCCGACGCACCCGCCAGTGCCGACGCATCCGGCCCTCCCCGGGTTCGTACCGATTCCGGCACCGCCGAACGGCCAGTACGACGGCCAGCTGCGCCGCGTCATCGCCGCGAAGGTCGGCGGACTGGTCGCCGCGTCCGACCGGCCGATCACGCTGGCGTCGGCCGCCCAGCTGGTGCGCGCCGACCTCGGCCAGGACGTCACCGACGGCTGGGCGGGCACCGGCTCGTTCAAGAAGCTGCTCGCCCAGGCCGACCTGCCGGGGCTCGCGATCTCCGCCGCGCCGGAGTACATCTACGACCCGCGCAGGCACAGCCCCCCGCCCAGCGGCCAGACCTCCGGCGCGGGCCAGCCCGAGCAGGACGGCCCGCGCTTGGACCTCGTCAACCGGATCTCGCAGGTCACCGACATTCCGCGGCTGTCCGCGCGCGAGTTCCGGGCGCTGTTCGAGGAGCTCGCCGCCGAGGTCGCCGAGCACGGCTTCAGCCGCACCGGCACCTCGCGCGCCGTCCGCGACCGATGCGCCGAGCGCGGTGAGCACGTCGGCCGGGGCGCGGTGAACTTCGTCCTCAACGGTCTGCTCTACGCCGGCCGCCCGCCGCGCCCGGGCGACGACGCGGGCACACTGGCCTGCGCGTTCGCCGACAACGCCATCGTCCTGTGCCAGAACGCGCGGATGGAGCTGTCCGCCGACGAGGTCGCCCACCTGCGCGCCTGGATCGTCGACGCGCCGGTCGTCGTCGCCGACGCCCCCACCGAGCGTGCTGAGCCGGCTGAGCCCGCCGTTCCCGCCGGGCCGATGTCCGCCGCTGAGCCGGCGGCCCCTGCCGAGCCGGCCGCCCTCGCCGAGCCGGCTGTCCCTGTCGAGCCCAGCGCCGATCTGGTCGGCCAGGCCGGCGCGTGACGCCCGGCCGCGGTCCCGGGAGGGAACGGCCCGACAGCCCTCGGCCCCGCCCGGTGGCCGGGCGGGAGCCGAGGGGGCCATGGCGTCAGTGGGACGGCTGCGCGGCGACGCCGAACTGCGCCAGCAGACCGGTGTAGGGCTTGGGCGGCGGCGTGGCGTACTCGCCGCGCGGGCTGGTGACCAGGCCGAGGCGGATCAGGCCCTCGACGAGGACGGTCGCGGCGGCCACGCCGTCGATGACGGGGACACCGAGCTCCGCCGTGAGCGTCTGGCACAGGTCGGCCATGCCAGCGCAGCCGAGGAGGATCACCTCCGCCTCGTCGTCGGCCACCGCCGCGCGGCATTCCGCGAGGATCTTCGCGCTCGCCAGTGGATCGGTCTCCAGTTCCAGTACGGGCACCTCGCAGGCCCGGACGCCGCGGCACAGCGCCCGCAGACCGTACCGGTCGGCCAGGTCCCACGTCCGGCCGCGGGAACGGGCAAGCGTGGTCACCACGCTGAACGACCGGCCGAGGAGGCTCGCCGCGTGCATCGCGGCCTCGGCGATCCCGACCACCGGGCCGCGGGCCAGTTCCCTGGCCGCGTCGAGGCCCGGGTCGCCGAAACAGGCGATGACGTAACCGGCAGCCCCCGCCGCCTCGCCGCGCGCGATCTCGGCCAGCACGCCGGGCACGGCGAGCGCCTCGTCGTAGTGGCTCTCGATCGACGCCGGCCCCATCGCGGGGCTGGTCGCCTCGACCCGGGTGCCCGGCCCGGCCACCTGCCGGGCGCTGGTGCCGATCAGTTCGGTCATCGCCCGCGAGGTGTTCGCGTTGATGAGCCGGATGAGCGGCCCGGCCGGGGTGGTCGGGATCGCCGCCAGGCCCGTCGTGGCCGCGGGGTGTGTCCCGGCCGCGGGAACGGCCCCCAGGGTCAGGGCGGGCTGCTCTTCCTGCGTCGTGGGCATCGGGGGCGGCTACGCCTCGGGCGTGACCGGCGCCGCGTTCGGCGCCGGCTGCGCGGGGATGCTCGCGGTGGCGGTGGCGGTGGCGGTGGCGGCGGCGGCGTCGAGGGCGGGGTCGCCCGCCGGCCGCAGTGACGTCGCGGTGATCGGCGAGCGGCTGGCGAGCAGGTAGTAGACGACGAAGCCCAGCCCCATCCCGATGAACCAGCTGTACTGGGCCGCCGTGCCCATCCAGCCGACCGCCGAGTCGGGGACCACCACGGGGATGACGGCGATGACGGCGCCGACGGCGGTCGCGATGACCGCGGGCGGGTTCACGCCCTTGCGGTAGAAGTAGGTGCCGCGCGGGCTGAGGGTGAACAGGTCGTCGACGACAACCACCTTCTTGCGGATCAGGTAGAAGTCGCAGATCAGCACGCCGAACAGGGGGCCGATGAAGGCGCCCAGCGTCTCCAGCGTGTAGTGGATGACATCCGGGTTGTTGTAGAGGTTCCACGGCGTGATGAGGAACGAGCCGACCGCGGCGATCATGCCGCCGGCGCGCCAGCTGATCCGCTGCGGGCTGACATTCGAGAAGTCGAACGCGGGGGAGATGAAGTTCGCCACGATGTTGATGCCGATGGTGGCGATGGTGAAGGTCAGCGCGCCGAGGACGATCGCCGTCGTCGAGTCGATGCGGGCGACGGTCTCCACCGGGTCGGTGATGAGCTCGCCGTACACCGGGACGGTCAGCGAGGCGGTGAAGACGACGAGGAGGGAGAACAGCAGGAAGTTCACCGGCAGGCCGAGGAAGTTGCCGGTGCGCACCGAGCCGAAGTTCTTCCCGTAGCGGGAGAAGTCGCCGAAGTTGAGCATCGGGCCCGAGAAGTAGGAGACGACGAGCGCGATCGCGCCGAGCATCAGGGAGAACGTCGAGTCGCCGCCCTTCCTGGCCCCGCCGAGGTTCAGCGACAGCTCGCCCCAGCCGGCCTTGTAGATGAGGTAGCCGGTGAGCGCGAACATGACGACGTAGACCGCCGGGCCGCAGAAGTCGATGAACCGGCGGATCGTCTCCATGCCGGTCCAGAACACCGCCGCCTGCAGCACCCACAGCACCGCGTAGGTGATCCAGCCGAGCGTCGACAGGCCGAGGAAGCCGTGCTGGTCGACATCGGCGTACGGGGTGAGGCCCGACCACAGCTTGATCAGCACGACGTTGAGCGCGGCCGAGGCGAGGTAGGTCTGGATGCCGTACCAGGCGACCGCGATCAGTCCGCGGATGATGGCCGGGACGTTCGCGCCCAGCACACCGAACGGCGCCCGGCAGATCACCGGGTAGGGAACCGCCGCCTGCTGGCTCGGCCGGGCGACGAGGTTGCAGAAGAAGTTCACGATCGTGATGCCGACGACCAGCGCGACGAGCACCTGCCAGCCGGCGAGGCCGAGGGCGAACAGGCTGCCGGCCGTCACGTACCCGCCGACGCTGTGCACGTCGGACATCCAGAACGCGAAGATGTTGTACCAGGACCAGGTCTGCTTCCGCAGCGGGGCCAGGTCCTCGTTCGACAGCCGTGGGTCGTACCCGGGCTTGAGAAGGCCCGCGCCGATGGGCATTCCCGCGGCCTCCGCCAGGTCGTCGTGTCCGGCGGTCGCGCCCGGCGGGCCGGGAATCGCGGCGAGCTCGCTCATTCTCGCTCACTTCCTTACTTGGCGTCTGGTGGCGTCCCCGCCGCGGGTCTCCGTGTCATCTCGGTCGCCGCCCGGCCGTAGAGGGGCGGAATTCCCCGCGGGTGGGCGCGCGGAGAAGCCGCCCGCGCACGGATTTCCGGGGCGGCCGGCGGAACTGGGAAAGGAAGGCGGAAACCCGCTCAGGGGACCGGTGTTCGGACGTGTGGGGATGGTCAGGCGGGGCGGCCGGCATGCCTGGAATCAGGCTAGGATCTTGCTGTTTCGCCACCGTCACCGGCGAGATATATCTGCGTCGGCAACTGTCCACCGGCGCCGGGGCGCCGGCCACGATGGTGACGGCGCATCAGCGCGGCGCCCGGGTCCTGCCGGATCGGCGACAGATCCCTGCCGGATCGGCGACAGGGTCCCTGCCGGATCGGCGGAGCCGATCTGGGAGGTAAGCGATCTGGAAGGTAAGCGATCTGGGAGGTCTGTGGCGCACCGCCAGCCTCAAGCGGGGAAACGGGCCGATTCGTCGGGGAGCGCGGCGACGACGGTCTGCAGGCGGGAATGGTGCGCGCGGGAGGCGGCCAGCAGAGCCCCGACGTCGCGGGCGACGAAGGCGCGCAGCATTCGTTCGTGGTCGGTGACCAGCGCCTCGACGGCGTCCCTGGACGCGTAGTCCATCGGCCGCACGGGCTCGGTGACGTTCCAGGCCGAGACATACATGTGCTCCAGCCGGGCCATCCCGGCGGGACCGACCAGCGCGAGGTGGAAGCGGCGGCTTTCCCGGTGGTGGCCGCGCGAGTCGCCCGTCTCGACCGCCAGTGCCATCGCCTCGTGCGCGGCGAGCGCCCGGGCGTCGTCCTCGGCGGTCGCCTGCCGCACCGCCGCCGTCAGCGCCGCCGCCTCCAGCACCTCCCGCACGACGTAGAACTCGCGCATCTCCGCCGGGGTGAGCGCCGCGACCGTGTAGCCACCGCGGGCGCGGTGCACGACCAGCCCCTCGCCGACCAGGCTCATCAGCGCCTCGCGGACGGGGATCCGGCTCACCTGGTAGTGCGCGGCGACCTCGTCGACGGGGATAGGGGAGCCCGGCGCCGCCGCGCCGTCCAGGATGACCCTCTTGACCTCGCGCAGGATCACCTCGCGGACGGAGCCGCATCCCCGCGCGTCGGTGTTCAGCGTCCCGGCCCACGCCGCGCTCGGCCGTGGCATCCGCATCTCGCCCGTCCTTCCGCTCGGGACTCCTCCGGCGGGCGCGTCCCCGGTGCCGGCGCCGTCCGGCCGGACCATCCGCCCCCGACTGCCCCCGACCTTCGGTACGCGCACGTGCGGCGGGACGATAGTTGCCGACTGTTTCGGACTGTCGGCGATCCGATATCCGCCGGTTGACATCCCTCGGGGCGTGGCGGAGTTCGGCCGCCCGGACGGGGGCGCCGGCGCGACGCCGCGGTCCAGACGTGTTCCCGCAGGGCGGCCCGGCGGGCTCTCGGCCCGGAACGCCGGACGGCCGTCGAGGGGGAACACCAGTGGTGCCGGACCGGGTGCGCTCCGGGGCGGTTCGCGTCGGCGCCCCGGCGGTAATGTGACCACGAACAGCGCGGAACGGGGCCGGGGCACGACGGCGGAAGGCACGGCGCCGACGGGTGGGCCGCCGCGCGGCGCGGTGGGCCGCCGCCGCGCCGGCGCGAGGCGACGGTCGGGACAACGGCGGGTCTAGACAGCATCGGAGAGCGGTCGGCGTGCAGGACATCGCGTTGCCGGTGCGGCTGGGGCCGACGACGCTGATGGCGCGGATCGGCGCCGGCGGAATGGGCATCGTCTACTACGGCCTACTCGGGCAGACGCCGGTGGCGGTGAAGGTGATCCGCGCGGAGCTGGCCGACGCGCCCGAGTTCCGCGCCCGGTTCCGCCGCGAGATCGAGCTGATGCGCCGGGTGGGCGGCGTGTGCACCGCCCGGGTCCACGCCGCCGACCCCGACTGGTACCCGCCCTACCTCGCCACCGAGTTCCTCGCCGGGCCCACGCTCGCCGACTGGATCCTGCGCAACGGCCCGGTCACCGGGCCGTCGCTGCGGACGCTGGCCGTCGGGCTCGCCGAGGCGCTGCTGGCCGTGCACCGCGCCGGCGTCGTGCACCGCGACCTGAAGCCCGGCAACGTGCTGCTCACCCAGGCCGGCCCGAAGGTCGTCGACTTCGGGATCGCGCTCGCCACCGACGTCACCGTCCTCACCCGGGTGGGCACCCCGGTCGGCACCCCCGGCTACATGAGCCCCGAGCAGCTCAACGGCATCGACGTCGTCGGGCCGCCCGCCGACGTGTTCGCCTGGGGCTGCACCGTGGCCTACGCGGCGACCGGGCGCACCCCCTTCGGCGCCGGCCCAACCGACGCGGTGCTGTTCCGGGTGCGCCACGACCCGCCGAACCTGGCCGGGATCCCGGACGACCTCGCCGGGCTGGTGGACGAGACGCTGCGCAAGGATCCGGCGGCCCGCCCGGACGCGGCCGAACTGCTGCGCCGGCTGCTGGCGCTCGTCCTCGGCCCGGACTGGGCCAGCGCCAGCCCCGCGCGCACGGGCGGCCCGGCCGCTGGCGACGTCCTCGCGGACGCCGGCGCCGCGGGCGACGGGGAGCGGGGCTGGACACCCGAGACGGACGCGGATCTGGCCCGCGGCGTGCTGCTCGTGCTCGATCGACACTGGCCGATCCGTACCTACCTGCCTCCGCCGGTGGTGGCGCCGGCGCCCGCGGCCGCCGGCCCGGCGCGCCCCACGCCCGCCGCGCCGCCGGCGGCACCGATGGCTCCCGCCGCGCCACCAGGACCCGTGCCCGCCTCTCGGCCCGCTCCCGGCCCTGGCCAGGCTCCCGGCCCCGGTCTGGCACCCGGTCTCGCGCCCTGGCCCGCCCGTCAGTGGCCGCCTCCGGTCGGCCCGCCGGTGGGTCCTCTGCCGGTCCTCGGCCGGCCGGCGGCTCCGCTATCGGCCGCGGGGCCGGTGCCGACCGGTGCCCCACCGCAGACGGGTGCTCCACCGCTACCGCAGCCGCCCGTGCGGACGGGGATGCCGCTGCCGCCGGGCGCGCGGGGTCCGCTGGGCCCGCCCCCGACGTCCGGCCCCCCGTCGTCCCCGTTGGCCCCGGCGCAGCGCGGGCCGGGCGGGCACGGGCCGGGCGGGCGTGGGCCGAGCAGCCCTCCCTCCGGGCCGCATCGCCTGCCGACGGGCGTGCCCGCGTCGGGTGGTCCTCGGGCCTCGGGCGGCGTCTGGCGACGCCCTCGCCACGGCCTGGTCGGCGCGGGTTTCGTCGCGGTGGTGGCGGTCGTGGTGGTGTTGGTGCTGGTAGCCGTCTCGCTGGTGGCCCTGCGGCTCTTCACCCATGACGACGACGGCGGGACGCCCAGCTCGACGCACACGCAGCAGGGGCCAACCGCCCCGGTAAGCACGAACCCCGTCTCCCCAGGGGACGGCGCGACGCCACAGGCCGGGCCGAAGACCGCGGACGGACCCGGCGCCGTGAGCTCCGCGGGGCCGTGCCGGTACGTCGCCACAGACGCGCGCGGCCCCGCCGCGCCCATCCCGCCGTCGGTCGGGCACCTGCCGACCGGCACCGCGACGATGACCATCCAGACCAACGGCGGCATCATCACCGCGGAGCTCGACGCGGCGCTCGCCCCGTGCGCCGTCTACGCGCTGCGGCATCTCGCCGGCGAGGGCTACTACGACAACAGCCTCTGCCCCCGCCAGACGGACGGGCCGAACCAGGCCTACTACATCCTCCAGTGCGGCGACCCGACGGGAACCGGGTCGGGCGCGCCGGGCTTCGCCTACGACGCGGAGCACCCTCCCAGTGACTTCCGCCGAGGCGTGATCGCGGTCGTCCACGGCTCGTCCGGCGCGAACGGCGCCCAGTTTGTCATCAGCTACGCCAACCCGAGCCAGGAGGGCCGGGAGGAGATGGCCGACCGCTACACCCCCGTCGGCCGGGTCGTCGACGGGTTCGACGTCCTCGACGACCTCGTCGCTCCCGGCGCGGATGGCGGCTACGACGGGCCGCCGGCCAGCGACGCGCGCATCCTGTCGCTCACCGTCGAGCCGTAACCCGGCGTATCCCGCCGGCCCCGTGGCGGCGTCACCGGGAGCTCTGATGTCCGTCAGCGCGCCGGGGACACAACCGATCGGCAACGCTGACCCCCCTTAACGGGGGATGAGCCGTACTTAAGCAGTCACACAGCAGGGCTTCCTAGTGTCCCGGACGGCTCACACGCCCGACCCGTCCGCGATCCCCGCGGGTCCGGCCAAGGCCCTATCCGGACCCCCACCTGGACCGCAGGGAGACCCATGCTGTTGACGTACGTCCGCCGCGAGCTCAGGGGGCGACTCCGGCAGACCGCGATCGTGGCGGTCGGCCTCGCGCTCGCAGTCGCCCTCATCCTCGCCGTCACCGCCGCCTCCTCGGGGGTGCGCAACGCGCAGTCGAGCGTGCTCGACTCGATCTACGGCGTCGGCACCGACATCACGGTCACCCAGTCCGCGCAGCCAGGGCAGGGCGGGGGCGAGCAGTTCACGTTCGGCGGGCAGGCCCCTGGCAGCACCTCCTCCGACGCCAACACCAACGTGTCCTCGGACAACCTGCGCCTCGCTCCCGGCTCGGCCGCGATCAAGGACGCCTCGGTCAACTCGGTGCGCTCGACGCAGGGCGTCGCCGACGTGACGGCGACGCTGATGCTGCGCCAGACCAACTTCAGCGGCCAGGTCTCGGGGCAGAACCTCGACGACCTGCGCCAGCAGTTCCGTGCCCAGCGCGGCGGAGGCGTCACCGGCCCGCAGGGCTTCACCGGCTTCGGCGGCGGCGACTTCAACGTCAACAGCCTCACCGTCGAGGGTGTCCAGCCCGGCGCCACCGCCCTCGGGCCGCTGTCGGGCGCCGAGGTCGTCAGCGGCGGCCGCGCCTTCACCGCCGCGGACGCGAAGGCCAACGTCGCGTTGCTGTCCAAGAGCTACGCGGACACGAACAAGCTCGCCGTCGGCGGCACCGTGACGGTCAAGGGCACGGCGATGAAGATCGTCGGCCTGCTCGACTCCGGCACGTCCGGCACGTCGCTGTCCGACGTCTACCTGCCCCTCGGCGTCGCCCAGAGCCTCGCCGACCTGTCCGGCCAGGTGACCAACCTCTACGTCCAGGCGAGCTCCTCCGGCTCCGTCGACACCGCCGCCGCCGCGATCAAGAAGGTGCTGCCGGACGCCACCGTGCAGACGCAGTCCGACCTGGCCAACGGCATCTCCGGCTCGCTGTCGAGCGCGTCGTCGCTGGTGAGCAAGCTCGGCAAGTGGCTGTCGATCGCCGTTCTCGCGGCCGCGTTCGTGCTCGCGATCCTGTTCACCATCTCCGGGGT
Organism: Pseudofrankia coriaricola; assembly: GCF_032027725.1. Lineage (NCBI taxonomy): Bacteria > Bacillati > Actinomycetota > Actinomycetes > Frankiales > Frankiaceae > Pseudofrankia > Pseudofrankia coriaricola. Next base: position 196,047 of record NZ_JASNFO010000019.1, on the reverse strand, counting down.
CACCCGGCGCACCCGGGACTTCGGCACCCTGAAGGCGATCGGCTGGAGCAACGGCCGGATCGTCCGCCAGGTCGGCGTCGAGTCGCTCGTGCAGGGTGCGATCGGTGGCCTCGTCGGTCTGGGGGCGGGCCTGATCGGGATCTGGGCGATCAACTCGTCGCACATCAAGCTTGCCGGCACGACCAGCTCGGGCGCGTTCAGCGTGGCCCGGGGGGCGGCCTTCGACGGCGGCGCGGAGGGCGGCGGCCCGTTCGGCGGTGGCGGTGGCGGGTATGGCGCTGGCGGCGCCGGCACCGGTGGTGGCGGCGGCGCTCGGCGGACCGCGAGCAGCACGGTCGACGTCCTGCTGCACGCGCCCGTGCACTGGTCGGTCATCGGACTCGGCATCGGCCTGGCGCTCGTCGGCGGCCTGCTCGCCGGGATGTTCGGCGGCTGGCGCGCCTCCCGCCTGCGCCCCGCGGCCGCGCTGCGCAGCCTCGACTGACGGCGGCGTCGACCGGCGGCGGCCTCGACCCGCTGGTGACGGCGCATCAGCGCGGCGCCAGCCACCTTCTCGACCAGTTCTCTCGGCGCGACGGAAGAGACAAACAGACGATCATGTACACACTTACCGGCGTCACGAAGACGTACTTGAACGGCAAGAAGGCGGTCAACGCCCTGCAGGGCATCGACCTGAACATCCCCGACGGGCAGATGGTCGCGGTCCAGGGCCCGACGGGCGGCGGCAAGTCGACGCTGCTGCAGATGCTCGGCGCGCTGGACCGACCCACCTCCGGCTCGGTCCTGCTCGGCGACGAGGACCTGGCCAAGTCGTCCAACTCGCGGCTGACGAAGCTGCGGGCCAGCAACGTGGGCATCGTGTTCCAGAGCTTCAACCTCATCGCGACGCTGACGGCACTGGAGAACGTCGAGGCCGCACTGGTCCCGCTGGGCGTACCCAAGGCACAGCGCCGCGAGCGTGCCACCGCGGCGCTCGCCTCGGTGGGGCTCGCGGACCGGATCGGTCACCGGCCCGCCGAGCTGTCCGGCGGCCAGCAGCAGCGGGTGGCGATCGCCCGCGCCCTGGTGAAGGACCCGAAGGTGCTGCTCGCCGACGAGCCGACCGGGAACCTCGACGAGGAGACACGCGACGAGATCATCGCGCTGCTCGAGGGCCTGTGGCGGGACCAGGGCCTCACCCTGGTGATCGTCACCCACGACTCCCAGGTCGCGGCCCGGGCGCAGCGGCGGCTGCACATCGCCAAGGGCAAGCTGCGCGACACCACGCCCGCGTCGAAGACCCCCGCCCAGGCGCGGCCGCCCGCCGACGAGCAGCCCACCTGGGCAAAGCCCGCCGACGATGCCTCCCCGCCCGCCGATGCCTCCCCGCCCGCCGAAGCCGCCGCGGCCTCTCCAGCTGCTGCCGCCTCTCCAGCTGCTGCCGAGTCCCCGGCCGCTGCCGTCTCCCCGGCCACACCGGCCGACGAGGCATAGCTCCACGCCGCCCTGACATCGGCCTGCCCCGCGCCGATCCGCGCCGGACCCCAACCCGGCGCACGCGGCCCCGTGGCTCGATCCGGCGCCTCCCCCCGACCGGACCGGGCTGCGGGGCCGCCGTCTGCCCGTTGGCGACGGACGCCGTCAGCGCGGCACCGCGCCCCGGACATCGATCACAGGCCGTGACCGGCTCGGCCATCCGGGATCTCGCCCACATCCGCCATACCCGCGCGCCGGTTCGGCCGTCCACCGCCAGCGACCGGGGCGGACTTGCCAGGGCCCACGGTCGGGACATGCGTGACTGATCAGGACCACCCGTCGTTCTCTCCGCCGCGAGATCATCGGATTGAATGCCCACATACGTACCGTGACGGCGAAACCGTTCTTCGCCACCGGAGTGACGCATCGCCTGGCCGTCGCGCGGCGGCGTGCACCATCGTCCGCCGGCGCTTTCACTGGCGAACTCGACGGACCAGGCCGGTCATGTTACGTCGGGGTGTCGGATACGAGCATCTTGCACCGCTCTGCTACACTTTGCGGCAAGGCGACGGGAAGACGAGGTACTACCGGGGGGGAGAAGAAGCCCGGAGGCTACCTTGCCGCGTGCGACGTCAATACTCGATGTGGTATCGCCACGCAATGTGCACGGTATAGCAATGCACCAAGCCGCGGATCCGGCGGTCCGGCCAGGCGTCACCACTGATGCGACCCTGGGTCACATCGCCGGCATATTTGGTTACACCGCGTTTTTCTTCATGGCGGCCACCGTCATCTGGGGCCTGTTCCTCATCACCCGGCTGCCGGAGCGGCATATCCGCAGGCAGACGCTGTACGGCGGCCACATGATGCTGGCGATTCTGGCGCTCGCCGCGTCGGTGGTACACGCCCAGGTGCACTACTTCCGGCACGACGCTTACTACACCGAGAGCCGGATCTGGTTGGTCTGGGGCGGAGCCAAGGCGGACGTCCTGCCCGGCATCCTTGGCCTTGAGGTCCTCGTGCTGGTGGCGTTCTCGATCTGGTTCCAGCGTCGCATCGGCTATCGGCGGTGGCACCGGTTCCACTGGTTCGCGTACCCGGGATTCGTCCTGATCGCGATACACAGTGCCTGGGCTTCGCGGGAGCAGCACTTCGGTGTCATCTGGGCGGCCATGGCGGCCGCGATGTTCGTTCCCCTGGCGCTGTTCGTGCTGCGAGTGCTCTCGCCAGCCGGGCGCAGGGACGAGGCCGACCCCTGGTTCGACGTCGTGGAGGCATTCGAAGATGGCATCTACCGCCGGTAACGACAACCAGCCTCACGATTTCCGGCAGACTGCCTGGGACTCGCGGTGGATGCGGCCCCCGTCGCCGGGCGAGGACCTTCGCCAGCCCGGGCCGCGCACTCCGCCCGACCCGGGTTTCACGGTGACGGGCCCGGCCTGGTCGCTGCCTCCGGAGCCTTCACCGGGGGAGTGGCAGGCCGCGTCAGCAACGTCGCCGCCGGTACCGGGGCAGTCCCCGCCACCGGGATCCGGTCCGTCGGGGCCGGCCGGGCCGCCCTGGTCCTGGCCGCCGTCGCCGCCGTCGGTGCTGCCGCCGGGAGAGGGGCGCGTTTCCGCGGGATCGCCCGGCGACTGGCGCATGGTCCCGCCACCGCCGCCCCCGCGTTTCGACGAGTCGCACCCGTCCTGGCCGCGTGACGCGATCGCCCCGGTGCCGTTCACCGGCCCGGCTCCCGTGCCGTCGGTGCTGCCGCCGGGAGAGGGGCGCGTTTCCGCGGGATCGCCCGGCGACTGGCGCATGGTCCCGTCACCGCCGCCCCCGCGTTTCGACGAGGCGCACCCGTCCTGGCCGCGTGACGCGATTGCCCCGGTGCCGTTCACCGGCCCGGTTCCCGTCACCGGCACCGGCTCGATGCCCATACCGGCCACCGGGCCGCGGTACCCCTTCGCGAGCCAGGCCACGCACGTCGACCCGGCGCCGATGACCGGGCCGGTACCGACCGCCGGCCTGGCGCCGAGCCTGGGCCCGGCCAGGTCGGACACCGGGCCTGGCGTCGTCGTGCCGAGTTCCTCGCTCCCGGTGCCCGCGGAGCGCACCGGCCCGCTCGCGGCGGGAGCCGGGACCGGCCCCCGTCCCGCGATGGGCACCGGCCCACTGGACGTCACGCCGCTGGCCCGCCTCGGCGGCTCGGCCGTGGGCCGGCAGGCTGGCCGGCCCGCGTTCCAGCCCAACCTGCGGCGAAGGCCCGGCGGCCCGCGGCGCCGGTCCGAGCCGGCGGTGGTGAGTGTCGACAACAACCGCTGCCATCTTTACGCCATCTGCCAGCAGGAGGCGCCGTCGAGCTTCCTGCTGGCAGATGACCACCGGCTCTACTACGACGCGTCGCCGCCGTCGCACCAGATGGCGAGCGTCCGGCAGGCGGCCCGCCTGTGTCCCATGCAGGCGATCACTCTCGAGAACGGCGCGAGATGACGAGGCCTCGGCCCAGGCCCGACATAGCGCACGCACTGGCACGCGTCGGCTGGGCCAGGATCGAGCACCGGCCGCGGCCGCACTCCGTCGTCATCGCGGGTGCGGGCATCGCCGGGCTGCGCGCCGCGGAGCGCCTGCGCGAGCGCGGTTTCGACGGGCAGATCGTGTTCGTCGGCGAGGAGCCCCACAAGCCCTACAACCGCACCCCGCTCTCCAAGCAGCTGCTCGCCAGGACGGGCCGCCTCGGTGACCTGAAGCTGCCCGTCTTCAGCGACCTGGACGCGATCTGGCGGCTCGGTACCAGGGCACTCGGCCTGGACGTCGCCCGCAACCGGCTGCTGCTGGCCCGCGGCGAGGAGGTCGAGTACGACGGCCTGGTGATCGCCACCGGGGTCGAGGCCCGGCACCTCCCCGGCACGCCCCTCTGGTCCGACCACGTCTGGACGCTTCGTGACATGACCGACGCGCGCGGCCTGAGCCGGCGGCTGGCCGACGGTGCCCGGCACATCGCCGTGATCGGCACCGGCTTCATCGGCTGCGAGATCGCGTCCAGCCTCCGCGGCCGGGGCCTGGACGTCACCGTCATCGGCAGAGGCGGGGCGCTGATGTCGTCCGCCATTGGTAAGCAGGTCGGCGGCCTGATGACGCGCCTGCACCGGAACAACCAGGTCGCCCTGCTGCTCGGCCGCAACCCGGTGCGCTGGGCGACCGCGGACTCGCTCACGGAGCGGCCGCGGTCCGGCGCCGGCGTCAGCATCTGGCTGGATGACGGCGGCCGCGTCGACGCGGACGTCGCCGTCGTCGCGGTCGGTGCGCTGCCGGCGACGCGCTGGCTGCAGGGCTCCGGCCTGGACGTCACCGACGGCGTGCTCACCGGGCCGACCACCCACGCGGTCTACATGGACGGCACCACTCCGGTGCTCGCGCCGTCGGTGGTGGCCGCGGGCGACGTCGCTCGCTGGCCGAACCTGCTGTTCGACTGGACGCCTCGGCGCGTCGAGCACTGGATCACGGCGTCCGAGCATGGCCAGGCGGCCGCCGACGCGCTGCTGCTCGGCCCCGACCAGGCGTCGGCGTTCACCCCGACCCCCCGGTTCTGGACCGAGCAGTTCGGCGTCCGCCTGCAGGGTGTCGGCCGCCCCGGCCTGGCCGACGCCTGCTGCCTGGCGGAAGGCTCGACCAAGTCCCTCGAGTTCGTCGCCGTCTACACCCGCCAGGGCGTGGTCGTCGGCGCCGTCAGCGCCAACGCCGGCGTGCGCCTCCTCGAGTACGCCGACCTCATCGGCTGGCCGCTGGACGCCCCGACCCCGGCTGGCATGCCCGCCCCCCGAACACCGATGGCCACGGTCTGAGCGACGTCTCTCAGTCGAAGAGGTGGCGGACGTCGTCCTCGGTGAGGGTGGCGCCGAAGGCGGCGCCGTCGTCGATGACGCTGGTGAACAGGTGCGCCTTGCGGGCGGCCAGCGACATCACCTTGTCCTCGATGGTGTCACGGGCGACCAGCCGGTAGACCATGACGTTGCGGGTCTGACCGATGCGATGCGTGCGGTCGACGGCCTGCGCCTCGGTGGCCGGGTTCCACCACGGGTCGAGCAGGAAGCAGTAGTCGGCCTCGGTGAGGTTCAGGCCGAAGCCGCCAGCCTTGAGGCTGACGAGGAAGACGCTCGCGTCGCCGGACTTGAACCGTTCCACCACCGTCGCCCGGTCGCGGGTCTTGCCGTCGAGATAGCAGTACTCGACGCCCGCGGCGGCAAGCCGGTCGCGGATCTTGCCAAGGAAGCCGGTGAACTGGCTGAACACGAGCGCGCGGTGGCCGCCCCCGACGACGTCGGTGAGCTGCTCCAGCAGGCTCTCGATCTTGGCGGACGGCAGGTCGGCATGGTCGTCGTCGACGAGGCCGGCGTGCAGGCTCAGCTGGCGCAGCAGGGTGAGCGAGCGCAGGATCGTGAACCGGTTGCGGCCCAGGTCGCTGACCAGGCCGAGGACCTTCTGCCGCTCCCGCTGCAGGTGAGTCTGGTAGAGCCGGCGGTGGCGCGGATGCAGGTCGACCTCGAGCACCTGTTCCTGCTTCAGGGGGAGCTCGGGGGCGGCCTGTTCCTTGGTGCGGCGCAGCATGAGCGGCCGGATCCGCCCGCGCAGCCGGGCGAGCAGCTCCGGGTCGTGCCTGCGCTCGATCGGCTGGGCGTAGTAGTCGCGGAACCGGGCCGGATTCGGGAACAGCCCCGGAGCTGTGATCGACAGCAGCGACCACAGCTCCATCAGGTTGTTTTCCATCGGCGTGCCGGTGATCGCGAGCTTGAACGGCGCGGGCAGCCGCCGGGCGCACTGGTAGGCCTTGGACTGGTGGTTCTTCACCATCTGCGCCTCGTCGAGCACCAGGGCCGACCAGTCGAGCGTCGCGTAGTCGTCGATCTCGAGGCGGAACAGTGTGTAGGACGTGACGACGATGTCAGCGCCGGCCGCGACGTCGCGCAGCGCGGCGCCGCGACGCTTCGCCGTGTCGACGATGGTGACGGCCCGCAGGTCCGGCGCGAACCGGCGCGCCTCCGTCGCCCAGTTGGCCACGACGCTCGTCGGCGCGACGACGAGGAACGGCGCGAACGTCTGGGCCGGCCCGGCCGCCGGGTGCGGCCCGTCCTCGGTGCTGGAACTGGCGTCGGCGCCCTCCGGGGCGTCGGCGGGCGTCGCCGCGGCGGCAGAGGTGGTGGTGGCACCGCCTGTGGTGGCACCGGTAGTGGCGGCGGCGGTGGCGGTCTCGCGGGCGTGGCAGATGAGGGCGAGGGTCTGCAGGGTCTTGCCGAGCCCCATGTCGTCGGCCAGGATCCCACCCAGCCGGTTCTCCCAGAGGAACGCCAGCCACCGGAAGCCATCGAGCTGGTACGGGCGCAGCGTCGCGGCCAGCGCCGCCGGCGCCGCGAGGTCCGCGCGCGGCGCCGTGACCGCGAGCAGCCCGCCGACCTGCTCGCGCCAGGCGGCGGCCTGCCGCTCGACGACGCCGAGCGTGGCCAGCTCCTCCCACAGGCCGGCCTGGAACCGGCTGATCCGCGGGCTCTCGCCCGACCAGTCCCCGAGCGCCCTGGCCTCCTCGATGAGCCGGCGCAGCGCCGCGAGCTCTGGCTTCTCCAGGCTGAAGTAGGCGCCGTCGGGCAGCAGCAGGTACTCGTCACCCCGGTCCAGCGCGACGAACAGGTCGCGGAAGCTGACCTGGCGGCCCTCGACGGTGATGGTGACGCCCAGGTCGAACCAGTCGTTGTCGCCCTCGACGTCGTCGACGGACAGCGCGATGCGCAGGCTGTCACCGGCCTCCCGGTAGTCGGCCGCCTCGCCCTCGACCTCGACCCGCAGCCCCGGCCGTCCCGCCAGCAGCGGGAGCACCTCCGTCGTCACCCGCATCGTCTCGGCCCCGCGCAGCCGGGCGGTCCCTGGCGCCGGCAGCGACGACTGGCCGGCCACCCCGGGCGCGTCGCCGGGCCCGGCCAGGAACCGCTCCGCCTCGGCGGCCTCCGTGGCCGCGGCCAGCAGTTCGGCGGCGGCGGGCGGCAGGTCGAGCGCGGCGAGCACCCGCTGCTCGGCGCGGACATCCCGCGGCCCGGCCAGTGCCCCCGCCGCCAGGTCGCCCTCAGCCGCCGTGCCGCCGGGCGGACCGGCGGGCAGCAGCGGGGCGCGGACCTCCTCGCCGCCGATCTCGTACGCCCACTCCCAGAACAGGTCGAGGTCGTGGTCGTCGCCGTAGGCCGCCCGCAGCACCAGCGTGGGCGGGGACACCTCGGGCACGTCGAACGAGCCGTCGCTGGAGACGACGGGCGCCAGGCGGCGCAGACGCGGGTAGAACTCGGCGAGGAACCGTCCCTGCCCGGCCGCCGGCACGACCAGCCGCCGGCCCTCGAGCGTCATCCGCCGCAATGGCGGTGCGACGGGCTCGGCGAGGCGGGCGAGGTGGATGTGCCAGTCGCGGCGGTCATCGGTCGCGCGGGCTTCCGCCCGGTCGACGTAGACGACCCCGTGGCCGTTCTCGCCGATGAAGCAGAACGGCGCCAGCTGAGGGGCGAGCTCGCCGTCGAGGCGCAGCACGGGGACGATCGTCAGCGCCCCCGGTCCGCCGCCGTCACCACCACCGCGGCCGTCGTCGCTGCTCGGCTCGCGGGTGACGTCGAGGACCAGCTCGCCGTGACGGTAGGGCGCGACGTCGCCCAGTTTCTTGCGGCCGTGGACGAACCGCAGCCCGACCGTCTCGGCCTCGTCCAGCAGCGCCCACAGCGCCCTGCTGTCGAACGTCGACAGGTCGAGCCGCCTGCCGTCACCCTGGCGGTAGCCGTAGGGGTACGACGACTGCCGCGCCCTGGACAGCGCGAACATCTCCCGCAGCAGCTGGACGTGGGCCGGGGCGTAGTCGGTGACATGGTGCCAGGCGGTCAGCTGGTCCCAGCTGACGGCGTTCACCCAGCCGGTCCTGCCCTGCCTGACGAGCCGCGCGGTCACCCGAGGGTCCGCACCGGCGTCCGACACGAGGCTCAGCTCCACGGCGAGCGGTGTCGCTCCGGCGAGCGGCGGCGGCGTCCACCCGGCGCCGTGCCGGGCGTGCGGGTCGTCGTCCGCCTTGAGCTCGAGGAGCTCGCCGAGGGACCGCTCCCAGGAGGGCGGCGCCGCGGCCCGTCGTGCGGGCCTTTGCGTCGCGGCGGCGCCCGGCTGCTTCCTGGCGGTGCCCGGCCGTGCGGCGTTCACGCCCACGGAGACAGTGCCCGCCCGCCGTGCCGCCGCGGCCAGCGTCTCCAGCGCCTGCGTGGCCGCCCGCGCGGCGGAGGATGCCGACGCGGCCGGGCCGCCGCCGGCCTGGTCGCCGCCGGCGGCCAGAACCAGCGCGACGACGTGCTTGCAGTCGGCACCCACCGGGCAGGAACAGAGGCCCGTGCCGAAGCGGCGCGACGCCCCGTCGCCCTCGAACCGGACTATCGTCGAGTAGGGCCTCAGCCCGCTGCCGCGCACCCGGCCGAGCAGCTCACCCGCGGCCTCGTCCCAGCGGATGTCGACGACGTTGCCGCGCAGCGCGTACGACGAGCCCCGGGCGTAGGTCGCGTCGGAGACGGCCTCGCGCAAGCCGACGACGGTGGGTCCTAGGTTCGGCCCGGCGGCGGGGGAGCGCCGTGACAGGGGAGCCATGGTCGGCAACTTAGCAGCGGCGCCGTTTCCGCCGGCTAGGTGCTTTTGCTCCCGCGGCCACGGCCCACCACTGGCCCACGCACTCTCACGCTTCCGCGGGCCCGGGGTGTAGGCCACTGGCGGCCGGCGTGGCCTCGGGGTCGGAAGTGAGCCGCTGGGTGCCGACGACGCGTAGGAGGGCGAGAGCGTCGGCCTCGGGGGTGCCGGGCGGCGCGGAGTAGACGACGACGGACTGGTCGACGTCGGGGACGTGCAGCGCGTCGCAGTCCAGCGTCAGCGGGCCAAGCGACGGGTGGACGACGGTCTTGCGGTGGCTGCGCCAGCCGCCGGCCTGCCCGCTGGCCCAGAGGCGGCGGAAGTCGGCCGAGCCGGCGCGCAGCCGCGCGAGCAGCTCCGCCAGGCCCGGGTCCCGGGGGTACCGGGCCGCGGCGGAGCGCAACGCGGCGACCGCCTGCGCCGCGGTCGACTCCCGCTCCTCCTCCGTCTCCCCGACGCGGCTGCGGCGGGCGTCGAGCTCCGGGCCGGGCAGGAACCGCAGCAGGTTGATGTTGCGCCACTCCGGCGGGACGGCCGACCAGTCGCCATGCAGGGCACTGGCCATGGCGTTCCAGGCCAGCACGTCACCCTTGGCGCTCACCACGACCGTCGGCAGGTCGACGAACCGGTCGATGAGGCGCAGCACGCTCGGCCGGACATGCATCTCGATCATCCCCGGCGCGGGCGGTGCCCACCCGGCGAGGTGGAGCAGCTCGTCACGGCCCGCGGTGTCGAGGCGCAGCGCCCGCGCGAGCGCCTGCAGGACCTGCGTCGAGGGCCGCGGCCCGCGGCCCTGCTCCAGCCGGACGAGGTAATCGACGCTGATCCCGGCGAGCAGGGCGAGCTCCTCGCGGCGCAGCCCGGCGACCCGCCGGGACGCCCGCGGCCCGGCGGGCAGTCCGACGTCCTCCGGGCCGACCCGCTCCCTCGCGCGCCGGATCGCCGCGGCCAGCCCGGCACGGTCGACAGTCACGCTCCCAGCATGCTCCCGCGCGGCGCGGTGAGGCCGGCCGTGGACGGGATGAAGGTGGTACCGCCGGTCCCACGACCGCGCGGCCCTCCTGCCCACCGCGCGGCCGCCGGATGCTGGTCCCATGACAACCGCGCTGATCACCGGGGCCAACAAGGGCCTCGGCCTGGAGACCACCCGCCGCCTCGCCACCCTCGGCTGGACCGTCTGGCTCGGCTCCCGCGACGCCGACCTCGGCGAGAAGGCGGCGGCGTCGATCGCCGCCGACCAGCCCGGCGCCGACGTCCGGGCCCTGCCGCTCGACGTCACCGTCGACGACTCCGTCGCCGTGGCCCTCGCCGCCGTCCGCGACGCGGGCACCGGGCTGGATGTCCTGGTCAACAACGCCGGTCTCGCCGGCGCCCGCAAGCCGCCGGCTGAGACGGTGCCGGCCGACTTTCTCGCGGTCTTCGGCGTCAACCTGCTCGGCCCGGTCCGGATGACGCACGCCTTCCTGCCGCTGCTGCGCGAGTCGGCGGCGCCCCGGCTGGTCATGGTGTCCAGCGGCATGGGCTCGTTCGGGATCACGACGGACCCGGACCGGCTCGAGTCGACCCTGCACGGCCTCGTCTACCCGTCGTCCAAGGCGGCGCTGAACATGGTCGCGACGATGTACGCGAAGTCGCTCTCCGACATCGACGTCCGCGTCGTCGACCCCGGCTACACCGCGACCGGTCTCAACGGCTTCAGCGGCCACCAGACCGTCACCGAAGGCACCGACGCCATCGTCGAGGCCTGCACCGCGGCGACCGCCCCCGCGCTCTTCTTCGACCGAAACGGCGCCGTTCCCTGGTAGCCGTCCGGGACCGCCCGGCCGGGTGGGCGGCGGTGCGCCGGCATCGGGCCGAACCCGTGGGAACAGCTCCGCTGAGTCCGGTGGGTCAACCGTCGACGTCAACTGACGCCAAAGTCCCGGAAGAGCGCTCAACAAGCGCTCGTCTCGCGTTTTCGAGCGCTTGTTTTCGCTTTTCGGTCGCGATGGATACTGCACTCGAACCTCCCTTGCTCTCGGCGGGTATTAGAGGACCCTTCCGGTGGTCTTCCCGCAGGCCGGCGGGTTGGTGGAGGAAAAACGCCAGAATAAAGCGTCAACCGCTGGCCGATTTGTCGCATGCTGGTCGAGTTCCGTATGGTTGGCGGCATGCCGAGCGGGGCGCATGAAGCGCCGATCGAGATGGCCACCATGGGCCCGGACGTGGTGGTCAAGCTGCTGCCGAGATTCGGGCACCCGGCACCCGGCTCCCGAGTCTCGAGATGTCATCGAGCCGGGAACGGCGATGCGGATGATGGCGCCCCGCACCTACCATGCCGACGGGGCACAGCTGTTCCGCCATCCCAACGGCAGCGCGGAGCTGGGCGTCGTGCTCGAGGTGCAGCGTCGCTGGGACCCGGAGAAACAGTGGATCTGGCTGCTCTATGTGGCACACATGACCGTCAGGCTGCGGGTCAGGACGGTGCTGCTGGTCTATTGTTCCGACCCTGCGGTCGCTGCGCGCTACAAGAAGCTGTTCGACCCTGAGGACCGCTCCGTGCCGCTGCGGCCTATTATCTTCTCACCGCTCGACGTGCCGCGGGTCGTCGATGTCGAGGAGGCCAGGACGGACCCGGTGTTCGCGGTGTTCTCGGTGATCTGCCACGGCGGGGATGCCGACATCGATGACCTCTTCCCCGCACTGGCGGCGGCGCTGGAAACGGTTAGCACCGAGACCGGGACCTCGTACGATGACATAGTTCGCGCCGGGCTGCCGCCGGATGCCCGAGCACGTTGGGAGGCCTACATGGTCAAGACCGATGGCCACAGGTTCTACAGCGACTACTACCGTGAGCTCGACGCCCGGTCGCGAGCTGACGAGAGGAGTCGCTCGGTGCTGGCTGTGCTGGAAGAGCGCGGCGTGCCCGTGTCCGACGCCGCCCGCGAGCGGATCCTCGCCTGCGGCGACCTGGACCGGCTCGATACCTGGCTCCGCCGCGCGATCACCGCCACCTCTGTCGACGACGTCATCCGCGACTGAACCGGTACCGAGAGTGCACACCCAGACACCCAGGCAGCGGCAACTCGATCATCGCAACCCACCTCGGCGAACGTAGGTGGCCAGCGCACTAGCGGACGTTTCGGGGGCGGAACTGGACGCTGATGCGGGGGCCGACGGGTCGGGCCGTCTTGGGGACGGCGTGCTCCCAGGTGCGCTGGCAGCTGCCGCCCATGACGAGCAGGTCGCCGTGGCCGAGCTCGTGCCGGATCGGCGTCGTCCCGCCGGCCTCCGTGCCGCCGGGGCGGGGATAGGCGCCAGTGCCCCTGCCGCCCGGGCGCGTAACCCAGCGGGGGTCGGCGGGGCCGCCTGCGCGGGGGCGTAGCAGGAGTGCCCGCGGGGCGCCGAGTATCAGGATCGCGACCATCGTGTCCTCGGTGGAGCCGCGGCCGGTCCGGTCGCCGTGCCAGGCGACGCTGTCGCGGCCGTCGCGGTAGAAGGCCAGCCCGACGGTCGTGAACCGCTCGCCGAGCTCCGCCACGTAATGCTCGTCGAGGGCCTGCCGGGCCGCGTCCAGGACCGGATCGGGAAGCGGCTGGCCCTGGTCGTAGAAGCGGAGCAGCCGGGGTACGTCGATCGTCCGGTCGTACATCGGCCGCCGCTCGGCCCGCCAGGGGACCTCGGCACGCAGCCGCTCGAACAGTGAGTCCGCACCCGCGATCCAATGCCGCCGCACGTCGACCCACGCCCCGCCGGCCAGCCGATGCCGTCGCAGCCCGGCGCCCGGCGGCCTGACCCGCGCCGCCGCTCCCGCGCCCGATACGCCCGCGTCGGCGAAGCCAGCGTCGCGCGGGGCGGGGTTGAGCAGATCCACGTGCGGCAGGTCCGTGTCGAGCAGGTCCGTGTCGAGCAGGTCCGTGTCGAGCAGGTCCGTGTCGAGCAGGTCCGTGTCGAGCAGTGACGCCTGGAATGGTGCTCCCACCATGCGATCACCTTATCAAACAGGTGTTCGAACGTGTGGTGAAATGGCGTTGATGGCCGTCCCGAGCGTGCTGTGACCCCCAGCGATAGTTGGCGGATCCAAGCCCAACTTGGCGGGTGCGGGTGCACCCGCACCGGCGGGAGATCGCGTAGGCGAGAACGAGTACTACTTGTCGGCTATGTCCTGGTGGCGATGAGCGCCCCGACTGTGACGGCTTCGACGAGGTCGGCGTCGGAGAGTTCCTGCAGCGCGTCTGTGAGGGTGTGTTCGAAGGCGGACCGCTGGTCGCCGAGAAGGTGGCGCAGGGGAATCGAGGTCGAGTAGAGGTAGCCGATGATCCGTTCGATGGTCCAGCGCCGGGAGAACTCGTAGGTGAAGCGTTCGACATGCTGGAACGCGGAGCGGGCGAGGACCGACTCGGGGCCTTCGGCGGCCTGCGTGGGCGCCGCGTGGGAGGGATTGTGGTCAGGCCCGAGGAAGCGCTGTTGCACCGCATCGACCATGCGCTGCCAGGGGGTGCTCGCCTGGACCAGGCAGGAGTCGCCGACGATTACCAGACCGCCGTCGTCGGTGACCATGCCGGCGAGAGCGGCGAGGACCTGGTCCCGGTCCATCCAGTGGAACGAGCGGCCCATCGTCACCAGCCGGAACCGCCCGAAGTTGCCTGGCAGGTCGCCGGAGCGGTCCAGCGTCCAGGTCACGTTGGTGATCCCGGCGGCCCTGGCCTGCGCGGCCGCCTCCTGCAGCATCTCTGCTTCCGGGTCAACGCCGACTGCCTCGCCGACGTGACGGGCGAGCGGGAGAGCCAGCTGGCCGGTGCCGCAGCCGAGGTCGAGGAGCCGGCCGGTGCCGTCGAGACGGAAGCGCCGCACCACCTCATCGATGAGCTCTGGAGGGTAGCCGGGTCGAAATCGCGCGTAGTACCAGGCTGTCCCGGCAAACAGGGCCGTAGGTAGTCCAGGGCCTTGGCGAGCTCTTCTCGGTCGGCGGCCTTGCCGGAGGCCTTATCGGCGAAGATCCGGATGCAGCCGACCCGGGTCAGCTGGGCGGTCTGCCGGTCGAGGCGCTGGTCTTTGGTCGACACCCGGGCGTACCCGACGAGGGCGCCGGTGAGGATCGCGGGCTCGGCGTCTAGGAAGTCGTCGGCGGCCTGACGGATCACCTGAGATGGCGGAGCCGTCGGGGAGGGTCGTCACACCTGGAAAGTGTAGGGAAAACGGCTCCCTCCGAGTTGTTGAACAATCGGAGTTCTCAACATGTTTTTCCGACAGATTTTCCGGGGCTGCCAGTTTGCGCGGGGGACTTCGGGCGGGGTGTTGAGAATCGATCGATTCTCAACACCCACCAGGTGTCGGCACTCGCTCGAATCGGCCTGCCACACTGCGGGCATGAACGGAAACTCTCCCGATGACGGGCTCGCCGCGAACCGCGCCCTCTGGGATGCTCGTGCCCAGGCACACGGCACGACCCCCAACGACATGCTCTACGACGTCGATTCGTTCCTGGCGGGCCGGCAGACGCTCTACGGGATCGAGTTGGAGCTGGCCGGTGATGTGACCGGCCAGGATGTGCTGCATCTGCAGTGCCACTTCGGCATGGACACACTCAACTGGGCCCGTCTGGGTGCCAGGGTCACCGGTGTCGATTTCTCGTCGACGGCGATCGTCCGGGCACGCGAGCTGGCCGAGCTCGCGGGCCTGACCGCCGATTTCGTCGAGGCGGACACGCAGAATCTACCGTCCGGCTTGGCGGGCAGGTTCGATCTGGTGATCGCCACCTACGGGGTGCTGTGCTGGATCGGGGACCTTGACGCGTGGATGCGTGGTGCGGCGATGGCGCTGCGGCCGGGAGGAAGGCTGGTGCTGGTCGACCTGCATCCCGCCTACCAGACCCTGGCCACCTATGAGCCGCTCGTGGCCGACTGGCCCTACGGTGGAGGGGAGCCCCAGCGTGAGGTCGTCACGGGCACGTATGCGGACCCGGACCTGCCGATGACCGCACAGGAGGTGGTCCAGTACCCGCACTCGGTGGGCGAGATCGTGACAGCGGCCGCCGGATCGGGACTGATCATCGACCGGCTCGGCGAGCACACCGAGGCCGAATTCCCCGGAAGTCGCATCCTGCCCGAAGGACCCGACGGCACCCGTCGGTTCCCGTTCGGCGACACCTACCTCCCGATCCTCTACTCGCTCCGAGCGAGATCACCCCGAACGGCCCCTGCGTAGCCGCCCGCGCGGCACGGTGCCCCGCCCGCGCCCGGCTGGAGGTCGAGCACACGGGCTTGGACGGCGAGCGGACGTTCGTGGATGGTGCACGCGAACACAACGGGCACCCGCCAGGATTTCCTCCAGGCTCCGCCGTGGCGTTGTTGGATGGTGCTCCCGTCTCCGGCCAGGCAGTCAGGGCAGTAGCGGGTGGACTGGGTGAACACCCAGCGGACGAGTCCGGTGATTCCGCTGGCCTGGCGGATCCAGATATCGGGGGCAAGGTCAAGTGGCGGGTAGCGACCGCCAAGGTTGGCCAGGGCCAACGCCGCGGCTTCCTGGGAGCTCAGCCGGGTCGCGTCGGCGAATCGCTGTGTGGTGGCCGGGTCCATCCAGAGCAGGCGTCTGGCTGGGATCGACGATTGCTGCTGGGGAAGGAGAAGTCCGGTGATAGCCGCCAGGTGCCCAAGGGGCTGGTCCAGCCGGTGCGCCAGCCGCAGCAGGTAGCCAGGCAGCGTTTCGTCGGACAGCGGGTCGAGGCTGCGGGGCAGCGGGCGAGATCTCATCGGCGCAGTCAGGCGGTGGAAGAAGTGCCGGGGTCGTCGAAGACGGTGCTGCGTGGTCGACGACGTGTCTTGGTGGTCGGCCGGGGGTGGCCGGGGACGGTGGGCAGCTCGCCGGCGGTGGGATCGCGGCGCGGCGGGTTGCCGAGGTTGATCGTGACGCCGTCCAACAGGTTGGAGGTCAGCCGCTCCTCGCCGCTGTCGAGTGCTGCCGTGCAGCCGTCCTCGATCAGCCGTTCCAGCAGGCCGACGATGCCGCCAGCGCGGCGGAACAGGTATTCGGGCGTGTCCCCGGCCGTGAGCATGCCGGGCTCGGCGCGCAGCAGCCGCAGCTGGTTCTCGATCCCGGCCAGATGGCTGATCCAGGCGTCGATGTCGGTGGGGGTGTCGTAGCGGAAGGGATCGAGGTCGACCAGGTCGAAACGGCGTTCGGTCTGGGTGGCGGCCTCGTCGCCGGCGGCCCGGCCGCGGGTGCCGGCGGGTGGGAACACCCATTGGCCGGTGCGCGGGTCGTGGCGGCCTTCGCGCAGCAGCCCGGAGGCGGGGATGCCGACACCGACGAGGACCAGGGTGACCGACATGCTCATCAGGCTGCGGATCAGGTCGAGCACGTCCTGGTCGGCTTCGCGGTGCATCTTCAACCGGGTGATGTCGTCGAGGATCAACACCTTGGTCCCGTGCTCGTGCAACGCGGTCTTCACCGTGCGCACCAGCTGCGGGAGGGTCATGTTCTTGTGCTGCTCCCCGTAGAAGTCGAGGATCGCCTCGCAGGTGCTCTTCGGTTTCGCGGTGACCGGGGTCTGGACGTAGGCGACGGGGGCGTGCAGATCGCGGGTGCCGGGCAGTGCATCCGGGTTGAGCTGGTGGTGGAGCTCCAGCCACTGTTCCTCGAAGACCGCTGCGGTCTCGCAGACGGTCTCGGTCTTGCCCTGGTAGCCGCCGCCGTTGACCATCAGCCCGGCCCGGGTGCTCGGCCTGAATTTGATCGCGTTGCTGCGGATTCGGGACATCATCACCCGCGACACCGCGGCGCTCATCGGTGTTTCCTGGACCACGAGGTTCGCGTGGGTGGCGAGCCGGTGCAGGTCGTGGAGCTGACGCTGGCGCGGGCTCATCGCCCGCCACTGCGCGAACGTCAAGCTGTAGGTTCCTCCGTTGATCTTCCAGTCGGGGCGAGCCACCGGGGTTTCCCAGACTCGGTGTCACTAGGCGCAGCACTGACTTACTGGGTTCCGATGGCAGTTCTGCTGGATGTCGCCGGACAGGCCGGCGTCGAGCATTGCATGTCCAGCGAGTCCGGGACCTTGATCTAATAGCTGGACAGGAAGTGCTGAACTTCCGGGGCGGCGAACTGGGCGCCGTACCCGGCGTTGAGGACAAGGCAGGCGACGGCGATGTCCTGGGCTGGGTCGAAGGCCACGAACCAGCTGTTGGGCTGCCCCTGGTTGTCGACGTCCGCGGTTCCTGTCTTGGCGTAGACGGTCGGGCCGAACCCGAGCCCGGCGGCCGTGCCCTCGGTGACCACATCGCGCATCATGGTTTTCAGCTGCGAGTCGACGCTGGCGGGCAGGGGCGTCGCGGCGATCTGCGAGGCTCCGGGCAGCAGAATGGGCTGCTTGAAGGTCCCGTCCGCGACGGTGGCCGCCACTGAGGCCATCGCGAGCGGAGACGCGGTGATGTGGCCCTGGCCGAACATGTTCTGGGCCAGCTCGGAGCCGCTGGCGCTTGCCGGCTGGTTGTAGTAGGTGGCAGGCTTGCCGAGGCCGATGTCCCAGGGCTGGTTGAGGCCGAAGTACTCCTTGGCGACCGAGGCGAGGCGGCCGTTGCTCTCCTGCTGCCACCACTGGCTGAACGCGTTGTTGCAGGACTGGGCGAAGTCGTAGGAGAACGGCGTCGACGCCGGCTCGGACTCGTCCTTATCGTTGTGGTAGCTGATGCCCTGCACCGTGTAGACGGCGGGGCAGGCGACCGGGGTGCTCGCGGTGAGGACCCCCTGGATGATCAGTGCCGCGGCCGAGATGATTTTTCCGGTCGAGCCTGGTGCCACCGCGGCGGTGAGCGCGAAGTCGTTGTAGCCGGCGTTGTTGGCGATGGCCAGGATCTGGCCGGTGGACGGCTGGATGGCGACGATCGAGCTTTGCGGGTGCTCCGCGACGACGCTGCGCGCGGCCTGTTCCGCCTTGGCGTTGATGGTGGTGGCCAGGGTGGCGTCGACCGGCGTGGTGATTGCAGCCCGGGTGCCCTTGACCGGCGTGCCGTCGGCGGACTGGATCTCGACGGCGAGTCCCGGTTGCCCCAGGTCCTTGGGTGGGCTGGCCTTCAGTAGTCCCGCGATCGTGTTCAGGCCCGGGTCCTGATACGAGGTGAGACTGTTGCCGCTGGAGTCGACGACGGACGTCGCCTTCGGCGCCACCGGGACGGCGGCGAGGTGGGTGGTCGCGGTGAGGTTCGGCGCGAGAGCGTCAGGTGCCCACGCGATGGACCACGCTGGCGAGTCCGGCTTCTGGTAGGCGACCAGCGACGAGTGGTAGCTCCAGGTACCACTGATCGTCCCGGTGCCTGCCGAGGTCGCGACCAGGGCGTTCACCGCGAAGGCGACCTTGACCCGCGGCGTCGACGCGGTCTCGGGCGGCGCCCTTTCGGTCAGCTCAGTGGCGCCGGTGGGCGAGCCGCTCAGCGTCCCGAGATGGAGGCCCTCGCGGTACGCGGCGAGCGCCGCCCCGGCGGCCTGCGGGCTGTCGGTGTAGCCGGCCGCCAACCCGAGGCTGCCGGCCCCCCACGCACGCAGGAACGCGGTGGTGATCTGCTCGCCGTCCTGCTCGGGGGAGGCCCCCGTCGGTACGAACCCGACGACGGGATGGCTCTTCTTGCCTGGCGCGATCACGCTCACGATGGTCGCGGTGACGCCGACCACGAGGACCACGGACACGGTCGTCACGAGCGTGATGAACTTCCACGGCCTCCTCCGGCCTCGGTGGCGCCTGGCCGGGCGAGGCGCGTCCTGCCACCCGCGCTCCGTGTCCGAGGGGGGCGGGTTCCGCCACTCGTACGCCGTGTCGTACTCCGCCTCCGGGTCGGCTGAGTTGTCCGGGTGGGCTGAGTTCTTCGACTCGTACCCCGTGTCTGCCCATGAACGGTTTTCGGCCGGATCCGGCGTCCACGGGTCCATGCCGCGCACGCTACGGGTGGCGATTCATGCCGTCAAAGGCAGACACGAGCGTTATGTGATGGCCAACACGGGGCGTGGCAGCTCAACGCTCGGCGCGGGCCGCCGCCGCCCGGACGCCGCGGTCCGCCCTAGCCAGCCAGCGACGCCTGGCGTGCGGGCGGGCCCTCGGCTTCGGTGCCCTGCCGCGATGGGAATCGCCGCGAGGCGGGTGGGCCGGTGAGATCGGCATGCCCCGGCCGTGTCCTCTTCGAATGACGTCCCCGGCGCCGATCGGCCCGTCGTACTCCGGCGAGCAGGTCCACCGGGAGTTCAGTGAGCGGGCGGCGGCGGAGGCACCCGAGCGGCTTGTCCGGTCCGGGGTCTGATGGCGCTGGTGCCGGGTGGCTGATGGGGAGCCCGTCCGCGACGATCAGCGGCTCGTCGCGCCGGTTCTGATGACGGCCCTCGTCGTCGTCGAGACGGAGCACGGCGCCGAACGCCGCTTCGGACGCGGCCGCGCGGCTGTGCCGAACGGCTCTGACATGCTGGCGGCTGGATTGGCGACGACCATCTTCACCGGGCAGACGGCGGTTCTTCCTGCTGCTGACGAGGAGACATCGGCAATGTCCATTACCGGAGAGCTGGTCACCGAGACGTTGGAGTACGACGGTGGCCGGGAGGTCACGGTGTATCTCCCGTTGAAGCCGCCCGAGGCGGTCGTGTTCGCCGGCGACGGCCAGTTGATCTCGCAGTGGGGCGGTGTTCTGGAGGCGGCTGACGTACCGTCGACGATGATCGTCGGTGCGCATCGCCTCGTCGATGAGATGCAGCGGCTCCATGAGTACTCGCCGGGTTTCGACCCGGGACGGTTCGCCGCGCACGAGAGGTTCTTCGTCGAACAGGTCCGCCGCTGGGTGCGGACGCGTTTTGGAGTCGAGTTGCCCGCCGGCCGCACCGCGGTGTCCGGTGTCTCGGCGAGCGGAGAGCTCGCGCTCGCCCTGGGGCTCCGGCATCCCGATGTCTACGGTGCGATCTTCTGCGCGTCACCGGGTGGGGGCTACCGACCGCCTGGCGTGATGCCGAGCCCGGTCCCGCGTACGTACCTCGTCGCCGGCAGCCGCGAGCCGTTTTTCCGCGAGAACGCGGCGCGGTGGGCGGACGCGCTGCGCGACGCGGGAGCGGACGTCGTGAACTACGAGCGGCCCGGGTCGCACGGCGACACCTTCTGGCAGGAGGAGTTTCCCCTGATGGTGACGTGGGCGTTTGGCTAGAGAAGCATGGCGTCCGGCCGCTGATCCGTGCGGCCGGCCTCGGCACGGCGGTACCTGGACGGCGGCCACGCTCGCCGGACTCACCTCGCCCAGCCCGGTGGTGGCCTGTGGTGGTCTCGCGCGGCGGAGGCCTCGTGAGCTGCCCCCCGGGCCAGCCGGCGGGACGCTGTGGACACGCCCTGACGAGTGAGGCACCGGCGCACCGAAGCGATCACTCCAGCTCCAGCTGTAAGGGCCAGGTCCTCAACCCGCGAAGTCAGAGCCGTCTCTGCCGTAGTACCACTCGACCGGAGCGTCGCTGGCTGGAGCAGCAGCACGCCGCACAGGCCCTGGCCGCCCTGGTCGGGCGGGCTGGGCGGGCTGGGCGGAACCGACTGCGAAGCTGCCGATGACAGTCACGCCGTCCTGCTCGTAGACCGGGACCAGGGTTCGCTCTCCGGCCGCCGCCCGCGCCGCGACCTTCTTGTTCCATTCGACCAATGCGGCGGGCGGCAGACCGGTACCGATCGCAGCTTCGAGTTCGGTCCGCCTGACGTAGCCGCGCTTCCCGTTTCTGGTCCCAGCCGAGATCAGGTCCGGCCGGTCGCCTCGGGACAGGCCGTCCGCACCCGATCCGTAGGTCTCTCCGGCCGCATTCCTCGGCCAGGTTGGTCCCGACCCATCATCGGTCATAGCACCATTATCTACGCCCACCCGCCGTGCAATGCCTCCTCGCCGACACCGTGCGCCGCCCCGCGGCCAGGCCCGGGTCGCCGCGATGCGCCTCCCTCGTGGAAGCCTGTAGGGCGCCAGAACTCGGATACAGGTGTTGACCTGGGTCTTCAGAACTCGGCCACTGACGTTGGCCTGTCAGGTCCCGGGCTCCGCCGTGGTCTCGGCGAGTGCGTTGCCGTAGGCGTCGCCGATGCTGCCGACGGACGGGTCGACGCCGGCGAGGCTTGACGTCCACCACCGCGACCAGGCCGTCCTCGCGGGAACACAAGACGATCACAAAAGTGCTGCTGCCGTACTACGCCATCCAGCAAGCCAAGCCCGTCCATGTTGTATGGCCCGCCGGAGCGACCAGGGACTGACTGTCCGGCACTCCGATCCAGCCGCCCCTTCGGCGCGTCGGAGCGTCACATGATCGACTAGTCCGGCTGGCGGCATACCCGCCTTGCTCCGCGTACACGTTCTTCTGGGCTGATGAGCGGCCGGAGCCGAGATCCTATCGGCCGTGCAGCCATCGTCCTCCCGACTTTATATCGATTAGTTCCACTTCGAAGCGGACGTCGGAGTCGGGCGGAATGTAGCCCGCAATGCCTTGGCCGTACGCGTAGTCAGATGTGATGTCGAGCCGCGCCTTTTCGCCGAGCGACAGCTGGGGGAACCCCTTATCCCACCCCCTGAGCCCATGGAACGGGGCGGTACCGATCACGTGCGTCATCGGCCAGTCGCGCGGTCGATCACCGGACGAGGCGAAAATGTCGCCGGGGCGCGGGGGGTTGAGGCCGAACCAGTCGGCGTGCTTGACGGTGAGGAAGGTGGCGACATAGTGAAACGCCACCTCGTCCCCCTTCTTGGGGAAGGTCTTACCGTCCCCCGGCGAAATGGTTTCAATCGTTACGCCCATGCTGCCAGCCTCTCCTCGCTGATGGACCACCCGCGCGGCGGCAGCTCGGCCCTGTAGAGCCGAGCAGCCCGGCGTCACCGACCACCGCACCCCGCGCGTGCAGGAACCGGGGATCTCTAAGAAGTATGTCAGTCGACCTACCTCCTAGAGGTCTGGACCGGCGAAAGCCGTGAAGATCGAGTCAAGTTGACGTATCGTGACAGGCACCCGCTCCGCGCGCTCAGCTCCGGCAGACGAAGAACGACAGATACATCGGCGGCGCCGACTGCGACGACGACACCGCCATGACCGCCGACTACGGCCAGTGGATGATATACGGGCCGTTCCGGGACTGGCAGCGTGATGGGACGTGGAAGCGGGTCCTGAGCGGGTTGCAGGCCCGGGCGGACGCCACCGGGATGATCACCTGGGAGGTGTCGGTGGACTCGACGGTGGCGCGGGTGCATCAGCATGCGGCAGGGACGTCGAAAAAGGGGATCTTCAGCGGGACAGCCCGGGTGGCGTTGACACCGAACCGGAAGATCATGGGATCGGGCGGTCCCGGGGTGGGTTGACGACCAAGCTGCATCTGGCCTGCGAAAACGGGCAGAAGCCGCTGGCGTTGCTGGTCACTGCCGGGCAGCGCGGGGACAGTCCGCAGTTCACCGCGGTGCTGGAACGGATCCGGGTTCCCCGGTCTGGGCGGGGCAGACCGAGGACCTGTCCGGATCGGGTGCTGGCGGACAAGGCGTACAGCTCGAAGAAGAACCGGACTTACCTGCGTCGGCGTGGGATCCGCGCCACCATCCCGGAGAAGAAGGACCAGGCGGCGAACCGGAAGAAGCTCGGGAGCCGGGGGGCGGCCACCGTCGTTCAGCAAGGACGCCTACAAGCAGCGCCGCCCCGTGGAGTGCGGCATCAACCGGTTGAAACGCCACCGGGCCGTCGCGACCCGGTATGACAAACTCACCGTCCGCTACGAAGTAACAGTCACCATCGCCGCGATCAACGAATGGCTACCCTGACAGGCTTCCCAAACAGACCCTAGGTGGGGCCGAGCGGTCTCGGGCTGCGTGGCAGGGTATCGGGTATGCCCACTGATCTGCGTCAGAGGTGGAATCCCAACACGCATCATCACCGGTTGGTCCTAAACGAGGTTGCGCCAGGTGCAAGGACGGCACTCGACGTCGGTAGTGGTGATGGCCTGCTGGCGGCTGACCTTCGCGAGCTTGTTCCCGACGTGACGGGCATCGATCGGAACTCCGAGGTGGTGGAGCGGGCGCGCCAGCTCGATGCCGACATCCGGTGGGTTGTGGCGGACGTGATGAGTTGCCCGCTGCCCGAAAACCACTTCGACGTTGTCGCTTCGATCGCGGCTGTTCACCATTTGCCCGACCTGGGCGCCGGACTGGCGAAGCTGGCCGCGTTGACGGCCCCGGGAGGGGTGTTGGTCGTGATCGGTTGCGCGCGCAATGGGAATCTGGCTGACCTTGCGATGGAGGGGGTCGGTGTTGTCCAGTACCAGGTGTTCGCGCGCACTCGCGGGGTCTGGCACCACTCGGCGCCCGTTCAGATGAATTACCCCCATACCTATACCCAAGCGCGCAAGATCGCCTCGGCTGTTCTTCCGGGGATGCGGTGGCGGCGTCTTCCGCTGTTTCGCTATGCGGTCACCTGGCGCAAGCCCACCTGATCGCCCAGGGTTCACGAGAGGGCCGGGCCTAATACCGGACGCGACGCCGCGTCCCAAGGCGCGGAAGGAGGGCCAGGTCCCCGTGGACACGGGGACCTGGCCCGACGTTCGTTCGGGGTCAGGGGTGCCCCTCGGTCCGCGGCGGTCGCGCTGAGGATCCCGCATCGGATGCGAGAGGGTTGACGGTCGCGGTCGGTGGCGATTGGGAGTTGGGCCGGTGCGGTCGGTGGCATAGTCCACACATGGCGGGTCCGAGGTCGGGAGAGGTGCTGCTCAGGCCGATCGAGGAGGACGACTGGCTGGCAGTCCATGCCTGGGCGAGCCAGGAGCGGGTCTGCCGCTACCAGGCGTGGGGTCCCAACACGACGGAGCAGACACGTGAGTTCGTACGGGAGGCCGCGAAAGCGTGGACTTCCTCTTCTCGGACGAGGTTCGTCTACGCGGTTGCCCTCGACGGATACGTTGTCGGGAACTGCGAGCTGAACCTTCGCGGCCGGGATCAGGGGGAAATCAGCTACCTGCTGCATCCTGACTACTGGGGGAAAGGGCTGGCCACCGCCGCCGCCAGCCAGCTCGTCCAACTCGGATTCGAGGAGCACAATCTTCATCGCGTCTTCGCCACGTGCGACCCGCGTAACGTCGCGTCGGCCGCTGTCCTGCGGCGGCTCGGGATGAGTTACGAGGGCCGGATGCGCGAGACGATGCTGATACGCGACGGCTGGCAGGTGGACGCGGCCTGGCCGCGCGTTGCCGGCGCGGACCGGCCCGGCGGCCCGGCGGTGCCGGCCCGGATGCCACGCCCGCCGCGCCGGCGGACGTGGACACCGAGCCGGCCTGAGCCGGCGGCGTCCTCACACCCGGGCCGCTGCCTCCGGTTCGCTGGCGTCGGCGGCACTCGCTGCGGCCGGTGGGAGGTCGGGTCGGGACGGCGATGTGGCTCGTGAGTCCAGGCCGAACGAGGCGAGGGCCGCTGCCACGAGCGCTCCGGCCGACACGTACCAGGCGTGCTGGAAGACCGCGTGGCTCGCCGCGCCGGAGGCGCGGCCCAGGATCGCCACCAGGACGCTGATCCCGATGACCGAGCCGAGCTGGGTGGCCATCGTCACGATCGCGCTGCCGGTCGCGGAGTCCTTCGGTGGCAGGCCGACCGTGGCCCGGGTGATCGCGGTCGGCACCGCCAGGCCGTAACCCAGGCCGAGGACCACCCAGGTCGGCAGGAACGCGGCCACGAACCGGGGCTCGTCGGTGACCAGGCGGGTCAGCATGATCGTACCGACGGCGGCCAGCAGCGCGCCCGCGACCGCGATCCGTCCCGCTCGCAGCCGGGTACGCGCCTGGAGGGTCTCCGCGACCGCCGAGCCGACCGCGAACATCACCGGGCCAGGCGTGGAGGCCAGCCCGGTGCGGATCACCGAGTAGTGCCAGTGACCCTGGAGCCACAGGATCGTCGAGAGCAGCTCGATCCCGAAGGCCATGAAGGCGACGGTGGCCACCAGGTTGGCGGTGGTGAACACCCGGTCCCGGAACAGGGAGAGGGTGACGACCGGCGCCGGGTGGCGGGCGGAGCTGGCCAGGAACGACGCCAGCGCGACCGCCGCGAGGACGAACGCGACGACCACCCGGACGCTCGACCAGCCCCAGTCCGGCGCCTTGACCAGCCCCAGGGCCAGCGCGCCGATCGCGACGATGAGCAGCCCGCCGCCGCGCAGGTCGGGCAGGTGGTCGCCGGCGTCCCGGCTGCTGGGCAGGTAGCGGGCGCCCAGCACGATCGCGGCCACCGCGACCGGGATGTTCACCAGGAACAGCCACCGCCAGGACGCCTCCACGAGCAGGCCGCCCAGCACCGGGCCGGAGGCGGCCGACAGCGCGCCGGTGGTGAACCAGATCTTCACGTAGGTGCCGATCTTCGCCGCCGGCGCGGTCAGCAGCACCAGGCCGAGGCTGGCCGGGGTGAGCAGGGCCGCGCCGACGGCCTGCAGGACCCGGAACCCGACCAGCACCCAGATGTCGCCGGACAGGCCGGCGCCGATGCTGGCGACGGCGAACACGGTCAGGCCAAGCAGGAAGCCACCCTTGCGGCCGAACCGGTCCACCAGGCGGCCGGCCGGCACCAGCAGCGCGGCGTAGACGATCGCGTAGCCGTTGAGCACCCAGCTCAGGTCGGCCAGGGAACCGGCGTGGGTGCCGCGCCCGATGGCGGGCAGGCCGACGTTGGTGACCCACACGTCGAGCTGGGCCAGGAAGCTCGCGATCGACAGGATCGCCAGCAGCAGGGCCGGGGAGACGGGCCGGGCGCCGGCGCCCGCACGGCGCTGGCTCGGGATGGGCGGGACGGCGCCGAGATTGGGACCGGCCCGGTCTGGCTGGGCTTCCTGCTGAGTCATGAGGTGGCTCGCATCTCGCGGTCGGGGGCCCGGCGCGTGCGCGCGGCGCCCGGTCGGCATGGAGGCCCAACGATCTGGACTGTTCAGTAAAGAACTCTGAGAGTTCTGGACTATTCCGCCAACAATCAGATCCGTGGATACGATCGCCCGATGGGGCGCCCACCTGGCTTTGACCGGCGGGAGGTGCTGGCGGCCGTCGAGCGCGAGTTCCGCAAGAACGGCTACGACGGGACGAGCCTCGATGACATCTCGGCCGCGACGGGGCTCGGCCGCGGCAGCCTCTACGCCGCCTTCGGCGACAAGCACGCGCTGTTCCTGGCCGCGCTGGGGGACTACTGCGATCAGGACGAGGCGTCCGGCGCGGCCGCGTTGGCCGGCCCGGACGAGACCGCGATGGAGCGCCTGCGGGCCTACTTCATCGACTCCGTCGACCGGCAGCTGAACGACCCCGAGCAGCTGGCCTGCATGGCCAGCCGCTTCACCGTCGAGCTGGCCGGGCGCGACCGGGACGCCACAGCACGGCTGTCCCAGGGCTTCGAAGCGCAGCGGGCGGCCCTGGCCGGCTGCCTGCGGGCGGCGCAGCGCAACGGCGACCTCGATCCAGCGGCCGAGCCGGTCACGCTGGCGACGTTGCTGGTCGTCGACTTCCGAGGCATCGGCTCCCTGATCGGGATTGGGCTGGACCGGGCTGAACTCGTCGCCGTCGTCGACGCGGCCCTGGCCGGACTGCCCGTGCCGCCCCCGTCGGCCGCCGCGTCCTGACCGCGCCGGCGCGTCCACCAAGCCACGCCCTGGACCAACCTTCGGAACCTAAAGCTGATCTTGCGATCGGACCGATCTTGGCCCGTTGATCGACGTCGGCCGCGCGCGCCACGACCGCGAGGGTGGCATCGTCGGCAACCGAAGATCCGCCCGCCTAGATCTCTTCATCTCCCCAGGGAGATGTAGAGATCGGTGGGAATACGAAGATCAACGGGGGAACCTACAAGTGGGTGTAGGTTCCCCGGTTGATCTTCCAGTCAGTGGCGCGCCGCCAGGGGTTCCCAGGTTGGATGTCACTAGGCGCAGTAC
Organism: Pseudofrankia coriaricola; assembly: GCF_032027725.1. NCBI lineage: Bacteria > Bacillati > Actinomycetota > Actinomycetes > Frankiales > Frankiaceae > Pseudofrankia > Pseudofrankia coriaricola. The sequence goes on along the minus strand of NZ_JASNFO010000019.1, from coordinate 169,038 downwards.
TGACTTACCGGGTTCTGATGGCAGTTCTGCGCCGTGTTGCCTGGCGGAGGTGCGCAGCGTCTGACCACGTGTGAGTTGACCAGGTCACCGTCGGACGAACTCCTCCCACTCGCGCGCGGCCTGGTGGTCGCCGAGCAGGCGCAGGTCTCTGGCGAGGTTGTTCGCCGAGCGCAGGGTATCGGGATGGTCGTTGCCGAGGATACGGCGGCGGCGAGTCAACGTGTCTTCGTCGAGGGTTCGGGCGGCCTGGTGCTCCCCGAGCTCGCGCAGGTCGGCGGCGAGGTTGTTCATCGAGTCCAGGGTGTGGGGATGGTCGTCGTCGAGGACCCGGCGGTAGCGGGCCAGCGTGTCTTCGTCGAGGGTTCGGGCGGCCTGGTGGTCGCCGAGGGCGTGCAGGTCGGCGGCGAGGTTGTTCGCCGAGCGCAGGGTGAAGGGGTGGTCATCGCCGAAGGTGCGGCGGTAGCGGGCCAGGGTGTCCTCGTTCAGTTCGCGGGCGGCTTGGTACTCCCCGAGCTTGCGCAGGTCGGCGGCGAGGTTGATTGCCGTACGCAGGGTGTCGTAGTGGTCGTTGCCCAGGAGACGGCGGAGGCGGGTCAGGGTGTCCTTGTTCAGTTCGCGGGCGGCTTGGTACTCCCCGAGCTGGTGCAGGGCGGCGGCGAGGTTGATTGCCGAGTCCAGGGTGTGAGGGTGGTCGTCGTCGAGGACCCGGCGGTAGCGGGCCAGGGTGTCCTCGGCGAGGGTTCGGGCGGCCTGGTGCTCCCCGAGCTCGCATAGGTCGGCGGCGAGGTTGTTCGCCGTAAGCAGCGTGTTGGGGTTGTCGTCGCCGAGGACACGGCGCCAGCGCGTCAATGTGTCTTCGTCGAGGTCCCGGGCGGCACGGTAGTCCCCGAGCAGGTACAGGGCGAAGGCGACGCTGTGCGCAGAGCTCAGGGTGGCGGGGTCATCGTCGCCGACCATCCGGCGGCACCGCGCCAGGATGTCCTCGGCCAGGGTCCGGGCGGCCTGGTAATCCCCGAGCAGGAGCAGGGCGTTGGTGAGGGCGCTCGCCGAGGTCAGGGTGTCGGGGTGATCACTACCGAGGATGGTCGTCCACTGCTGGTGCAGCGCGGCGGTGAGGGTGTGGGCGGCGCGGAAGTCGCCTCGGGTATAGAGATACATGCCGGCCTCGGCCAGCAGCTCGCGGGCCTCGCTGCCGATGTCGGCGCCGGCGTCGTTGGGGTGCAGGGCGGGGGCGGTGAGAACCTGGGGCGCCAACTCGGCCCAGACTGGCCAGCCGGCCGGGTCTACCACGTAGTAGGCGGGCCGGTGGGCCACCAGCAGTTCCCGCGCGGTCGCGGCGGCCTTCTCGTGCCGGTCGGGGGGCTGGTGGGCACGAATGACGGCCGCGACCAGCCGGTGCAGCGCGATGGTGTCCCCGAAGCGACGGGCCAGGGAGTAGAGCAGCACCGCGCCGACGGTGTCGTCGAGATCCTCGGGCGCGGCGGCAGGCTTGCGTCTGGTCCACCGTTGGTGCCTGACGGGTCGCCTGAACAGGGCCAGGGGGATTGGTTCGGGTCCGAGGTGGGCGCAGATGTCCAGCAGCGTTACGGCGGCCGGCGCCTGGGTGCGCAGTCGGTCCAGAGCGAGCGACCAGACGGTGTCGAGGTTGCCGCCATAGGCCAGGTCACGGCCCCGGCCGAGCATCTCGGGGCGGCGGGCGCGGAACTTCGTCAGATAGTCGGCTGGGGATACGCCTGTGGTCTCCAGGTAGGCGGCGGCCTGCTCGAGGGCGAGCGGGAGGTCACCGAGTTCGGCGGCGAGCGCGTCCGCGGCCTCCGGGTGGATGTCCGGCACACGGCGGGCCAGCAGCGCGACGGCCTCGTCGCGGGGCGGCACGTTGACGTCGAGGGGCGCGGCGAGCCCGCCCCAGGCCGGGTTCCGCGACGTGACGATGACCTGGCCGGGGCCGCCGGGTAACCAGGGTCGCAGTGCGTCGGGGTCTTCGGCGTTGTCGAACACCAACAGCCACCGCTCCCGGCGACGCAGGGCGTCCAGCACGGCGTCCGCGTCGTCGGGCATCCGTCCGGTGGTAGGCAGGTCGAGCCGGTCCGCGAGGTCGGCGAGACGCTCGCCGACCAGGGCGGCCTGCTCGGCCTCGACCCACCAGACCAGGTCGAACGCGGCCGCGTGCCGGTGGGCGTACTCGATCGCGAGCTGGGTCTTGCCGACGCCGCCGAGGCCGCGCAGAGCGGTGATCGCCACCGGTGAGCCCTCCGCGAGTCCGGCCCGCAGCCGGTCGAGCAGATCCTGGCGGCCGGTGAAGTACCTCAGCCGCGGGGGCACGTTGAAGATCGCGGGGTGCCGGCCTGGGAACGGTGTGCCACCCGCTCCGCCCCCAGACGTCGGCGCTGCGCCGGGAAACCCGGTGGAGACTCGGGTTGTCTTGGCCAGCCCGGTGGCCTCCAACAGCCGCCGCCGGGCGGTGTCCTCGTCGACGCCGTGCAGGTCCCGGTAGGAGACGGTGGCCAGCACCGGGGGCATCGGGCAGTCGGCGACCCGCAGCGGGATCAGTTTCATGCCGGCCAGCGCCCCGGTCCATTCCTGGGTGCACCAGTGGGAGTCGAAGTAGGCGGGCGAGCAGATGGCGACCGTCCGCCCGGCGGCCGCCATCTGATCGTTGATCCAGACGACGAAGTTCGCCCCGGCCGGGGAGTCCCAGACCTGCACGGTGACGGTCTTGCCGGTCCTCTCCAGCGCCTCGGCGACCCAGGTCGCCCACGCCTCGTCGGCACCGGTGTAGGACACGAAAAAATCCACCCGCGCAGGCGGCAGGCCGGCTGGCTCCTCCCCCGGGACCACGCTCACAGCTTGCCAGACCGGTGTGGACCGTCACACCACATCCACACCGAATCATGACGCTGGCGGCCAGCCGAAGACCGACAAATCTGTCCAAATCTCGTCGGACAGTGGGGGACTTCCCGGGGGACGTTCACGCCGCGACCGCCGACTGCGCTGATGCAACTCGCCGTTCACAGGATGCTGGCTGCGCTTGCGCCCGGCGTCAGCTGGAAGATCCGCCGACCTGGATCTTTTCGTGTCCCCGGGGAATATGAAGTCCTCGGCGGGAATATGAAGATCGACGGGGGAACCTACAGGAGTCCGCGGTTGTGGACCGCGACACGATCGAACTAGTGTTCGAACAATTGCTCGCGGTGACCTATGCTCACGCTCTGATAGCGGGCGAGTACGGGTGGGCTGGCGTGAGTGGCGCTGACTGATGCCCCAATGCCGGATCGTGCGCGTATCGCTGGATGTGACCGAAATGGAGCGAGGCCTACGGATAGCGGTGGAACCGCTCGTATGGTCTCAGGGGGCGCGCCCGGGCTGGCGCACGGGGCGATGTCTCGGCATGGCCGAGCCGCTGCCTGAGTGTGCATGCCTGGGCGCGCATGGTGCGGGACGGGAGGGGACGCTCCGGTGGCTCGGCTGGGTATCGACAAGGAGTTCTTGCGGGACTTCGCGCGGCTGGACAAGCCCGTCCAGGAGAAGGTCACCGACACGTTCGCGAAGTTCGAGCACGCCACCCACACCGGCCTGCACCTCGAGAAGATCAGCAACGCGCGCGACGGCCGGCTGCGCACGATCCGGATCGACCAGTTCTGGCGTGGGGTCGTCCTCGCCCCGGACAGCGGCGACTCGTTCACTTTGCTCAAGGTCCTGCCGCATGACGAGGCCTACACCTGGGCCCAGCGGCGCCGGGTCTCGGTGAACGCCGCCACCGGCCGGATCGAGATCCGCGACAGCGTCGCCATCGACGCGACCCTGCCGGAGATGACCCGTTGGGCGAGCCGCGTCGACGAGTACCGGAGGCTGCTCGCCGACGTGGACGACGCGACGTTGCGGCGGCTCGGTGTCGACGACCAGACGCTCGCCTTCGCCCGCGCGCTCACCGACGTCGCCCAGCTCGAGACCGCCAAGGCGTTCCTGCCGGACAGCCAGTGGTCGGTGCTCTACGGCCTGGTCGCCGGGATGTCGCCCGAGGAGGTCTGGGCGGACATCGCGGCCGACGTCACCGGCCTTACCGGTGACAAGGCGCCGCCAGTCCCAGCTGACGGCGTCACGGCCGACCAGGCCCGCTTCGACCCGGACGATGTCACCGCCGCGGTCGAACGCAGCCAGGACCGGGTGGTGCTCGTCTCTGGCCCTGCCGCGCTGCTCGACATGCTGAGCCACCCGTTCGACCTGTGGCGGATCTTTCTACACCCCGTCCAGAACAAGGTCGCCCTCGGCCATTTCCGCGGGCCGGCGCGGGTCACCGGTGGCCCGGGCACCGGCAAGACCGTCGTCGCGCTGCACCGCGCCCGCCACCTCGCAGCCGGCGGTGAGGGCCCCGTCCTGCTGACCACGTTCACCAAGGCGCTGACGTCGACGATCGAGGCGAACCTGGCCCTGCTGGAGGAGAAGGCCGAGATCCGTGACCGGATCACGGTCCTCACCGTCGACCAGGTCGCGAACCGGATCTACCGGACGGCCCACGGCAACCCGCCGCTCCTCGCGGGCGCCGACGAGGCCCTGCTCTGGCAGGAGACCGTCGCCGAGCACGGGCTGCCGCTGGGCGAGCGGTTCGTCGCCGACGAATGGCGCCAGGTCATCCTCGGACACGGGATCACCGACCTGGCCGGCTACCAGGCCGCGTCCCGCGCCGGGCGCGGCCGGGCGCTGACCGCCGCGCAGCGCGCCCGGGTGTGGGCCGCCGTCGAGGCGTTCCAGGCCCGGCTGCGGGAACGGGACGCGCTCACCTACGCGATGGTCTGCGCCGAGGCGACCCGGCTGCTCGAGGCCGGCGCCGTGCCCGCGGACCTGTTCGGCCCGCATGCGCCGGGCGTCCCGGTCCCGTCCGGCGGGCGCCGGCCGTTCCGCCACGTCATCGTCGACGAGGCGCAGGACCTCAGCCCCGTCCAGTGGCGGCTGCTGCGCGCCGTCGCCGGCCCGGACCAGAACGACCTGTTCCTCGCCGGCGACGCCCACCAGCGGATCTACGGCAACCGGGTGACACTGCGCGAGCACGGCATCGTCGTCGCCGGCCGGGCCAGCCGACTGACCATCAACTACCGCACGACCGCCGAGATCCTCGCCTGGAGCCTCGGCATGCTGCGCGACGAGCGGATCGACGACCTCGACGGCGGGCTCGACCGGATCGCGGGCTACCGCTCCGAGCTGCACGGCCGCCGGCCGGTGCTCGTCGGCGCGCTGACGCCGCCCGACGAGCTCAAGGGCCTCGTCGAGGTGGTCCGCGGCTGGCTGGACGCGGGCGTCGAGCCAGCCGAGATCGGCGTCGCGGCCCGCAAGAACATCCTCGTCGACGAGGCGGTCACGGCGCTGACCGACGCGGGGATCATCGCCAGGGCGCTCAGCAGGCCGAAGCTGAAGGGCCGCCGGGGCGTCGCCCCGGCAAGCCCCGTCGCCGTCGGGTCGATGCACGGGATGAAAGGGCTGGAGTTCCGCTGCCTGGCCGTGGTTGGCGTGTCCGACGGGCTCGTACCGGCCCGCAGCCCGGTGACACCGGCCGAGGAGGACCCATACGCACACGCCGTCGATCTCCTGCAGGAACGCTGCGCGCTGTTCGTCGCCTGCACCCGTGCCCGCGAGCAGCTCTACGTCTCCTGGAGCGGCACCCCCAGCCCCTTCCTCACCGCCGTCCGCTGACGGACGTCCCGCCGCCTGGACGGGGAAGTCTCGCCGCGCCTGGCGGCATGCAGGTCCTCACGAGGTGTCCTTCGGGATCCGGGGCCCGCTTCTGGGCCCGCGACCGCCGCCGGGCCAGGATCCGGATCCGGCCCGGGAGCCGGGCGGGCCGGCTGGGCCGGGCGAGTCGGCGGACGGTCGCCGCCGGGTGGCCTGCGGCTGGAGGGCACCGGTTGACCAGTGGCCTGCGGCCGGCCGGTGCCCTCCACCGCCGCGGGGGTGAGCCGGGGCCGGCGGGGCAGCGCACGGCGGACCAGGAGGACGATCGTGACGGCGAGCAGAAGGTCGACGAAGCCGCCGACGGCGTCGAGGAAGTAGTGGTTGCCGGTCGACATGACGACGAGGGTCGTCATGACCGGGTAACACGCCCCGATCACCCTCACGGCCCGATGGCGAGCGAACCTGGCCAGGAGGTAGCCGCACCACAGCGCCCAGCCGCAGTGCAGTGACGGCATCGCCGCGTACTGGTTGGTGAGGCCGCCCAGCCCGCGCGGGGCGCTCGCGTCGCCGCCCCACCAGCCCCAGCCCGAGACGTCGGCCATCGTGTCGTGGTACCAGGTGCCGGCCAGCAGCCGTGGCGGAGTGGTCGGCAGCAGCCAGAACCCGACCAGGCCGATGACCGTCGCCAACAGGATCGTGCTGCGCGCCACCCGGTAGTGGCCCGGGTTGCGCCGGTACATCCAGATCAGCACCGCGGGCGTGAGGATGTAGTGCAGCGTCGCGTAGAAGTAGCAGGCGGGCACCGCCAGCGCGGGCACCTGCGCCAGCACGTTGTTGAGGGTGTGCTCGGGGTTGATGTGCCAGACGTTCTCCAGGCGCAGCAGCTCCCGGCCGAGGTGGTCCGCGCTGGCCAGGTCGTCGCTCTTGAGGCCCCGCACGCCCGTGTACGCGCCGTAGAGGAGCGCGATGCCGATGACCTCCTGCCACCAGTGCGGCAGGCCGTTGCCCGCCGCCACGGCGCGGGCCGGTTTTACATGTGGCTCCGGGTCTGGCCGTCCCTCCGGCTCCTGACCCGGCCCCCGGCGTCGTCCCCGCCGCGGCCTGGGCTGGGCTGAACCTTGGGTGTCGTTGGTCGCGACGGCCACCTGGACCTCCTCGGAGCTCGACGACGGGCAGGCGCAGCCAGCTCCCACCTGAAGGGGGACTTAAGAGAGCGTTATCGAGGACAAATCCGCCCGTCAACTGATTTAGTCCCAGCAAAGACTGGTGTGAGGCCAACCACTCATCGCCGATCGGGAGACGTTTTCCGCCTGTTCACGCGCGCGCCCGCTGCGGCGCGGGCACGTCGGCCGGTCCGGCGCCGGTGCTCGTGGCCACCGGGGACCTGCGACGGAGCGTCACGAGGGGCGTACCGCGGTGCCAGCCGCCGGACAGGCTTTAGTAAGGTCGTAGACAGGTCGAGAGGCGCTGCAACGGGCCACCGATGCTGGGCTACCTGTCGGGTACCAGGGTGGGCCGCCACGCTCGGCTGGTTCCGCATCCCCAAAGGGCGCCTCCCACAACTTATGCGGGAGGTGGTCAGGTGGTCGCCGTCGTCAACGAGGTTCGCGAGCACGAGCGGGCGCGACGGATCCAGGCGCTGAGGGACCGGCTCGCGCAGCGGGTCGTCGTCCTGGACGGTGCCTACGGCACGATGCTGCAGGGAGTGGGCCTTACCCCGGCCGACTATCGGCTCGGCGGTTTCGTCCCCGTCGACCATCCTCGCGACGTCACCGGTGATCCCGACCTGCTCAACCTCACCCGCCCGGACGTCATCCGGGACGTGCACCGCCAGTACCTGACGGCGGGCGCGGACATCGTCACCACCAACACCTTCACCGCCACCAGCGTCGGCCAGGGCGACTACGCCCTGCAGTCGCTGGTCCGGGAGATGAACCTGGCCGGCGCGCGGATCGCCCGCGAGGCCGCCGACGAGGTCGCCGCCGAGACCGGCAGCCCCCGGTTCGTCGCGGGCTCCATCGGCCCGCTCAACGTCACCCTGTCGCTGTCGCCGCGCGTCGACGAGCCCGCCTACCGGGCCGTCACGTTCGACCAGGTCAAGGCCTCCTACTCCGAGCAGATCGCCGCGCTCGCCGACGGCGGCGTCGACCTGCTGCTCATCGAGACGATCTTCGACACGCTCAACGCGAAGGCCGCGATCGCGGCCGCCCAGGAGACCGCGCCCGAGCTGCCGCTGTGGATCTCCGTCACGATCGTCGACATGTCCGGGCGGACGCTGTCCGGCCAGACCGTCGAGGCGTTCTGGACGTCCGTCGCGCACGCGAACCCGCTGGTCGTCGGGCTGAACTGCTCGCTCGGCGCCGCCGAGATGCGCCCCTACGTCGCCGAGCTCGCCCGCCTCGCCGACACGTACGTCGCCAGCTACCCGAACGCCGGCCTGCCGAACGCGTTCGGCGGCTACGACCAGACCCCCGGCGAGGCGGCGAACCTGCTCGGCGAGTTCGTGACCTCGAGGCTCGTCAACATCGTCGGCGGTTGCTGCGGCACCACCCCCGCGCACATCGCCGCGGTCGCCGCCGCGGTCCACGGCGTCGCGGCGCGGCCCGTGGCCGCGCCGCCCGAGCGCACCCGGTTCAGCGGCCTGGAGACGTTCGAGATCGGTCCCGACACCGGCTTCGTCATGATCGGTGAGCGGACGAACGTCACCGGCTCGGCGAAGTTCCGCCGGCTCATCGAGGCCGACAACCACCAGGGCGCCGTCGACGTCGCCCTGGAGCAGGTCCGCGGCGGGGCGAACATCCTCGACGTCAACATGGACGCCGACCTGCTCGACGGCGAGCAGGCCATGACGACGTTCCTCAACCTGATCGCGACCGAGCCCGAGGTCGCCCGCATCCCGATCATGATCGACAGCTCCAAGTGGACCGTGCTCGAGGCCGGGCTGCGCTGCGTGCAGGGCAAGGGCGTGGTCAACTCGATCAGCCTCAAGGAGGGCGAGGAGCCCTTCCTGGAGCACGCCCGACTGATCCGCTCCTACGGCGCGGGCGTCGTCGTCATGGCCTTCGACGAGCGGGGCCAGGCGGACAGCACCGAGCGCAAGGTCGAGATCTGCGAGCGGGCCTACAAGCTGCTGACGGCCCCCGAGGTCGGCTTCCCGGCCGAGGACATCATCTTCGACCCGGCCGTGCTCGCCGTCGCGACCGGCATCGCCGAGCACAACGGCTACGCCAAGGCGTTCATCGACGCCCTGCCGATCATCAAGGAGCGCTGCCCGGGCGTCAGGACCAGCGGCGGCATCTCGAACCTGTCGTTCTCGTTCCGCGGCAACGACGTCGTCCGCGAGGCGATGCACTCGGCGTTCCTGTACTACGCCGTGCAGGCCGGGCTCGACATGGGCATCGTCAACGCGGGCCAGCTGACCGTCTACCAGGACATCCCGGCCGACCTGCTCGAGCTGGTCGAGGACGTGCTGTTCGATCGCCGCGAGGACGCCACCGACCGGCTCGTCACGTACGCCGAGGACCTGCGCGCGTCCGGCGGTGGCGCCACCGGGCCGCGCCGCGGCGCCGACCTGTCCTGGCGTGAGGCGCCGGTGCGCGAGCGGCTCTCGCACGCTCTCGTCCACGGCATCGTGGACTTCATCGAGGCGGACACGGAGGAGGCCCGGCAGCAGGTCGCGCGGCCGCTCGAGGTCATCGAGGGCCCGCTGATGGACGGCATGAAGGTCGTCGGCGACCTGTTCGGCGCGGGCAAGATGTTCCTGCCGCAGGTCGTCAAGTCCGCCCGGGTGATGAAGCGGTCCGTCGCCTACCTCGAGCCGTACATGGAGGCCGAGAAGGAGAAGGCGCTGGCCGAGGGCCGCATCGAGCCGGGCCGCGGCGCCGGCAAGGTGGTCCTCGCGACCGTCAAGGGCGACGTCCACGACATCGGCAAGAACATCGTCGGGGTCGTGCTCGGCTGCAACAACTACGAGGTCATCGACCTCGGGGTGATGGTGCCGGCGACGAAGATCCTCGACACGGCGGTCGCGGAGGGTGTCGACGCGGTCGGCCTGTCCGGGCTGATCACCCCGTCGCTGGACGAGATGGTCAGCGTCGCGGCCGAGATGGAGCGGCGGGGGCTGAAGCTGCCGCTGCTGATCGGCGGCGCGACGACGTCACGCCAGCACACCGCGGTGCGCATCGCCCCCGCGTACAACGGGACGACGGTGCACGTGCTCGACGCGTCCCGCGTCGTCGGGGTCGTCTCCGACCTGCTCGACACCGACCGCGCCGCGACGCTGGACACACGCAACCGCGAGGAGCAGGCGACGCTGCGCGAGCAGCACGAGAACCGCCAGCAGCGTCCGCTGCTCTCGCTCGCGGCGGCCAGGGCCAACCGCGAGCCGGTCAGCTTCGCGGGCCTCCCGACGCCGGCGTTCACCGGGACGCGGACGGTGACGCCCACCATCGCCCAGCTGCGCGAGTTCATCGACTGGCGGTTCTTCTTCCTCGCCTGGGAGCTGAAGGGCACCTACCCGGCGATCCTGGACGAGCCCGTGGCGCGCGAGCTGTTCGATGAGGCCAACGCCCTCCTCGACCAGATCATCGCCGACGGGTCCTTCACCGCCCACGGCGTCTATGGCTTCTGGCCGGCCCACGCCGACGTCGACGACATCGTCTTCGACGTGGCCGGCGCCGACGAGGACGGTGCCGGCGCGAGTGGCCGCGGCGGCGAGGTCCGCTTCCCGATGCTGCGCCAGCAGACCGAGAAGCCGGCCGGCCGGGCGAACCGCTGCCTGGCTGACTACGTGGCCCCGGCCGGCGGCGGAGACCACATGGGCGCGTTCGCCGTCTCCATCCAGGGCGCCGAGAAGCTGTCCGCCGGCTTCGAGGCCGTACAGGACGACTATCGGTCGATCATGGCCAAGTCGCTCGCCGACCGCCTCGCCGAGGCGTTCGCCGAGTACATCCACCTCGAGGCCCGCCGCGCCTGGTTCGAGCCAGACGCGGCCCCGGCGCTGGCCGACCTGCACGCCGAGCGCTTCCGCGGCATCCGCCCCGCCCTCGGCTACCCCGCCTGCCCCGACCACACCGAGAAGCGCGCCCTGTTCGACATCCTCGGCGCTGAGAATCTCGGCATGGAACTGACGTCGTCCTACGCCATGACCCCGGCGGCCGCCGTCAGCGGCCTCATCTTCGCCAACCCCGAGGCCCGCTACTTCACCGTCGGCCGCATCTCCCGCGAGCAGGTCAAGGACTACGCCGCCCGCCAGGGCAAGGACGTCGCCGACGTGGAGCGCTGGCTGCGCCCCAACCTCGCCTACGACCCCGACTGACAGCTCGCCCGCCGGGGCGCCTCCTTGCTTGCGGACAGTACGGAGGCCCTCCGCCGGGTGGGAGGTCGGGGCTGCGGGGGGTGGTAGGTCCGCCACGGTCCGCGATAGGGTGGCCGAACTGTCCGCCCTATACCACGCGGAGACCACACGCATGGTCGAAGAACCGTCGGCAGCCAACCCGCAGGGTTCGAGCCAGACCGTTGCCTTGTCCGATTCGATCGACGCGTCTGTGCCGCATTCGGCGCGAATCTGGAACTACTGGCTCGGCGGCAAGGACTGCTATCCGGTCGATCGGGCCGCGGGCGAGGAATACCTCCAGGTTTTCCCTGGCATCGCGGACCTCGCGCGTGCCTCCCGCGGGTTCCTCGTCCGCTCGGTGCGTTACCTGGCCGGAGAGGCCGGGATCCGGCAGTTCCTCGACATCGGCACCGGTCTGCCCACCGCCGACAACACGCACGAGGTCGCCCAGCGCGTCGCCCCGGAATGCCGGATCGTGTATGTCGACAACGACCCGCTGGTGCTGACACACGCCCGCGCGCTGCTGGCGACCACCCCCGAGGGCGTCACCGACTACATCGACGCCGACCTGCGCGACCCGAGCAGCGTCCTCGCCGCCGCGTCCGGGACCCTGGATTTCACCAGGCCGGTAGCTCTCATGCTGATGGGCGTCCTCGGGCACATCGCGGACGACAACGAGCTGCGGTCCATCGTGAAGCAGTACCTGGACGCATTGCCTTCGGGCAGCTACCTGGCCAGTTATGACGGGACCCAGCCGGCTGGCGACAGCGGCTTCGACGAGGCGCAGGACGACTACAACGAGTCGGGCGCGCTTCCCTACATCCTGCGCACGCCGGAGCGGTTCGCCGAGCGGTTCGAGGGATTGGAGCTCGTGGACCCGGGCGTCGTGCCGCACACCCACTGGCGGCCAGACCCCACCCCGGACGGCGCCCTGCCCGCACCGGTCGACGGCCACTGCGGCGTAGGCCGCAAGTCGTAGTCCGTTCGCTTCTGGCTGGTCGCGTCCGGCGGTCGAGGATGCGTCGCGGGATCAGACGGCCAGCGGATTGCCTTCGGTGTCGACGATCTCCAGCCGAGCCCCGAGCGCGGCGGTCAGTCGGGTCAGGGTCTCGAGTGTCGGGCTGATCTGTCCACGCTCGATCCTGCTGATCTCGGACTGCTGGATGCCGGAGGCTTTCGCGAGCTGCCGTTGCGTCAGGTGGCGTGCCTGGCGCGCGGCGGCCAGCTGGCGGGGGACGTCGAACACGCGCTGCCGCTCGGCGTCGAAGAACTTGGTGTAGATGTCGAGCAGCTCGCGCTCGTCGTCATCTGCCTGTGCTTCCACCCTGGCGACGTAGTCGTCGAACCGGTAGCTCATCGCGCACCTCCCTGTGGACACATGATATGGGTTGAAGCCCATCTCGTCACCTGCGTCGGCGGACCTGGGAGATCCACCACCGGCGGAAGCTGTGCGACTGGCCCGCCACGGGCGTTGTTGGTCTCCTGCGCCGGTATTCGCCAAGACGGGACCGCGCCTTGTCGATCTCGGTCTGTTGTTTGCGAGGGGATGGATCGGAACCCTTGTCGTAGGCTCCGACGATCAGGATGACTCTTTCTCGTTCGCAGCCGAAGAAGATCCTGAGAAGTACATCGCTGGCTGGCGGGGCGCCGAACTTCTCAAGGAGTCTCGGATTGTGGGCCCTCAGCAGTTCGGCTGCATCGTGGCGGATCCGCAGCTCATACAGACCGCCGCCGAGCGCCTTCCCGTATTCGGAGTTGCACACAGCTGGACCCTCCACCGCGAGTACCAGGGACAACCCGCGCATGGCGGCGTTCCGCCGACCGGTGTCGAGACTGTCCAGCCAGTCGCACACAGGTGCTCGGCCGGTGGCGGGTTCGTCGCAAAACACCAACTCGAAACTCATAGCTCCCGTCCGTGGAACCGGACTTACGTAGAGCGGTCGTGTTGGAAGTTATGAGCCCGGGGCTGATCCGTCAAATTATGGCGGTTTATCTCGACTGTAAACAAAGAATATTGTGCTCGAGCGCAAATTGGCCGCCGAGACGATTGCGTGCGCAGATGTGACCGGACGGACACCAGTCACTACCCTGGACAGGTCGAAACGAGGAGTCGCGTCGAAACCGTGACCGGCGGCTACTGCCGTGTCATCGGGGTGCATGTCGCCGGACTGGTGGCTGGATTGGCGGAGTCGGGCCGCTATCGTCCGTCAGGTGGTGATGTTGGGGCCTGAGGATCCATTGCCGGAGCAGCCGCGGCGGGTGGTGGTGGCGGGGACGTCGGGGTCGGGGAAGACGACGTTGGCCCGGCGGGTGGGAGAGGCGCTGGGGATCCCACATGTCGACATCGACGGGCTGTTCCACGGTCCCGGCTGGACGCGTCGGGAGTCGTTCTTGGCGGACGTCGAGGCGTTCAGCGAGGGGGCCGCCTGGGTGACGGAATGGCAGTACCGGGACGCGCGGGACCTGCTCGCCGACCGCGCAGACCTGATGGTCTGGCTCGACCTGCCCCGCCGAACAGTCATGCGCCAGGTCGTTCGCCGTACCCTGCGCCGTCGGCTAAGCCGCGAGGTCCTCTGGAACGGCAACGTCGAGCCGCCGCTGCGCACGATCTTCACCGACCGCGAGCACATCGTGCGCTGGGCCTGGTCGACCCATCACAAGAGCCCGCGACGGATCGCCGCCCTGCGCGAGCGGCGTCCCGGGCTCCCGATCGTCCGCCTGCGCAGCCGTGCCGCCGTCAGCCGCTGGTGCGCCGGCCCGCTGCGCGCCGCGAGCCAGTAACCGCGGGCCGGGCGTCGGCGCGGCGCTAGGCGCTGTCACCGGGGGAGCGCCGGGAACGGCGGCGGGCGCGGAGGGCGGTGAACCAGCCGGCGGTGGCGACGGCGTCACCGACCGCGCCCTGGCTGGCCATGAGTCCGGCGGCGGCGCCCGTCAGTTGGTCGGCGCACTCGACGCACAGCCGCCGGCCGGTCGCGGACGTCGTGCTGGCGCCGCTCCCGCGCCGGCCGCAGTTGTCGCAGGTGAACGTCGGTTTCGCGTTGCCAAGCGCCATGACCTCGCCTCTCGGGTACCTGCGCCCAGGCACCGGGTGGTGGCGGCCTGTACTTGGAGTGTGGCCGGACGGGGCGCATCGGGTGTCCAAAATGCTTTCCCGCGGGACGGCTTCGCCTGATGGGCAGCTTCTGACGGAGACCGATCGCCGCCCCGGTCGCCTCGCGGAAACGGCGTAAACGCCGGCCGAGTCACGGCCCTGTCACGGCGTGGCCTGCCGCGATGCCCACTTCGGCGACCAGGTTCCGGCGTCGGGGCGCTCGAGACCGGTGGACCGGGAGCGGAAATGGTCGCGGAATGTGGCAAGCGCGGGGTGCGGATTCTCGTGATGCCAGATCAGCGAATGCGGGTAGACCGGTGTCGGGTCATGCAGGGGGACGCGGCGCAGGTCGTAGTAGTCGGGCCAGAGGAACCGGGTCTGCTGGCCGATGAGGCTGGCCAGTGTCGAGGAGTCCGCGAGCACGTCCAGGAGATGGTCGGTGCCGAAGTTGGGGCCGATCGCGTCGATGGTGAGGCCGAACGCGGCGGCGAGGTCGTCGTAGTAGGTGGCCCACTCGGTTCCGGGGGCGATGCCGGGTATCCAGATCCGGTGCCCGACGAGCTGGGCGAGCGTGACCGCGTGCGCGGCGGCCAGCTCGTGGCGCGGTCCGGTGAGCAGCTGATGGGGCTCGTCGAGGACCCGGGCTGTCCGGACACCGTCGGGGAGCTGTGACGCGGGCACGGTGACCGCGCGGAACGACACGTCGATCATCCCGGACTGGACCGCGGCAAAGGCGGCGTCGGCGTCGAACAGTGTCACGACGTCGAGCTCGGTGTCGGGGTGCGCGCGGTGAAAGTCGCGCAGCAGTGCCGCCGGCGCGACCCGCCGGCTGATCACGTCGACGCGCAGTGCGCGGCGGCCGGGACGGACAGAGGCGGCTGCCCGCTCCTCGGCCCGGAGAAGACCGCGCGCATGGGGCAGGAACGCCTGCCCGTCGATGGTGAGCTGGACTCCGCGCGCTGTGCGGGTGAACAGCCGCACACCGAGGTCTCTCTCCAGCGTGGCGATGCGCTTGGACACGGCCTGCTGCGTGACCGACAGGTCCGCGGCGGCCTCCTGGAACTGGCCCGCGTCCGCGGCGGCGATGAAGGTGCGCACGGCCTCGAGATCCACGCCTGCCGACACTATTCGCACAACGTGCGGTTGTGGCTCGCCGGCAGGGTGGTTGTTTGATCTGGCTTTTGGATGCCCGCTTTGATGTCCGCGGTCAACGTCACGTTGTGCGAATGCCTTGGAGGGTGTGTTGGGTGTGTGGGCTGGGCGGTCGCTGGGTCGGCCGTTCGGGTGGCTCTGGGCGGCGTTCACGGTCAGCACGGTGGGCGCGCGGCTCGCGTTCGACGCATTTCCGCTGATCGCGATCCTGGTGCTGCACGTGGGGCCGATCGAAGTCGCGGAACTGGCGGCGGCGGGGCTGGCGGTAGGGGCGGTGGCGGCGGTGCCGCTGGGCCCGTGGGTGGAGTTCCGGCGCAAGCGGCCGGTGATGGTGGCGATGGACCTGACTCGGTTCGTCGCGGTCCTGAGCGTCCCGGTGGCGTTCGCGGCGGGCTCGCTCAGCTTCGCCCAGCTCCTGGTCGTGTCGGTCATCGTCGCCGCCGCCGATATCGCCTTTACGGCGGCCAGTGGCGCCTACCTGAAGGACCTCTTGCGGGGAGCGGACCTGCTCGTCGCGAACGCGCGGCTGGAGTCCACGACCTGGACCGCCACCGTGCTCGGACCGCCACTCGGCGGAGCCATGATCGGACTGTTCGGGCCGGTGACGACCGTGGTGGCCGACGCCGTCAGTTACCTGCTCTCGGCGATGGGTATCCGTGCCATCGGCGGTCGGGAGCCACACCCCGCGCGATCCGATTCGCACGGGCTACGAGCCCACGATCTGGTCGAAGGATGGCGGTACATCCTGACCCATCCCGCGCTGCGGCCGCTGTTCGTCAACACGATCATGGTCAATGGGCTGATCATGGCGACGTCGCCGCTGCTCGCCGTCCTCATGGTTGGCCACCTCGGGTTCGAGCCCTGGCAGTACGGCCTCGCGTTCGGTGTGCCCTGCGTCGGCGGCCTGGTCGGTTCTCGCCTGGCGCGACCGCTGGCCGCGCGATACGGACCGCACCGGGTGCTCGTCGTCGCCGGTGCGGCGCGGGCGTGCTGGTCGCTCGGGCTGGCCTTTGTCTGCCCCGGCACGGCCGGGATCGTGCTCGTCATCGCCGTCCAGCTCGGCCTGGTCACCTGCATGGGAGTGTTCACCCCCCTGTTCGCCACCTACCGGCTCGACCACACCGATCCCCAGCGCGTCGCCCGGACGCTGGCGGCCTGGTCGATCACCAGCAAGCTTGGGACGGCGACCCTGACCGCGCTGTGGGGACTGCTGGCCAGCATCACCAGCGCCCGGATCGCGATCGCGGCCGCCGGGCTCCTCCTCCTGGCGACCCCGCTCGCACTTCCGCGACGGACTCCCGCGCCGCGCCCGGGCCCGAACTGGCCCATGGCCGCTGTTGACCCCGCGGCCCCTCCACCCTCGAGCACGGCCGCCGCCGCCGCCGTGGCCGTGGCCACCGAGGGCGCTCAGCGCCCGAGTCGGTTCCGCGGAACGTGGTGATCGTCGGTTCCGCGGGGCGCCGAGGCGAGCCCGCCAGGGAGGTGCTGCCGGGCTTGCCTCGGGCACGGTCAGCGGGCGCCTTCGGCGACGTCGTCGACGCCGAGCTCGGCGAGCAAGCGGGAGCGCAGCACGGCGAACGCGGGATCGGAGCGTAGCCGCGGGGACGCGACGCCTACCGGTACGTCGAGCGACAACCGGCCGTCGGCGAGGACCAGGACACGGTCAGCCAGCAGGATGGCCTCGTCGACGTCGTGGGTGACGAACAGGACCGCCGGGCGGTGGCGGCGGCACAGCTCCTGCAGCAGGGCGTGCATCCGGATGCGGGTCAGGGCGTCGAGCGCGCCGAACGGCTCGTCGAGCATCACCAGGTCCGGCTCGCGCACCAGAGCCCTGGCGAGCGCGACCCGCTGCGCCTCCCCGCCGGAGAGCGTCACCGGCCAGGCCCGTTCGCGGTCCGCCAGCCCCACTTCGGCGAGCGCCACCCGGCCACGGGCCGCGACGTCCTTGCCGGGCAGGCCGAGCGTGACGTTGCCGAGTGCCCGGGTCCAGGGCAGCAGCCGTGCCTCCTGAAAGACCACGGATCGCCGGGTCGCCGCGAGCACGTCGCCGTCGATGCCGGTGTCGAACCCGCCGAGGATGCGCAGCAGCGTGCTCTTGCCCGATCCGCTGCGCCCGAGCAGCGCGACGAACTCGCCGGCGGCGATCGTCAGGTCCAGGCCGTCGAGCACGACCCGCTCGCCGAAGGACCGGCGCAGGCCGTGCACCCGCACCGCCACGCCGTCGGTGTCGCCCCCGGCTGGTCCGGCCGGTCCGGTGTGGCCGGTCAGGCTGGCCAGGCCGGTCGGACCGGCGGCCTGGCCGGCTTCGTCCTGGGCGCTGGTGGGCGCTGGGGGGCTCAGGTACCGCTGAAGCCGCGTCGCCATGACAGCAGACTCCCTTCGAGGACGCGGACGATGCCGTCGCAGAGCAGTCCGAGTACGCCGTAGATCACCAGGCAGAGGATGATGATGTCGGTCCGGTTCCATCCCTGGGCGCTGGTGAGGAGGTAGCCGATTCCGCGGTCGGTGTTGACCTGCTCGGCGAAGACCAGCAGGAGCCAGGCGACGCCGAGCGACCAGCGCAGCCCGATGAGGAATCCCGGCAGCGCGCCGGGGATGATGACGCGGCGGATGAGCCCGAGCCGGCCCAGCCCGAACGTCCGGCCGGCTTCCACGAGCTTGACGTCGACGCCGCGGATGCCCGCGAACGTGTTCATGTAGACCGGGAAGACGACGCCGGCCGAGATCAGGAAGATCTTGGCCGACTCGCCGATGCCGATCCAGACGATGATCAGTGGCAGCAGGGCGATGATGGGGATCGTCCGCAGGAAGTTCATCGACGAGTCGACGATGTGCTCGCCGGCACGGAAGAACCCGGCGAGGACGGCGAGGACGAGGCCGGCCGCGACCCCGAACAGCACGCCCCAGCCGACCCGGACGAGCGACACCGACAGGTTGTTCCAGAGCTCCCCGTCGCCCGCCAGATCCCCGAAGGCACGGGCGACGGCAAGCGGCGAGGCGAGTACCCGGCCGCCGACCAGGCCCGTACCGGTGACCGCCCACCAGACCGCGAACAGCACCGCCGGGCCCGTGAGCCGGCGGATCCAGCCGGGAGCCGACAGCCGGGTCCCGCGGGAGCGTCGACCGCCGGTGGGGTCCTCGAGGGTGGGCGTGGTCGCCGCCGGCGCGGCGTTCGCGCGCGTCTCCCCCGCGGCGCTCCTGGTCGCGGCGCTCCCGGCCGCGGACGGGGGAAGGCCGTGGGGGCCGGCCTTGGGTGGCGGGGCGGTCGCAGGCAGGTAGCTGACGTCGGTCATCGCACGCTCCTCGGCTTCCTCGGGCCGGCTGGCCGCCCTGCCCGCCGCCCGGCCGCGGGCAGGGCGCCCAGCCTGCGGCCCTGACCCGGACTGGTGGCCGTGGCCGTCATGTCGTCAGCCCCGCGGCGGCGAACTTTCCGGTGAGCTCGGCGTTGAAGGCGGCGTCGATCTCGTCGCTGACCTTGAGGGTCTTCGGCAGCTGGCCGGCACCGATCAGCAGGTCGGCCTGCTTCTGCTGGAACTGTGTGAAGTCATCGGTGACCGGCGCGTACTGGGTGGCCGGCAGGCTGTCGAAGAACGCCCGGCTGGTGGTCGGGTCCTGCTTGAGCAGCTGGACGTAGTACGTCTGCACCCACGCGTCCGGGTGTGCCTTCGGCCACGTCGAGGCGCGGGAGAGCCGCACGAGGAAGTCCTCGATGGCGGCGCGCTTCGTCGGGTCCTTCAACGCCGACTTCGCGGCGAGGATGACGGAGTACTGCGGCAGCGGCGCCGTCTTGATCTCCTGGGCGCCGGTACCGGTGAGCGCGGCGCCGTACTGGCTGACCCAGACGACGGCGTCCACCTGGCCGGACGTGAACGTCGAGACGAGGCTCGTGGCCGGGACGTTCACCAGTGTGACGTCCTTCTCGGTGAGCCCGGCCGAGTCCAGCTGCTGGAGCAGGTAGCCGTGCAGCGACGTGCCGACGGTGACGGCGACCTTCTTGCCCTTGAGGTCGGCCAGCGTCTGGATGCCGGAGTCCTTGCCCGCGTAGATCGTCTGCGAGTTCTTGGTCGACTTCGCGACGGCCACCGCCGTGATTCCGGCGGCAGAGGCGTTGGCGAAAAGCACGGGCGTGTCGCCCATGTAGCCGACGTCGAGCCGGTTCGCGCTGAACGCCGCGTTCATGTGCGGCCCGTCGGCGAAGGTGTTGAAGCCGAGGCCGTACGGAGTTCCTTTGCCTTGCCCGGACAGGGTCAGCTGCAGTTCCAGGATCTTTCCTTGGTCGCCGATCCGCAGCGTGGTCCTGTCGCCGGACGAAGAATCGGGCGAGGATCCCCCACCACCACAGGCGGCGGCGCCCACCGCCAGCAGGGCCGCGACGGCGGCGAGGGAGAACAGCCGTCTACGCGGCCGTCGGTGCTGCATCGGATTCTCCATCCAGGGAACGACTGACGCCGTCAGGCATCAGGGGAGCGGGACGCGGCCGCGGCGGGCGGGCCACAGCCGCGGTTGCTGGGCGGACGCGGTCGAAGGAAGGCGCCGAGAGGGGCCGGACGAGGTGCGGAGACAAGGAAAATGCCCGAGAGAAGACGAGAGAGCCCCGGGAGAGAAGGAATGCGCCGAGAGAACGGGAAGGGGCCTCGAGCGCGTCCGGAGGCGTCGCCCGCCGTCGGGTCCGACGGCGCGCACGCTGTCGGACCCGACGGCGTTCCGGCGTCGTTCTTCGGATTAGGGAGACGGCACGCGGCGGCACCGCGCGCCTCTGGGGCGTGGACACGCGCGGCGCCGCCATCTCCCGGAACGGGCCACGGCCGTTCCAGAATCGCGGTTTGGGGAAGGTGCTACCCGGCGCCGCTCAGCCGGCCAGGAACGGCTGGCCGGCGACGAGCTCGGACGAGCGGCCGTCGACGCCCACCGGGACGTCCCCCTCGAGCGTGACCCGGTAGAGCACCCGCTCGAACTCGGTGATGTCCACGTCGGACGGGCCGAGATGCGCGGTCGCCCGGTTGTCCCAGAATGCGATGTCACCCGGGCTCCACCGGAACCGGACGGTGTACTCCGGCCGGGAGATCTGCTCGTAGAACAGGTCCAGGATCGCGCGGCTCTGGCGCGGCCCGAAGCCGATGATCTCGTTGTCGCGGCTGGTGAAGCTCGGGCTGATGAACAGGGCCCGCTCGCCGGTCTCCGGGTGCACCCGAACGACCGGGTGGATCGCCACCAGCGGGTTCGCCCTGATCTTCTTGCCGTACTCGCTGCCCTCGAAGATCGGCTGGCCGAAGCTGTGCTTCGCCCGCAGCCCGTCGGCGAGGCGCTGGAGCGGTTCGGGCAGCCCCTCGTAGGCGGCGACGAGGTTGGTCCACTGCGTGTCGCCGCCGTAGGGCGGCACGATCTCGGCGCGCAGGATGGAGCCGGCCGGCGGGTTCACCAGGGCGGTGACGTCGGTGTGCCAGCCGTTGTCGTAGGTGACCTTGAACTTCTTCTTGAGGTCCTTGGCCTCCGCCTGGCCGAACAGCTTGTTGTAGCGGCGGCTGTCGATCGGCAGGATCTCCGGGAATCCCTCCGGCGGTGCGTCCTCGTGCGGGTGCGCCGGCGTGAGCTTGCCGAACCGCCGGCCGAACGCGATCTGCTGGGCGTGGTCGATGTGCTGGTCGCGGAAGAAGACCACCTTCCAGCGGTGCAGCGCCGCCCGGATCTCGGCGATTGCGGCGTCGTCGAGCTCCTCGCGCAGGTCGACACCGTGGATCTCGGCGCCGATGTTCCCGGCCACCGGCCGGACGTCGATGCCCAGGTCCGCGGGCGCGCTCGTTGTCGGGCTTGTCATGGTCTGGTGTATCCCTTCGGAGGATTGAGCACCGCCGGATGGCGGCACCGAGGACGGCCGGCGGGAGGTCCCGCGGGTGGGAAGCCTCCCGGTGGGGAGGCTTGCCTGCGGGAAGCTCTTCC
Source organism: Pseudofrankia coriaricola (assembly GCF_032027725.1). NCBI lineage: Bacteria > Bacillati > Actinomycetota > Actinomycetes > Frankiales > Frankiaceae > Pseudofrankia > Pseudofrankia coriaricola. The sequence goes on along the minus strand of NZ_JASNFO010000019.1, from coordinate 147,859 downwards.
GGCCATGAGACATCGCCCATGCCTCTCGCCACGGCGCGCGACGGCACATGGGCGGCTGACTGGTGAAAGGACGTCGACCCGCGGCTGGGAACGGCCACGAGAAGAATCCGCGCGTTGGCGCCGGGCCGGGATGTCCGGGCCCGGCGAGAAAATGGCGGCGTTGTTCCGCGGAAGATCCCGGGCCCGGAGAGCCGGCGTGCCTGGCTGTCGCCGTTCCTCAGCGTGGCCGGCGGTTACGGCCGCGCACCACGGCCCGAAATGGCGTGGTGTTCCGGCCGGCCTCTCTCAGGCCGCGAACGGCCTGGGACGACATCGCGACGGCCGTGCGGCGGGCCCACATGCCCGCAGCCCGGTCACCAGGCGGTGGACCGATTCAGTCTGGAGTCTGACCATGATATCCACCGCCTTTCTTGAATTTCGTTCGAAGTGTCGTCGCCGTGGTGGCCGGCGGATTTATCGTCCCGCGCGCCGTGCGAGGGGTCAATGGTTTCCGACTTGATGGAAGTAATACCGCGGGCCCGTCCGCCGTATTTTTCCGTCACCGGCCGGCCGCGGTGGCCGGCAGCGTGCCCCGCGACGGTCGGGCGGTGACGGCGCGGCCTGGGCCGGCGCCCGTGCCCTGGGACGGAAGCGTTCGTGCCAGCGGCGCGCGGACGCTGCGCGGGCTGCGGTGCACCGCGGCGAGGATGCCGGCGGCCGCGGCGACGGCGAGGACGCCCGGCCCGAAGCTGCTCGGCCGCACCACCCGCTCCGGCGCCGAGCGGGCTCGCGAGTGTGCCGCGACCTCGGCGTGCACGTCGGCGATCAGTTCCGGCCACTGGAGCGTCGCGAGCTCCGTGACGACGAGCACCTCAGGGTCGATCATGTCGATCAGCAGCGCCGCGAGCCGGCCGATGAGGCGCAGCCGGGCGCGTACCAGCGCCAGGGCGGCCGGCTCCCGCGCGGCGACGGCGGCGGCCAGCAGGCGGATGTCGGGCCGGGGGATCACGCCTTCGGCGACCGCCCTCGCCAGCCACACCCGCTCGGACAGCGTGGCCTGGGCGCATCCCCTCCCGCCGCAGGCGCACTGCTCGGTGGCGCCGGGGATCCGCAGGTGCGCCACCCCGCCGGCCGCCGAGCGCTGGCCACGCAGCACGGTGCCCTCGAGAGCGATCGCGGCATCGACCACGTGGCCCGCGAACAGGTGCACGAGGCCGTGGCGCGCCCGCGGGTCGCCGAAGAGGATCTCGGCCTGGGCGAGCGCGCGGGCATGGCCCTCGACGTGCACCGGCAGGCCGGTCGCCGCCCGCAGCGGAGCCGCGATTGGCACGTCGCGCCAGCCGAGCGGCGCGTGCTCGAGAATGGCCCCGCCGCGTGCGTCGACCAGCCCGCCGCTGACGACGCCCACGCCGAGCAGACCGCCGCCACCCGGACGCGCCGCGCCGCCGCCACCGGCAGTGGCACTGGCGCGGTAGCTCGCATCCGAGTAGGCCCCCTGGCGGCGGCGGACGAAGTCCGGCAGGTACCGGCTGATCAGCGCGAGCACATGAGCCGGGTCGCCGTCATGGTCGACCTCCTCTTGCGCCACCACCCGGCCGCGCAGGTCGACCAGGCCGAACGTCAGCATCGGCACGGCGATGTGCACGCCGCAGGCGAGGTGGCTTGCGGTGTCGACGTCGACGGGGACGTGCGGGCGTCCGGCCCTGGGCGCGGCCTGCTGGGTGCCGGGCAGGTCCCGCAGCAGGCCCAGCGAGATCAGGTCAGAGGTCTGTCGGGACACGGCCGCCGAGCTGAGCCCGGTCGCCTGTCCGATGGTGGCGCGAGCGAGCGGGCCGTGGTCGAGGACGGCGCGCAGCACAGCCGCCGCCGAACCGCCGGAACGCGCCGGGTCGGCCTCGGCCAGCGCCGTGGCGTCCACCGCGGCGACCCGGACGGCCCCGCCGCGGGGATCGGGTGGATGCTGGCCCGCCAAGGGCTGGCGGGCAGGGGAATGCGCGGGCACGGGAGGACCTCCTGGGCGGCGGGAGTCGCGGGGATCCACGTAGGTCGCGCGGTCAGGCGGGCCGATCGGCCAGCGGGGGCCGACACGCGGGGGAGGGGCGTGACGCGCCTTCCTCGCCGTCGTGGCCGGTCTGCGCGAATCCGGGAAGGCACTCGCGCGGGTCGGGGCGCCGGGCCGTCAGCGGCCGGGCCGACACAGCGCGCTGGCGACGCGCCGCAGGTCGATGTGGGCGCGGCTCACCAGCAGGAGGAGGCAGGCACGCATGCAGGCGACGATAAGGGCCGCCACCAGCAATTTCAACTAAATCGGTGGGGATAGATGTTTATGGCCGTGATGTGGCCTGGTTGTGACAGGAGAGTCGCATGGGTGTGGCTGTCGTTCGCGCGGCACCGCGGGGGCGGGACTCGCCCGGGTAGGCGGACGGGGCCTCCGCCTCGGCGGCGGAGATCCATGGGAGACGTGCCGGGGACGGCCTAGCCAGCACTCGCCGTCGGGCCGGCCGCGTCCAGGAGCTCGGTGCGCAGCTCGTGCGCCCCGTCTGGTCGGCTCGCCTCGTAGTAGATCCGGCTGGCGCCGCCGGGCAGGTCGACGACGCTGAGGTAGCGCAGCGCGCCGTCGCCGTGCGGGGCGCTCGCGTGCGCCGCCGTCCCGACCGCGTGGAAACGGGCGAAGCCGGCCTCCGCCGGGGCCGCGGCCGCGACGCCGGTGCGCTCGTACCAGTTCTCGGCGGCGCTCGCGCGGCCGTCGTAGAAGGCGACGGGCGGGGTGTGCCCGGGGAGCACCGCGGTGATCCGCACGCCGCGGGCGTCCCAGCGGCCGGGCCGGGGGGCGAGGGCGACGCCATGCCAGGTCCAGGTCACGCCGTCCGCGCTGGTCGCGTACCGGCTTTCCATCCGGTCGGTCGCGTCTGGGTCGTCGAGCAGGTGGCAGGAGGCCCACAGATGCCAGCGGCCGTCGTGCCAGAGCACCACCGGGTCCTTGACGGCGGTGTGCTCGTCGCCGGGCAGCGCGGTGCGCCGCTCGGCCGGGTCGAAGCGGGCCGGGTCGTCGGCCTCCAGCAGGTCGACCCACCAGTGCGGGCTGTCGGGGGTGGCGCAGCTGACGTAGAGGCGCCAGCGGCCTTCGGGCGTGTGGACGAGCGCGGGGCGCTCCAGCGACTCGGCGCCGAACGGCTCGCGGCCGATGCGCGCGATCTCGGTGAACCGCTCGCCGTCCGCCGACGAGGCGATCACGACGCCGAAGCCGCGCCCCTCGCCCACCGGGCGGCGCAGCCGGTAGGCCAGGTAGTACGTGCCGTCCACGAGCAGCGCGCTCGGCGCGCCCACCCAGTTGCCCGGGCCGTCCCCCTCGGGGGCCACCACGGTGACCGCCGGCTCCCAACGGGGAAGCGGGAGGGAGGAGGGCGTCTGGTCGGGAACCGGTGAGGTGATCGGCACCCGTCGTACTCCACCGGCGCGCTACATCTTTATTACCTTCCCGGTCGGGAATGTGTATGGGCGGTTATCCTGCGGGTACACCGCATCTGTCCCGCCGGCAGCCGCCGCTCCGGTCCTGGTGCGGGCACACCGGTCGCCACCGCATCCGCCGGCCGGGCTCTCCCACGACTGGCCGCCGCCCGGCCCTGCGTCAGGAGCGAGACCGACGATGCCCCTTCCCGACTTCCTCGTGATCGGCGTGCCCAAGGCCGGGACCACGGCGCTGCACGCGGCGCTGGCCCGGCACCCCGACCTCTTCCTGCCCACGGTGAAAGAGCCGAAGTTCTTCCTCTCGGCCGGCCCGCCACCGGCGCGGGGCGGGCCGGGTGACGCCCAGACCTACCAGGAACGCGTGTGGCGGCCTGCCGACTACGAGGCGCTGTTCGCCCCCGCGCCGGCGCACGCGCTGCTCGGCGAGGCGACACCGTTCTACCTGTACGACCTGGACGCCCAGAACCGGATCAAGCGGCTGCTGCCGAAGGCCCGCCTGGTCGTACTGCTGCGCAACCCGGTGGACCGGGCGCACTCGAACTGGACCCATCTGTGGGCCGCCGGCCTCGAGCCCGAACGCGACTTCGTCCGGGCCTGCGCGCTGGAGGAGCCGCGGCGCGAGGCCGGCTGGGCGCATTTCTGGCACTACGTCTCCCAGGGCCTCTACGGCGCGCAGCTCGCCCACCTGCTCGGCCTGTTCTCCCGCGACCAGGTCCTGCTGCTGCGTTACCGCGACCTGCGTGAGGACCCGGCCCCCACGCTGGACCGGGTCTGCGAGTTCCTCGGGGTACGGATCGGGTTGCTCGACGCGGTGCCGTCGCAGAATGTCACCCCGTTCGTCGCCGACACGTCGGTGAACGCCGCACTGCGGGCGGCGCTGCGTACCGGCGGACAGATCGGCCACCATTTCCCCGTCCCGGTCCGGCAGGTGTTCCGCGGCCCGCTGCTCACCGCGCTGCGGCGCCAGAAGGGCGGACGCCGTCCGCTCACCTCCACCGAGCGCAAGGCGGTGTTGCCGTACTTCGTCGACGACATCGCGCTGCTCGAGGAGGTCACCGGCCTCCGCTACGACGACTGGCTCACCGCCGGCCTCGGGCCGGACGTCATCGACGACGGCAGCTGACCGTCGCCCACCGCCCACCGCCCACCGCCTGGCGGCCGCCCCGACGGCCCGTCCGCGGCCGGGAATTCGTGGCCGAATCCGCGGCCGGGAATCCGCGCCGTCCGCCGGCTGGCCGGCGCCACCGTTCGCCGTCCCGGCGGAGCAGACTGGACGCGTGGACATGGCGGACGGCACGGGGGTTCTGTCGGTCGAGCGGTTCGGGCCGGTGTGGAACCCCGGTCCGTTCGAGCTGGGTACCGACGGGCCGGGCACGGTCGTGGTCGGCGTCGACGGGTCGCGTACCGCGCTGCGGGCCGCCTCGTACGCGGCCGGGGTCGCCCGCCGCCAGCGGGCACGTCTGGTCGTCGTCTACGTCACCATGACACCCGGATGGGAGGCGATGGCCCCGATGGCGGCCGGCGCCATCCAGCAGGCCGCCGTCGACGTCGCCGCCGAGATCCGCGACATCGTCGCGCACCGTGCCGAGGAGCTGGGCCTGTCGACCACGTTCGTCGTCCGCTTCGGCGACCCGCTAGCCGCGCTGCGCCGCACCGCCGACGAGATGCACGCCGACATGGTCGTCGTCGGCGCCTCCGAAAGCGCCGGCCACCGCATCGTCGGCTCCCTCGCCACCCGCCTCGTCCGTGCCGGCAAGTGGCCCGTCACCGTCGTTCCCTGACCCGTAGTGATCAGAGTCGGCCTGGCCGGGCCGCGTGCGGCGACGAAAAGTCGCTGGTGGCCAGTATCGTCGACGACGCCGACGACCTGGCCGCCGAGTGGCGCTCCGCCGGAGTCGAGATCCATTCCCCGGAGGACACCGACTGGGGCCAACGCGAAGGCGCCGTCATCGACCCTGAAGGGAACGTCCTCCGCTTCGGCTCCCCCATCCGAACCTAGAAAGGATCGCCGCGCGGATCCCTGCCCTCCGGATGTCACCGTAGGTAGCCCGAGGCACGGGGTCGAGAAGTACGGCAGTTGTACCGCAACGGGGTGGACGTCAGTGGACGACGGTGGACGACGCCGAGCCCGTCACCTGCACCGATGGACGCTCGTGGACGGCCCGCCGAGGTCTACGGATCAGAAGGTTGGGGGTTCAAGTCCCTCCGAGCGCACAGTACTTGACCTGCAGTTTTGCCATTTGATCCCTCTCTCTGAGAGGTCATGTCGATCTCCCGTGTGCGCGACGTGTGCGCGGGAGCCGTTGGTGGGGGTCGTGGGACGAGCCTCGCCGCTTCCTCGGCGGCGGCGCGGGCCAGCTCGTCGAGCACTGAGGTGTAGCCGCCGGTGGTGACCTCTTAGTCGTTCGTGTCCCGGGAGGGCTTCTTTCGCCAAGCATCTTTGGCTGTGTCTGCCACTCGATGTGCCTGAAGGTCGATCGCGTCGCCTGCGGCGCGGGCCTGCTCCACGATCGCGTCGGCGGCACGGCTCGCATACTCGTCGGCTGCGGCGATGGCCTTCGCGCTGGCGTTCTGAGCAGCGCGGCCGATCGCGGTACCACGTCGGCCAAGTTCTGCGCCGACATCGCCCCAGGTGGGCCGCTGGATGGCCTGCCAATGCGTCACCTGTATCTGGCGGGCGGCCGCGAAGTCGTCAAAGCCACGTCGCAGCGCCTCAACGTCCTCTTCAAGCTTCTTGCGCGAGAGCGCACGGTGTTTCTCCAGCGGGCGCAGCGCGGCATAGAAATCGATGGCTTGGCGAAGGTCATCGAGCAGTTCGCGGTCGAGTTGTACATCGTCGCGAAGGAGCTTGCGGGCTGACGCGATCACATGCTCGAGGTTGTGTGGCTCGGTGGTTCGCGCGTGTTCGATACTTAGGCGGTGCCAGAGGTAGTGCGAGTCTTCGGCCACGACCAGCAGTTGGAACAGTTCACCGATGTTGTTGTTGTCAACGGCGTCGTGAAGCCGCTTGGCTCTTTCAGCGGCAGACTTGGTGACGTCGAGATTCTTCACACGCTGCGACAAGAACTGGCGGATCCTCTCGATACCGACAGCAAGCTGTGGGCCAAGCGCGGCAACGGACTGCCAGGTCGTCTCCGGCAGCACTCCCTTCTCGTCGAGGGTCGCAACGTGCTGCCTGAGTAACCGGTGCGAACCGAGCACGTCGCCGAGCGTGGCTGAGCGTGCCCGCGCGGCGAGGTCATCGACCTTGCCTTCGACACGCTCGACTGCCCGCTCAACGTCCTTGATCGCGGCGCGCAGTGCTGCTGTGGCGACGGCCAACTGGATGGACATGGCCCGTGTCGGACCGAGCGATACTTGCCGGAAGTCGAGGTTGGCGAAGAACTGCCCATTGGCACTCCGAACAGTGCCTTTGAAGCAGCCGTCCGCACCGGGGACGACCCCAAGTTTCATGAAAAGTTCGAGACTGCTCGGCGGCATCTGGAAGTACTCGCCACCGGTCGCATGGAGGGCTTCGAGCACTGAGGCTGCAGCACCGATATCCAGAAGCGACTGCCTGCCGATGCCGAGGTCGCTCAAAGACCGTCCGGCCTTGCGCTGGAGGGCGGCGATGTAGGTGTCGACGACGCTGCGGTCACCGACGCAGAGCAGTCCGTCCTCAGCGACATAGACGGTGAGTTCCTCCGGGTCATATTGTGGTGCCGCCGTCTCGTCGGTCACGTCACCCTCCTTCGACCAGAGCACTGATCGTATCCAGCTCGGGGTGGACGGGCAGGCCGGGTTGTCCTGCACGGGGTGCGGCTGGTCCAGCTCGACGGGTCGACCTCTGACCTGCCGGACACGAAGCTCAACCGGGCCTTCTTCTCCGGGTCGTCGTATGTGGGCGGGCCTGCGTCGCTCCCAAAGGCCCGCTGGCTGATCGCGGCCGAGGCCGGCACCCACGCCCTGCTCGTGGCCGCGTTCGGCCCGTGGACGACCAGCGAGCCGGCGCTGGCCCTTGACCTGCTGCCCCATCTCGGCCCCGGGATGATCACCCTAGCGGACCGCGACTTCCTGTCCCACCGGCTCGCCACCGAGGTGCTGTCGACCGGGGCGCACCTGCTCTGGCGGGGGAAGGCGACCTTCCATCGCAGGTCCGGTTCGCAGGAAAGGGTTGCGCCGAAGTAGCGGGAGAGCCCGATCTTGGTCAGGATCCGACTTCAGCACCCTCCACCGGTGGCTCACCTGGGTAGCGGAAGCGTTTGCGCAGACCTCGGATATCTCACCACCGACCGACAGCCGCACTTGAAGACCGCTGACGGCGTCTTGGACTGACACGGCACTGGTTCCTCGGGACGCGGGGCCTCCGATCTGGCTTCCCGCCGAATCGCCAGCGAGGTGAACGGCGTGCCCGTCGGTGTCACCGCTCAAAATGGGCCAGATCCGCACACCGATGAGTCCGGGCGTCGCATCGGGTCTGCCCCGTATGACTCGCATCGTCGCAGACATCTCGGTCTCCCTCGACGGTTTCGTCACCGGGCCTGACCCGGGCCCGGACAACGGTCTGGGCACCGGCGGCGAGGCCCTGCACACCTGGGCGTTCTCCGACGACCCCGACGACCAGCGGGTCCTGCGCGAGGCGACCGCCCGCTCGGGCGCCGTCGTCCTGGGCCGCCGGCTGTTCGACCTGGTCGACGGGCCGGACGGCTGGAACGACGAGACCGGCTACGGCGCTGGCGAGGTCGGCAAGCCCGCGTTCGTCGTCGTCACGAGCACACCACCGGAGTCGGTGCGGCTCACCGACCTCGACTGGACGTTCGTCACCACCGGCCTGCCCGACGCCGTCACCGCGGCCCGCGAACGCGCGGAAGCAGCGTCATCCGACCGAGGCGAGGAGCTTGACGTGGTCCTCATGGGCGGCGGCGCCACGATCGGCTCGGCGCTCGAGGCCGGGCTGGTCGACGTGCTGACCTTGCACCTCGCGCCCGTCATGCTGGGCGCAGGGACGCCCCTGTTCACCCGCGGAGCGCTCCGCACGCTGGTGCAGCGGAGCGTCACCCCGACGTCGACCGCGACGCACCTGACCTACGACGTCACCTGAGCTGACTCGCCCCGAAGGCCAACTCCGTGGCGTTGGTTTTGTGCTGCTTGCTGCAAGTGTCACGAATTTCAACGGATGCGATTTCAGGTTGGTTTGCGATACGGCGGGCGATGGCCGACTAGATGGCTGCCTGAGCTGCGGGTTTCCGCCGGATACAGGGGACTGAGTGCCTGTCGGCGGCTGCGCTTCCTTCCAGGTAGGGGGCCAGGACCACCCCGATCGCAGCCCCTTTCGCATCAGATGCGAAGATTCCGCATCTGATGCGATCGACGGAGGGTGACTGTTCGTGGGGCATGAGGGGCGCGCACCTGGCGCCGCCGGGTTGCATCTCGCCCGTGGGGTGCCGCTGCTGCGGCCGGAGGAGCAGGTGTTCGCCGCGATGGTGGAGGGGTGGCGCAATCAGCAGTTGGCGCGGAACCTGGCGCTTTCCACGATCTACGGTCGGGAGAAGGCGGTGCAGGCTTTCGCCCGGCACGCGGATGCTTTCCCGTGGCAGTGGACTGCGGCGATGGTCGACGACTGGCTAGGGGACCTGCGGGCGGTGCGACACCTGCGGCACTCGACAGTGCGGTCCTACCAGGAGGCGGTGCGGGCGTTCTGCCACTATTTGACCGACCCCGCTTACGACTGGTCAGCCGAGTGCGAGCGGCAGTTCGGCACTCACCCGGTCCAGGTCGTGCACGCCTGGAACACCGCCGTGCATGTCCAGGACAATGAGTCCGCCCCGGGCAAGCGGGCGTTCACGCTCGACGAGTTGGAGGGGTTCTTCGATCACGCCGATGGTCAGGTCGCCCGGGTTCGCGCAGCCGGTCGGAAGGGCTGGCTGTCAGCATTCCGGGACGCCACGCTGTTCAAGGTTGCCTACGGCTATGGGCTGCGGCGTAACGAGACCCGGATGTTGGACGTGGCCGATCTGGGCCGCAACCCGCACGCCCCTGAGCTCGGCGACTACGGGGTGCTCTACGTCCGGCACGGCAAAGCGATGAAGGGATCGCCGCCGAAGCGCCGCAGCGTGCTGACCGTCTGGGACTGGGTTCCGGAGATCCTCGACCAGTGGGTCCACGAGGTACGCCCGCTGCTCGCCGTGTCAGGCAGTGCGGCGTTGTGGCCGTCAGAACGCGCCGAACGGGTGGCGTTGAGCCAGATCGACGCTCGGTTCGCCGCCTGTCGGGACGCGGTCGGCCTCGACCGCAACCTCGACTTCCACTCGCTGCGCCGCTCCTACGTCACCCATCTGATCGAGGCCGGCCGGGACGCCCTGTTCGTCCAACATCAGGTAGGACACGAGCACGCGTCCACGACGTCGCTCTACACCTGCGTGTCCTCGGACTTCCGCACCCGCACGCTGCGCCGCGTCCTCGACGACACGATGACCGCCGCGCTCAGACCCGCCCAGGAGGCTCGATGAAACGCCAGGTCAGCTACCAGTGGCGGCTGCGGGAGGTGATGGCCGCCCATGGGATTTTCTCCACCACCGAACTCGTGCCGCTGCTTGCCGACCGCGGGATCAGTCTGTCGGTCTCCCAGGTGCACCGGCTGGCCACTGGCGTCCCGGAGCGGTTGTCGCTGCCGGTGCTGGCCGCATTGTGTGACATCTTCGCGTGCAGCCCGGCCGAGCTGATCGTCACCAAGGCGGACGACGTCGCCGTCCGGAAGACGGCGACCGACGACGCGGTGGTCGACCTGGCCGCGTTGCGGCCGAAACGGGCCCGGCTGCGGCCGCAGTGACCGACCGTCCCCACGCCACGGCCGAGCAGTACGAACGCTGGTACAAACGGGATTGCGCCCGCTGCGGCCGGCACCGCGACTTCGCCGCCCATTGGCCCGACGGCCACGTCTGCCGGACCTGTCACGACCGGGCACTCAGGCTCCGCGGCCACTGCCCGAGCTGCGGGCAGGACCGCATCCTGCCCGGGCTGGCCGAGAGCAGGCCCGTGTGCACCCGCTGCGCCGGGTTCCGCCAGTCCTACACCTGCTCGCGTTGCGGCAGTGAAGGCAAGCTGCACGGCGGGCGGCGCTGCACCCGCTGCACCCTGGACAACCGGCTCGCCGAACTGCTTGGCGACGGCACCGGCGAGGTCCGACCGGAGCTGCGGCCACTGCACGCCGCGCTCGTCGCGATGGACAACCCACTGTCCGGACTGACCTGGCTCTATCAGCCCTACGTGCCGGTGTTCCTGCGCGGCTTGGGGACCGGGGAGATCACGCTGACGCACAAGGCGTTCGACGAGCTTGAGCCCTGGCGGGCCGCCGAGCATCTTCGCGAGCTGCTGATGGGCTGCGCCCTACTACCACCGGTGGACAAGCAGATCCTGCTGTTCGAGCGCTGGCTACACGGCTATCTACCCGACCTTCCCGACCCGAGCCGCGCCCGCATCCTCCGGCAGTTCACCACCTGGCAGGTCCTGCCCTGGCTGCGGCGACGCGCCGAGGGACGGCCGCTGGGCACCCACACCCGCAACAGCGCCGCCGCCCAGGTCCGGCGCGCGGCCGAGTTCCTCGCCTGGCTCGCGCGAGAGGGCCGCACCCTGGCGGAATGCGGCCAGGCCGACCTCGACCGCTGGCACGTCGCCCACCGCGACCACGAACACCACAGTCTGCGGCCGTTCCTGCGCTGGGCCATGCACACCGAGCAGATGCCTGCGCTCACCATTCCCCGTCACGAGATTCGCCAGCAGGCCCCCATTAGCCAGCACCGTCGGATCGGCCTGCTGCGCCGGCTGCTCACCGACGACACACCGGCGCTGCGGACCCGGGTCGCCGCCGTGCTGGTCCTGCTCTACGCCCAACCGCTGAGCAGAATCGTCCGGCTGACCACCGCCGACATCCTTCTCGACGGCGACCAGGTGCTCATCCGGCTGAGAGACCCACCGTCGCCGGTACCCGAACCATTCGCCGCTCTGCTGCTCGCCCTCCGAGACAGTCGCACCAACATGCGCACCGCGACCAACCCGAACTCGCCGTGGCTGTTCCCCGGTCGCCGCTCCGGCCAGCCGCTGCGCCCCGAAGGCCTCGCGACCCTGCTCCGCGAACTCGGCATCCCCACCCGACTCGGCCGAACCGCCGCCCTGCGGCAGCTCGTCTTGCAAGCCCCGGCGCCGGTGGTGGCCAGCACGCTCGGCTTCCACCACAGCCACACCGCCCGCCTCGTCGGCGACGCCGGCGGCACCTGGAGCCACTACGCCCCCGGCGACCACGGAACACGCGGCGGAAAATCAGACTCACCAGTCCCGACTGCCCGCCACCGACCCGTCCACACTGAAACCGAAACGTAGCAACCGGTCATCGCCACCCTTCGCGAGCAGCTCGGCGAGCCGGCCGCCGGCATACTCGTCGCCGGCGTCGGCGCGGGCGCGGAGGATCTCGATCGCTCCTGGGCGGTCCCCGGCCTCAACACGTCGCTCGCCGGCTCCGGGAAGCAGTGACACCGCGGCGGTGACGCCGAAGGGGTGACGCCGAAGGGGTGACGCCGGGGCGGCCTCGAGCCTCCCCGGTGTTCCCCGCACCGCGGCGGTGCCGTCGAGGTGGCCGAACTCGGCGCGCCACGCGTCGAACCAGTCACGGAACCACGGGTGACGCTCGGCAAGCGGAACGATGAATCGGACGGTCTCGCGGTAGTAGTCACGGCGTTTCTCCGGCCGCGGATGCGTGCCCAACCGCTGAACGGTGAAGGTCTCCGTCACCGGTCGGTTCCGTCGTCGGCGGCGAACTTCTCCGCCCAAAGATCGAAACTGCGGAACAGGATCAGGCGACGGTATACCTCGTCCGGCTCCGCCGCGGCTTTCGCGTAGGCCTGGGCGATGGCACCGTCCCCGCCGAGCCCGCGCCGGTCCTCCACCGCGAGCAGCCAGGAACGTTCGGTGACGCGCGTGCCCGCGCCGTGCAGGACAGCGTCCGCGTCGGACCGGCTGGTCGAGACGATGCGGCCGGTCGTCGTGTCCAGCCGCCAGGCCGTCACCGGGGTGCCGTCGTCGGCCAGGTCCACCCGCACCGGCTCGGCGCCGACGAGGAAGTAGGCCCGCCTTCGGTGGGCCTGACGCCACATCTCGTAGGTGGCCCGCCGGGACTGCTCGGTTCGTCCGTCACGCGCCGCCTGTTCGTAGGCCGCGAAGATCTCCGGTTTGTCGTGGCGCTGGTAGAAGGAGGTGCGCAGCAGCCTCTCGCGCCGCTCCTCGACCGCCGCGATGAACTCGTCCTCGTCGTGCAGCGGCCAGGTGTCGTCGTCCTCGCCACCATTTGCGCACTGCAGCGCGCGTGGGGTGTCAGCCTCGAACTCTCCTGTATAGCCGTTTAGGCCATATCCCTGCGCCTTGTGGCCCAGAACGGGATCGTAGGGACCCTGTCCTCGTGGGAAGGTCTCGACGAGCTGCCCCCAGCATTCGAAGTGCCGCTCCGAATACATCGGGGCTGGCGGAACGTGGGTGGGGACGGTCGGGTTGGACACGGTGTTGTGCTCCAGATCGGCGGCGACGGATGCCCGCCGCGTGGTCGGCTACAGGTCGAAGGTATAGGCATGCTCGCCCACGTCCGCCGGTGCGACGAGCCCGTGTGCACCATTGGAGGACGCCAACTCGCCGGACGACACACCGGAGCTGATCCAGTCCCTCGCTGTGCTAGCCGCGATGGGGGGCGCTGTACCCGGGCGCTGGTGTGACAGACCCGGGCAGCAACCTCTGGGTCCGTTCGTAACAGTTGCGACAGACAGTGACGACTTGCGAAGTAGATCTTGCAAATACATGACAGTTGAATACGCGACTCCGCCAGTCCGGCAGACCAGATCGGATGACGGCCATTGGCCCCGCGCACGACACCGCACATGGCCTGCCTCAGCTCAACGCCACCCCGGCGGGCCAGATCAACTGACGCCTGACACCCACCCCCATAACCCCAAGTCGTAGTGACCAGCGTCACACACGCCCGGGCATACTACCTTGAGTATTTCGTTTCCTCGCTCTAGCCCCGAACATCCCACCGGATCAGAAGCCGGGTCATGATCACAGGTGGGATTGTCGGTACCGTCCTGATCGATGGCCACGGGGTCGCGCTTTGGCGCTATGCCCGGCCGGATTCCGGTCCCGGCGCGTCTGGGAGGTCGGCGATGTCGAGGGCGTTGGCGAGTGCCGGGCCGCGGGCGCGGTCGCCCAGGGCGTCGGTGTTGTCGATGGACTGGTCGAGGGCGCCGGTCAGCGGGCGGGCATGGAGCTTGGGGTCGGTGATCGTGTCGGTCAGGGCGGTGGTGAAGCGGTCGGCGTCGAGGACCTGGAACGGCCGGTCGTGGAAGGGCCGGGCCGTTGGCTCGACCCAGTCGGTAAGGCCCAGCTCGTTGTGCAGGTCGGCGATGGTCCCGTAGGCACGGGTGAGATGGCGTTCGCGGTCGTGCCAGCCGGTAGCGGCCAGGGCCGCGGTCAGCACCGGGGTCAGGACGCCGGCGCAGGGCAGGCGGGCGAACGCGCTGCCGAGCCACTTGCCATATGGGGGGTAGACCCGGTTCATCAGCAGGCACAGGCGGACCAGGTCGCGGGTCAGCCGGGCGGTGACAATCGCCGAGCCGAGGTCGTCGCCCGCCTCGCCGCAGCGGCCGACGAACGCCTCCTCCTGGCTGATCCGCCGCCACTGGCAGGCCAGCACATAGCGCCACACGTCGTCCGGGTACCAGGCCAGCGCCTGCCGGGCCTGGTGCAGCTGGCGGAGCCCGTCATGGAACACCGCCCCGCCGGTGACCTCGGCCAGAGTCTGCGTCGGCGTGGCCAGCCAGTCGAACGTCGTGACGCCGGTCAGCGGGTCGAATCCGAGGTGGCCGGTCAGCCAGTCCGCCAGCCCGGCGACGACCATCCCGTGACGGACCAGCCCGCGGGCCGGGCGCATGTGCCGCGTGACCCGGAGAAATCCGCCCGTTGGTGGGCCGGCGTGCTCGGCGGCGAGGTCCACCTCGACGTTGACGGCGAGTCCGTGTACGCCCGGCTGACCGTCGCTGGCGTCGCGCTCGGCTTCCACCAGGCAGACGGCGAACGCAACCCGCGCGGCGGATCCCCGGTCGTGTACTGGGCCGTCAACGGCCTCGACACCGTCCGCGCCCGGCTGCTGGCCGCCGGCCGCACCCACCATCGCGGACCACTGACAGCGTCCGAAGGCGCCGTATCTGCCAAACCTCTACTTCGGATTGGGGATGCCGACGACCAATGAAAGCTGAAGCTCACGGCCTTGAGGAGATCGTCATGGCCGTTGAACGCGAGATACAAACTGTTGATCAATTGACGATGACGTCGAACACGCTGTCGACCCTGGTGGTGTGGTCGGTCATGTCAGTTCCTCCCACCGGTGCTCCGGCTGGCGTTCGGCCCGAGGCGCAGCGCAGAGACGAGGAAGAAGACGCCGCCGAGCAGAGCGTAGCCGGCCAGGTTGTTCAGCGAGGCGTCAGAGGCAGCGGCCTGCAGGAAGAACGAGATCCCGGCGAGCGTGGAGATGGTACCGCTGGCGATCATCGCCCACTGGCCTCCGAGCTTGCGTCGCCGCAGAGCGACGATGAGCTGGACTAGGCCCGCTACGACGGCCCAGACCCCCCATACCCGCAGGACCGCCGGAATGCCGGAGGCGGCCGCGAAGACCAGTCCGACGGCGGCGATCGCACTGATCGCGATGTTGACGTGGAGGCCGAGGGCGGACCGGCTCGCTCGGGAGGAGCGGGCGTCGACGATGGCGGCGCCCGCGTCGAACAGAGGGTAGATCACGAGCAGGGTCGCGCTCACCGGCCCGATGCTCGACGCGGTCGAGAAAAGCACGACAGCCCAGACCAGAGCGAATCCGAAACGAACGAAGTAGAGCCGACGAAGCGCCGGCGCGACACTGGCAGCGACAGGGGCCGTAGTCGTGGTCATGGCAGTTCCATTCCAAAGAAGACCGTTGAATCTGGTGTCTGCTGGCGTGGAGCGAGCAGCCGAACTCGTCGTCGGCACGACGTCCCGGTGATCGTGGGTGGATGGAAGGTTTCTGTGCGGCGTGCGCTGGTCGCAGCCAGCGGTGGGGGTGTGTCTGTTGGCTGCCGCGGTGAGCGCGGTGACCTGCTGGCCGGTCAACCGCGGCGTGGTGGCCGCGAGGTTCTGGTCGAGGTGGCGAGCGCGGGGGTGCCGGGGATCGGGCACATCGCTGGCGAGCGCCGGCCAGGGCCTTGGAGACCGGGCAGGCCTGCTCGGCGACGGTGGCCAGTTCTCGGAAGCTGGTCGCGTCTCGGCTCGGCATGATGCCTCCAAGTAGAAAGACCGTTCTCTCTTGCAGCAGTGCAGAGCCTGGCACACGTAGCCGACGACTGCAAGACCGACCGTTCTTTCTGTTACTGTCGGCTCATGGCAACACCGACCCGCTCCGCGCCCGACAGCCCGAACAGCAGTTCGGGCGGGCACGGGCGGTCCGAGGCCCGGGAACGACTGTTGTCCACGGCCAGCAGGCTGTTCTACAGCGACGGAATCCGGGCGGTCGGGGTCGAGCGGATCCTCGCCGAGGCCCCGGCCACGCGAGCGACGTTCTACCGGCACTTCCCCTCGAAGGAAGACCTCGTACTTGCCTACTTGCGCGGCGTCGACGCCCACATCCGCGCCGACGTGCAAGCGGCCATCGAGACCGCGCCGTCGTCGGCCGACGCGCTGCGCGCGATCGGCACCGCCGTCGCCGACGACCTGGCCAGACCAGAGTTCCGCGGGTGTGCTTTCCTCAAGGCCGCCGCCGAGTACCCGGACCCCAACGACCCGGTGCGCAGGGTGGTCCTCGATCACCGAGCCTGGTATGTGACCACGCTCGCCGAGCTGTTCACTCAGGTCTTCGGGACCTCACCGCGGCGCCCCAATCCACAGCACGCCGCACGGCACTTCGTGATGATGCGCGACGGCGCCATGACCGGCGCCCACCTCGACGGCGTCGACAGCGTCGGCGCCGCGTTCCACCGCGGCGTCGAGGGCCTGCTCACCGTCCTCCACTGAGCACCCGCACAGCATCGGACCACGAAGCAACACATAGCGACCGCAAACGATCGTTCGTGAGACGGCTCGGGAAGATCGCCGTTTCCCCGGGACCGATCGGCAACGCTTGCCGTATCCGCGCCAACGTCACGCTGTCGGGGGTTGGCTATACGGTCGGTCCCCAACGGCCGTAGCCGAACAGGTCACCGAGGCCGCCCCAAGACCTGACCATCGGCCCACCGGTCGCATTGCTGCCTTCAACCGGACGGACGGGCGACGGAAGGGTCCTGGAAGACGAGGGCGGTGCCGTCGAGGACGGTGACGGCGTGCTGGTTGGTGATGGTGGTGCGCAGGCGGGTGATCGCCTTGTCGACGCGGTGCTCGAGGACCTCGACGGTGGCGGTAATGACGTCGCCGGGGCGGACGGGGGCGCGGAAGTTCCAGTCGACGTGCAGGAAGACGCTGCCGGGGCCGGGGAGGTCCTCGGCGACGACTGCGTTGAGCAGGCCGCTGGTCACCCCGCCCTGGACGATGATCCCGCCGAACCGGCTCGCCTCGGCCACGTCCGGGTCGCAATGCAGCGGGTTGCGGTCGCCGGTCATCTCGGTGAACAGCTCGATGTCGCGTACCGTGATCGCGCGGGTACGCGTGGCTCGCTGCCCGACGGCGATCGAGGCGAGTCCAGTCATCTTGGGGAGCTTCCTTCCAGGGATGAGGGAGGTGCGGTCTCGCCCGGGGAGCGGCCGGGTGCCGCGGTGGGCGCCTGGCCTGGTATCCACGCGTGGGCGGCGGGGGAGGACAGCGGCAGCGGTGGGAGGGCGAGCAGGGTCTCGAGCCCGGCGTTCATCGCGGCGTTGAGGGCGCGCAGCGTCGGTCGCAGGGACGCCTCGTCCCAGGCGTGGGAGGCGAGCCGGTCCGTCGCGGCCAGGAGCGGGAGCGCCAGGCGGTCGCGAGCTTGCTGGTAGCGGGCCAGGGCCGCGTCGAGGACCGGCCCGGGCGCCGGGCCCGCGTCCAGGACGGCGCGGGCGAGCAGCTCCGCGTCGCGCAGCGCGTCGGAGATCCCGTGGGTGCTCAGCGGGTCGCGGAAGAACCCGGCGTCGCCGGCCAGCGCCCAGCCGGGCCCGAAGGCCTCGCGCAGGTAGCCGCTGCGCCCGCCGAACCCGGCCAGGCGAGCGACCGGCTCGGCGGCGGCGAGCCGATCCGCCAGATCCGGCGCGGCCGCGGCGAGCACCGCGTCGAACGCGGCGCGGGCGTCACCGGTCCCGGCGCGGACCGCGCGCATCCGTCCGGCGGCGTGCCCGACGAACACGCAGGTCAGGCCGTCATTGGTCGGGATGAGGCCCGCCGACGCGCCGGGCCCGTAGAACCACTCGTAGCCGTCGGTGGGCAGCCCGCGCCAGTAGCCGTACAGGTACGACCCGGCGGACGGCCCGACGTGAACGGCCGGCGCGGCGACCGCCCGGGCCACCGTCGAGCCGATCCCGTCCGCGCCGACCGTTAGCGCGGCCCGCACGAGCATCTCCCGCGCGGCCCCGCGACCGCGACCGCGGTCGTCGCGGTCGTCGTCACCGTCGTGGCCGTGGCGGTCGCCGTCGCTGTCCTCGTCGCTGTCCTCGTCGCCGGTGCCAGTGCCGGTGCCGCCTGTGACGGGGCGGGCGGCGACGCCGACGACGTGGCCGGCGCCATCGGTGAGCAGCCGGGTGACCGACATCCCGAAGTGGACCTCGGCGCCGGCGCGGCGGGCGGCGTCGACCAGGATCGCGTCGAGCACCGTCCGGCGCGGCGCGTAGAGCGCGCCCAGCGCCTCCACACCGGGTGTCGGACGCACGGCCACCCGCGCCGTCTCGTCGGGGTAGTGGAGGACGGTGGTGCGTACCGGCGGGGTGCCGGCCGCGACGACCGCGTCCAGCAGCCCCCAACGGTGCAGCTGCAGCACGCCGCCGCGCGTCAGCGCGTGTGTGGAGACGGTGTCGGAGCCCTTGGGGGCGCGGTCGAGCACCACGACCCGCAGGCCGGCGCGGGCGAGCAGCATCGCTGTCGCCGCCCCCGCGCAGCGCGCCCCGACCACCACCACGTCACACGGCCGCTTGACCACCGGGTAGGACCCTCGCCGGTAGGCGGCCGTGGCGGCGGCCGCCGTCGCCGGCGTCGCCACTGGCTTCGTCATCGCCGAGATACCCCGTCCATCCGCCCGCCGACGCGCGGCCAGGGGATCTGGCCGAGGCAGAGGTGGGTCACCACTGTGCGGGCGTCGTGGCGGACGCCGTCGAGGAAGTGCGAGTTGCGCCGGGCGAGGAACGGCAGGCCGATGACATAGAGCCCCGGCCGGGGCGTGACACCGCCGCGCTGGCGGATCTGCCCCGCGGCGTCGCGCACGTCCGGGACCTGGAGCCACGGGTAGGGGTGGCGGTAGCCGGTCGCCCAGACGACGGTGCCGATGCCGGCCGCCTTCAGGTCGAGGCGCGCCGGCGCCGGCGCCGCGGCGACGGGACGAAACGGCTCCGGGTCGGTGAGCTCGGCGGCAAGGCCGCTGCCGCGCATGTTCCGCTCGATCTGGTCGAGGATCCGGCGCATCCGCGCGTCGGCGGCGCCGGTCGTGTCCGCGAGGTCGTCTGCGAGCTCGACGCGGTGCCCGCTCGCCGCGCGCAGCCGCCCGACCAGGCGGACGCCGGCGTCGGCGAGCAGGCCCAGGTCGAGGTCGCGGCCGGCGACGAGCTGCAGCGACGGCTCGCGGCGCGCCAGCTGCCCGGGCGGCATGTCCTCGACGCTCCGGTCGAGGATGCCGAGCCGGTCCAGCCACCACCAGATGTCCATGCCGCGGTAGGCGCGGGGCAGCCGGCGATGCGCGCCGACGCTGATCGTGACCTGCCGGCCGGCCCGGGCCGCCTCCTCGGCGACCTGCAGCCCGGACGACGACGCGCCCACGACGAGCACCCCGCCGGCGGGGAGGCCGCTCGCGCCGCGGTAGTCGGCGGCGTGCAGCTGGTGGACGCCGCCGAGCGCGCCGGCGAACTGTGCGGGCACCGCGGGCTCGTCGCACGCGCCCGCCGCGACGACGATGTTGCGGGTGTGGAAGCCACCCCGGTCGGTGGACACCGCGAACCGGGCGGCCGGCCCGCGCCGCGCCGCGCCGGCGCCGCCCGCGCGGTGAGCGCCGCCCGCGCGGTGAGCGCCGGTCGTGCCGGCCGGGCAGCGGGCGGCCGAGCCGGCCGCGAGGGTCACGGACTCGACGGTGGTGTCCGCCTGGACGGGCGCGTCGAACGACGACGCGTAGTCCTCGAGGTAGCCGACGAGCTCGGGGAAGGCGCGGAACCCGTCGGGGTCGTCGCCCTGGTAGGACCAGAACGGCAGCCGGCTCATCCAGTTCGGGGTGAGCAGCCGCTGGGCCTGCCAGCGGTCCCGCCAGCGCTGCCCGACCGCGCCCCGGTCGAGCACGACGTGCTCCCGCCCGGCGGAGGCCAGGCAGCGGCTGACGGCGAGACCGGCCTGTCCGGCGCCGATCACCACCGTGTCGATGGTCTCCATAGGGCTCATGTCCTTTCTCCACCTCCGCGGGCGGGCGCCGCGTCGGGGCAGCGCCGGGCCGGCCCCCCGGGGGGGGCGGGCTCCTGGGGGGGCCTGCCCGCCGCCCGGACGGCCGTGCCGCCGGGGGAGGGCGGCACGGCCGGGTCTGGGGAGCGGCCGATGCGGTGGTCGGTCCGGCCGGAGGGGCAGGTCCGGCCGGTGTGCTCGTGGTGCTGAGGGAGAAGCTAGGAACCGCGCCTTCCCCGAACCTTCCACCGCCGCGTCGCCCACCTGACACCGCGCCGCGTCCGCGCGCAGTCAGGCCGCCGGAGGCGGCGGGCTCGGGGACCGGCGGGCTCGGGGACCGCCGGGTTTGCGGACCGCGGGGGTCGCCGCTCGCTGGTCTGGCCGGGCCTGTGACAGTTCGCCCGGCGCCGGCCGCGCGGCGGGCTTTAGGCTGCGCGCCGGACGGGAGGTCTGGTAGGCACGGTCACGCGGGCGTTCCGGGCGGCCGCCGCGCTCGGGCGCGGCCGGCACGGGGCGGACCGGTGACCGGCGAGGGTGCCGGAGGAGGGCGGACGGCGTGGGGGTACTGGACGGCAGGGTCGCCATCGTCACGGGGGCGGCGCGGGGGCAGGGGCTCGCGGAGGCGGAACGGTTCGTCGCCGAGGGGGCGAGCGTCGTGCTCGTCGACCGGCTCGGCGAGCAGGGGAAGGCGGCGGCGGGCGGACTCGGCACCGCCGCACGCTTCGTGTGTGGCGACGTCGCCGCCGAGCAGACCTGGGCACAGGCCGTGGACACCGCGACCGGCGAGTTCGGCGGCCTCGACATCCTGGTGAACAACGCGGGGGTCATGGTCAGCCGCGGCCTGGTCGACACCGACGAGGCGACCTTCCGCGACGTGCTGGACACGAACCTCGTCGGCGCGTTCCTCGGGATCCGCGCCGTCGTCCCGGCGATGCGGGCTCGCGGCGGCGGCGCGATCGTCAACACGGCGTCCGCCGCGGGAATCAAGGCGATCCCGATGGGCTCGGCCTACGTTGCCTCCAAGTTCGGGCTGCGCGGCCTGTCGCGGGCCGCCGCGCTGGAGCTCGGGCGGGACCAGATCCGGGTCAACTGCGTCTGCCCCGGCCTGGTCCGCACCGAGATGGCCGCCGACATGCTGCGCTACCACGAGCGGGAGGCGCTCTCCCACATCCCGCTCGGCTTCGCCGCCGAGGCGACGGACGTCGCCGATCTCGTCCTGTTCCTGGTCAGCGACGCCTCCCGCGTCATCACCGGCGGCGAGTACCTCATCGACGGCGGCTCGATCGCCTGACGGTCGCGGCTCCGCCGGCCACCGCGCCCGGCCCCGGCCTTGGCCCCGGGATCGACGGGTCCGCCCTGGCCCGGCCGACCTCCTCGCCGTCGGAGGTCAGCACCACCTCGGCGCGCGGCTCGCCTGCTCGGCTGGGTGGCTGGGCTGAGCCCGGCTACTCGGTGTGGTCGGCCTGGATCTGGTCGCGGCGCTGGGCCATACGGCCGCGGACGCTGTCGGGGCCGTCGCCGGTGAGGAGGGCCAGGTAGCGGGCCGACTCGCCGGTGATGTAGTCGCCCAGGGGGAGGCGCTCGGCCTCGACGAGATTGCGCTTCATCTCGCGGACCGCCTCGGGGCGCCGGCCCGCGAGCTGGGCGACGAGGCCGTCCAGCTCCCGCTGGAACGACTCCGCCGGCCAGACGCGGCTGACGAAGCCGTACTCGCGGGCCTGCTCCGCGTCGATCTTCGGGGCCAGGAACAGCAGCTCCCGGGCGCGCGTCGCGCCGACGCTGCGCGGCAGCGTCCAGGCCAGGCCCAGCTCGCCGGGCAGCCCGACCGCGAGGAACGCCGTGGCGAACCGGGCGGACGCCGAGGCGACCCGCACGTCGCAGGCCGCCGCCCAGGCGAACCCGGCGCCCGCGCAGGCACCGTTGACCGCGGCGACCGTCAGCGCCGGCATCTCGTGCAGTAGGCGGGCCGAGTGGTAGGTCTCCGGGTCGGGCAGCCGCCGTGCCGCCTGGCCGTCCTCGGCGGCGGCGCGCAGGTCTGCGCCGGGGCAGAACGCGTCCCCGTTGCCGGTGAGCACCAGCACGCTGACCGCGTCCAGCGCCGCAAGCTCCGACAGCGCCCCGTACATCTCGACCGCCATCTCGGTGGTGACGCCGTTGCGCCGGTCCGGCCGGTCGAACCGCACCCAGGCGACGGGCCCGTCGACCGAGACGTCCAGGGTCTCCCACCGCGTCACGTCACCCACAGAGAACCACCTCAGCTGCGTCACTGACATCCGCCCGGCTAGAACGTGCTTACCAGACAGCCGGCGGAGGCGCTCCGCGGCGGGCATTCGTGCGCGGCCCGTGGCGTGGGACCTGACGGCCCGATGTCCCGGCGGGCCTGACGGGCCCGACGGGCCGGGGGCTGTCGGCCCGGCGGCCCGGCGGGGACCGCGGGCGCTCCGCGGCGACGGGACGCGGGGGTCAGCGGTGCCGGAAGGAGATCGCGTCCTTGCGGACCGAACCGGTGACCGGGAAGCCGCCGAGAACCAGGGTGCTCCTGGCCCGTTCGGCGAGTTCTGAGTCTACGAGCAGGTCGTAGCTGTGCGCCCGGTAGACATGGCTGTGCGTAACACGCTGGTGGCTCCCACCGGCGAACACCCACGTCAGCAGACCGGCGAACAGGCCGAGAAGGGCGCCGAAGAGCAGACCCCACAGCGCGAGTGAGAAGGCCGCCCGCAGCGGCGTGACCCAATCCAGCAGCCCGAAGACCAGGCCGACCAGGGCGCCGGCCACCGCCCAGCCCCCGACCGCGCGCAGCGTCGAGTCCCGCCAGGACATCCGCCCGATCGTCTCCACGCTGGTCAGGCCGCGGCCGACGATGGCCGTCCGCTCGACCGGGAAACGCGCGTCGGCCAGGTGGTCGACCGCCCGTTCGGCCTGGTCATGGGTCTGGTAGGACGCGACCACCTGCTGGGGTGGGAACCGCCAACTCAGCTCCTGGCCCGGCTTCGTCCCGGGCGCGCTCCGTGCCCGGTCCGCCTCGGCCTCGGGCTCGGCCGGTGCCTGCGCGCCGCCGGCCCGCTCCGTCTCCATCGCGCCGACGGGCATGGCGCCCAAGGAGCCCGCGCCGGCAGAGGCGGCGCTGGTAGAGGCGGCGCTGGTAGAGGCGGCGCTGGTAGAGGCGGCGCTGGTAGAGGCGGCGCTGGTAGAGGCTGAGTCGGCGGAGGCCGCGTCGAACGTCCGTCCAGCCGCCGGTTCGGGTTCCTGGTCGCCAGGCGCGCCAGCCAGCCCGCGCGCACCGGCGTCGCCGTCGTCCCAGCCGGGGCCGTCGTCCCAGCCAGTGTGACCGGGGTCGCCGCCGCCGACGGCTAACCGGGCCTGACCGTCACCCTCCTGGCCGCCGTCCTGGGCGGACCGCGCGCCGCGGCGCTCCGCGGGGCTCTGGCCGCTGGCGGAACGAGTCTCCTGGCGCTTGCCGGCCGGCTTGGCGCCGGGTGCGGGGCGGGCCGGCCGCGCGGCGGGGCCGGCGGGACGGTTCGCCTCGGCGCGGGCCGCCTCCTCGCGTTCCGCGTCGGCCGCCAGGAACTCCTGGTAGCGGTCCCGGTCGACCGCGAGCCGCTCGCCGCGCTCCTGCCCCAGGCCGCCGGCCCGGCCGGCGGACGCCTCCTCACCGGCGGGCCACTGGTCGTCCGCCTGCCCGGCGCCCCCGACGTCACCGACGTCACCGAGGCGCTCGACGGGAGCCTCGAACACCTCGAAACCAGCCGGAGGCCGCTGCCCGGCAGCCGGGGCCGGTGTGGTCAGGAACGACTCGACGTCCGAGGCCGAACCGACCCGCTCCTCGGCGGTCAGGGCCGGCTCACCCGAGAGGGGCCGCGCGCCGGCCGCCTGGCCAGTGCGCTCGCCGACCGGTGGCGACGGCTCGTACCGGAAGGCTCCGGTGTCAGCCGCCCGAGCCGCGCGGTCCCCGGCGGGAGCGGACGGGCCCGTGGGTGTGGGCTGCTCGCGGCCCGTGGCGGCCGGCCGGGCCTCGTTCAGCGAACCCCGGCTCGTCGGGGTGAGATCCGGGGATTCGTCGACGTCGCCGGATCGGAAGACACGATCGCCCCGGTCGACGTCTCCGGGAGACACCGGGCTCGCCGCCCCGGCCTGGTAGTCCTCGCGGTGCTCTCGCTCGTCGGGAACGTCGCGGTCCTCCGGATGCCTGAACTCGGCCGGATAGTCCAGCTCGTCCTGGTACCCGCGTTCGAGGTATGCGCGTTCGTCCTGGTATTCGCCGTCTTCGGCGCGGACACCGCGCTCCTGGGAGCCGCCTTCGTACTCGTGAGCGGGTTCCTCCCGCGGGATGTGGTCCTCGGGGTAGCCGCGGTCGTCATGGGACTGGTCCCGCCCGCGGTCGTCGTGGTCGTAGTCCTGTTCGTGCGGGCGCCGCGGCTCGCGCAGTCCCAGGAACTCGCGCCAACCCATCGCCACCACCTCTCCTCGGGCCGCTTCTGCCGCCTCGCCCGGGCGGGTCGGCCCGCCGCTCCGGTTTGGCGAGGTCACTCGGTGACCTCCCCCGGACACCCACAGTCAACCAGTTGGCGGGGGAGGAGGCGCTCCGACGGGGCTCGGTCCTTGGGGCGCCCGGCAGTCCGTTTCCGTTGTTCCACGGTGGGCGGCCCAGAGGACCTGTCCGGCATGTCACCCATGGCCGATGGCGCGATGGCCGAGCCTGGGCAACCGCCGACGGCGCCATGCCCGCCGCGCTGTCCGCGGCCCCGGTGCGCGCCGTCCTGGGTGGGATCCGCGCTCAGCCGCCGGCGGCCGGCAGGTCGGCGCGGACGGTCGTGCCGCGGCCGGGCGGGCTGTGGACGACGAGAGTGCCGTCCAGCGCGGACACACGGTCGCGCAGGCCGAGCAGGCCGGTCCCGGCGGCGAGGTCGGCCCCGCCGGCGCCGTCGTCGGTGACGGCGACGCGCAGCCGCCCGCCGCCGTGGCCGATCTCGATCGTGACACGCGTCGCCGCGGCGTGGTGGAGCACGTTCGTGACCGCCTCGGCGGCGACGAAGTACGCCGTCGCCTCGACCGCGGCCGGCAGCCGCGGCACATCCGCCGCGACGACCCGGACGTCGAGGGGCACCCGGTCGACGAGCGCCTCGACGGCCGCCACCAGCCCGGCCTCGGTCAGGATCTCCGGATGGATGCCGCGGGCAAGCTCGCGCAGCTCCCGGATCGCCAGGTCCAGCCCGTCGGCGGCGCGCGCGAGCAGCGCGGCGAGCTCAGGGGCGCAGCGCTGGTCCTGCGCCATCCGCACCGCAAGGCGGGCGATGATGAGGCGCTGCTGGGCACCGTCGTGCAGGTCACGCTCGATGCGGCGGCGCTCCGCGTCGGCCGCGGCGACGATCCGGCCGCGCGAGGCGCGTACCTCGGCCAGCTGGGCGCGCACCTCGGCGGCGAGCCGCTGGTTGTCCAGCGCGAGCCCCGCCGCGGCGACGACCGCGTCCAGGCGGCGCGGGTCCTCGCGCAGCGCGGGGTCGTGAAGCAGCGCGGCGACCCGCCGCCCGTCCCGCTCGACGAGCCGCATGGTGGGGCGGTCAGACCGCGGGCGCTGGCCCGGCCTGGCCAGGTCCTCGCCGGGAGCCTCCACGTCGAGCGGCTGGCCGTTCTCGTCGACGAAGCTTGCCGTCTCCGGCCGCCAGTAGGCGATCCGCAGCGACGGGTCGCCCAGGGCGCTGGCGAGCAGCGCGCGCAACTCGGCGTGCGGCAGCGGGGTGGCGAGCTGGGCGAGCAGCGTCCCGAAGCGGGTGCGGCCGAACCGCAGCCGTGGGATCCCGGCCAGGAACCCCAACGGCAGCAGCGCGAAGGCGACGAGGTACACCCACAGCAGCGCGGGTCGCAGCGGGCTGGAACCTGGGCCCAGCCCACTGGCGACGGTCGCGGCGGCACCGACGAGACCGGTGACGAACACCGGCGCGAGCACCCGTCGCCGTGGCCCACTCGCCGTCAGCCAGCGGTGCGTCAGCACGGCGAGCACCCCGGCCCCGACCACGGCGCCGATCGCCGCGTTGATCCGGCTCCACGTCTCGATCATCGACCGGGAGCCCCAGATGTAGAGCGGGTTGACCCGCCCGGCGGGGAGCTCGCTGGTGTCGTTGAACGGGGCGCAGAGCGGGCCGATCCCCAGGACGACCGCGTAGGTCACGCCGGCGAGCACCCGCTGCGCGCGCGAGGTGAGGCGCCCGTCGGGGAAGGCCAGCAGCAGGTGGGTGAGCGGCCCGGTCGACGCCTGGGCCAGCAGCAGGCCGACCCCGAACATCCAGGTGGTCTTGGCGAGCTGCACGTCCTCGGCGAAGTAGGCGGCTCCGGCGAGCACCATGAGCAGCCCGACCCGGTTGGTGGGGTCGCGGGCATGCGCGACCGCTCCCGCGGCGAGGAACAGGTAGCCGCCCACGACCCCGGCAATCGTCTGGGGGAGCGGATGCGAGCCGTCCTCGGCCTTGAGCACCAGCGCGCACACGCCGAGCACGGCGCCCACGAGGACGCCGGCCACCACGACCAGCGTCGAGGGCCACTCCGGTTCGGGCCCGCGCCGCGGCACCGCCGCGAGGGCCTGCCGGCCGACGGGTGACAGCGGGTGACGGTCATCCGCGTCGATGACCCTTGGCGCCAGGCCATGGCCCATGTCGGTGGTCCGCGCCGCGCCGCTGTCGGGCGGGTCGGCGCGTGGCGCTGGGAGGACGGCGGGGAGGCCGGGGAGCGCACCAGGCTGCACGGGGACGACCGCCGTGGGGATGTCCCCGTCGACGTGCACGGCGTGATCATGCACGCGGCCGCGGAGACTGTCAAACGCCGATTCTCCGGACTACGAAATGGGGCTGTCCAGCCGGCGCAGGCAGGTGACCTTGAGGGTGCCGCCGGCGCGCAGCAGCTGCATCACGAGGTCGAACTTCGGCCGGGACCACCCTCAATGTCCCGTACGTCAGGGTGCGGGCCCAGCAGGGCGCCGATCCGGTGACCGTGGCGCCCTACCTCGACCTCGGCACCACCGGCAAGCTGGCCGTTCGCGCCTGGACGCGCCCGCCGGAGTAGGCCCAGTACTCCCGGAGTGAGCCACCGGGTAGGCGTCGTAGCAGGTCAGCGCCTGGTGATGTGCCTGCGATCCCGGTGATCGATTACGGCGCGATGCACACGAAACTGTGTCCGGTTGGGGTACGCCCAGACGCCCCGACGCCAGCCATGCCGACTTCAAGATCCGTGATAGCGTCGTTTGGGCAAACAAGCTCTGTGTTCGGTACAAACATCGATCCCGATAAGGATCACCCGCTGTGGCGCCCCGTCCCGTCCCTCGAAACAAGACGAGCGCTGCCGTCGTGGACTACGTCTTGGAGCAGATCTTCGAGGGACGCTTCAAGTCGGGCGATCGGATCGATCTTGGAGAGGTGTGCCAGGAACTCGACGTGAGCCGTCTCCCGGTCCGCGAAGCTATCGTGATGTTGGAGCGGGACGGCATCGTTGCCTCGACGTATCATCGGGGGGTTTTCGTCGAGCCGTTCGACGCCAAGTCGATCACCGACGATTTTGAGATCATCGGCCTGCTCAGCGGCGTTGCCGTCCGACGGCTGGCCGAGGAGCGGGACCGTGAGGTGATCGCGCGGCTCGAAGGCCTGGTCGACGAGCTTCGAGCCGCGACGCCGAACGATCGGGACCGTGTGGTCGAGCTCGTGCGCACGATCCTCACCACCGAGCACCGTGCCGGTGGTTCGCGCCGCCTCCGCGCCGAGCTGCGCGCCTTCACCGGATACCTGCCGCTGGTGTTCCGCATCAGCATCGACCGCAGCCATAACGACACCGTCGACGCACACGCCCGCGTCGTGCGCGCCATCGCCGCCGGCGACGGGGAGGAAGCGGCCCGCTACCGAGTCGACGACTTCCGCGATGCTGGCCGGAGTGTCGTGGAGGAGCTTGAGCGACGCGGCGTACTCAGCGGCGAGGCCGTACTCAGCGGCGAGGCCGGATCGTAGATCCGTTCCGGCCAGGCATATCTTGATCCAAGACTGCCGCGGAACATCGCGGCATAGACGACGGTCTCGAACTGACAGGTCGGGTCGCAGTCGCGAAACTGGCATCGGGCCGACCGCGAGCTGACCGACTGGGGCGCGAGATCACTGTGCCCTCCCGTCGGGGCCGAGCAGGCGAAGGGGGTTGGTGGCGTCCCAGGCCGCGGACGCCCGCGCGAGTTTGCTCAGGTTGGCCAGGAATCCGGGCGTGCTCTCGATCACCTCGGTGTAGAACCCGAAGTCCGCGACCGTGTCGAGGAAACCCAGCTGGCTGACCGTCGAGATCCGCTCCCGGAGGATCCGCGCGGGAGAGGCTCTACCGGCCTTCGGCGCGCAGGTAGGCGAGGACGGCGAGGACTCGGCGGTTGTCGTCCTGCTCGGGTTCCAGGCCGAGGCGGCCGAAGATGTTGCGGATGTGCGACTCGACGGTGCGCGGGGTCAGTACCAGCTTGTCGCCGATGGCCCGGTTGGACCGGCCCTCGGCCATCAGGCCGAGCACCTCGCGCTCGCGGGCGGACAGCGTTGCCAGCACGTCGCGGCGACGGCGGCCGTCGAGCAGCAGGGCCACGACCTCCGGGTCGAGCACGCAGCCGCCGGCCGCGACGCGCCGGACGGCGTCGACGAAGACCGACGCCCCGCCGACCCGTTCCTTGAGCAGGTAGCCGACCCCGCCTTGGCCGGCGTCCGTGCCGCCGATGGCACGGACGCCGGCTGGGTGCGCGCGGGCGCGGGGGCTCGCGTCCCCGGCCGCCGGCCGGGCCGGCCCGATGGCCGCGCCGAACAGCGTGGGCAGGTAGTGGGACTCGAGGTACTGGGACAGCAGCAGCACGCCGACGCCCGGCTGGTCGCGGCGGATCGCGAGCGCGGCCTCCAGGCCCTCCAGCCTGCGGGTGGGGGGCATCCGGATGTCGATGACGGCGACGTCGGGGCGCAGCCGGGCAACCGCCGCGCGCAGCGCCACCGGGTCGCCGGCCTCGCCGACGACGTCGAGGCCGGATCGTTGCAGCAGCCCCGCGATCGCCTCGCGGAAGAAGGCGGCGTCGTCGGCCAGGACGACCCGTGGCCGCGCCCGCGCCGCGCCAGCCGGGGCGGGGGGTTCGGCCGCGCTCATCGGCAGGCTCGCAACGTCTGGGCTCCGTGGTCGATTTGTCTTGCCGTGGAGAGGTTATCGCCGTGACTGCCAGGCGCGGTAACCGCGGGGACGGGGAGCTTGGCGTGGTCTCGCTGCCACCGGGGCGCTGGATTGTCGGTGTTGCTACCTACGCTTGGATCACGCGCGTTCGCGGGCTCGGCCACGGCCGGCCGAGCCGGGCGCACGGTCGCAGGGGTGGTGGAGGGGGAATCGCGGTGTTGTCCTACCGGGACCGGGTGAGGGGCTGCCTGCTCGGCGGCGCGGTGGGCGACGCGCTCGGCGCCGGCATCGAGTTCCTGTCGCTCGGCGAGATCCGGCGCGCGCACGGGCCGGACGGGGTCACCGGGCTGACCGAGGCCTACGGCGTGTTCGCGCCGATCACCGACGATACCCAGATGACGCTGTTCACCGCCGAGGGCCTCATCCGTGCCTCGGTGCGCGGCCGGTCCCGCGGGATCTGCCACCCGCCGACCGTGCTGTGGCAGGCGTACCAGCGCTGGCTGGTGACGCAGCGGATGAGCGGGCCGCCGGCCGAGGTGAGCGGCTGGCTCGCGGCGCAGCCGGTGCTCTACGCCCGCCGCGCGCCGGGCAACGCCTGCCTGTCCGGCCTGGCGGCGCCGAAGATGGGCACGTCCGAGAGCCCGGCCAACCCGGACAGCAAGGGCTGCGGCACCGTGATGCGCTCGGCGCCGTTCGGCCTGCTGCGCCGCGAGCCGGAGGACGCCTGGTCGCTCGCCGTCGAGTGCGCGGTGCTCACCCACGGCCACCCGTCCGGCTACCTCGCCGCCGGCGCCTTCGCCTGGATCGTCGCCGAGGTGCTGGAGGGCGCGTCGGTGCTCGCGGCCGCGATGTCGGCGCTGCGCCGGGCCGAGGACGAGCCACAGGGCCATGAGGTCGCGCGGGCGCTTAGGGCGGCGCTCGGCGCGGCCGGGGAGATCACGGCCGACGACCGGGGCGCGGGCCGGCCCGCCAAGCCGGCCCTCATGGCGGAGCGGGTGGAGACGCTCGGCGCGGGCTGGGTCGCCGAGGAGGCGCTGGCCATCGCCGTCTTCTGCGCCGTCACCGCGGCGGACGACCCGCGCGCCGCGCTGCTCGCCGCCGTGAACCACTCCGGTGACAGCGACTCCACCGGCGCGATCTGCGGCAACCTCGTCGGCGCGGCGCTCGGCGAGGACGCGCTGCCGGTCGGCTGGCTCGACGAGCTCGAAGGCTACGGCCTGGTTCGCGAGGTCGCCGACGACCTGGTCCGCGAGGTCACCGGCAGCGCCGAGGTCGCCGACCCCTGGGGAGGCGTGACATCAACCTGGGCGGAGCGTTATCCCGGCGCGTAGCTGGCGTTTCCGGGTCCCTGAGGAGGCGCCACCACCGAGTGGGCCTCCCGCTACCCCGGCGGCTGAGCCGACGACATCCCATGGGCTCGGATGTCCAGCCGCGGCGGGCCGCGGCGCCGTTCCATCGACCAGTAAGCGAAACTCAGCCACAACTGGTGACAGCGCGTCGGCGCAGTGCCAACCCAGCCACGTCGTCAGCCCGGTCCAGGCCCCACCACCGCCAAATGCCAGGGCCCGGAACCACGCGGGGAGGGCGCCCAGCGCCCGACACGGGGCGAGCACGCCCAGTGCCTCGCCCCGACTGACGGGCGCGGGCCCTCGTCCGTGCCCGTCTGTGGCTACGGTCTGCCACCACACCCCGACCGCCTTCTCCTCCTGGCATTCCGGTATTCCTGACGGTGACCTCCACGGGTGCCTGCTTCTTTCTCTTTCCCGCTGACACTGGGACTCCTTGACGCTGAATGCGGTCTCGGCGCGGCGACACCGCGGTCGGGGAGGAGATGCGGCCATGAGCGGGGACGAGGCCAGAGAGCGGCTGGTGCGCGGTTCGGGCGTGGACGCGGCGTGGTGGGCCGAGCAGTGCCGGGACCTACCCTGGGGGTGGCGTGTCCGGGAGTCCGAGTGGGGACGGCGCGACATCCCGGACCCGCTGCTGCCGTGGCGCGACGAGGTCCGCGCCGTGCGCGCGCCGGACGCGCTCCTGCGGGCCCTGCTGTTCGGCGGGGCGTCGAGCGCCGCGGCCGATCCTGTCCTTTTCGTGCCCGGCTGGTCGTCGACGCCCTACAGCTGGCGGAAAACCCTGCCGGCGCTCGCGGCGCGCCACCGCACGTGGTACGTCGAGACCCGGGAGAAGGCGTCGTCCCGGCTGCGCCCCGGTGACCAGATGACGGTCGCCGACATGGCCGCGGACGTCGCCGAACTCGCCCGCCAGACGGTCGCCTCCGCCGGCCGCTACGGCGTCATCGCCGCCTCGACCGGCGCGGTCCTGGCCCTGCACGCGCACCCGCTGCTCGACCCGCCGCCCGCCTGGATCATCCTGCTGCTGCCGCACGTCGCCGCGCCGGTCCCGTCCGCGGCGCGGGTGCTGTGGCCATGCCCGCCGTCGGTGCTGGAGATCCTGCGCTGGGTACTCCTGCCAGGGGCGAGGTACGTGCATCGCCGTCGCAAGGCGAACGGGCTGGGCGGGTTCTACCGGGTCCTGCGGACCGCCGACCCGGGCAAGCTGCGGCAGTCGCTGCTCACCTGGCAGGCCTACCCGGGGCTCGACCTGGACGCGCTGGCGGCGATCCGCTGTCCCTGCCTGGTGATCGGGGCGTCCCGCGACCGGCTGCACCCCGCCGCGGCCGCGCGGCTCGTCGCCGACCGGCTGCCGTCGGGAATCTTCGTCGACGGCCGGACGACCGCCTGGGGACACGGCCTCGAGATGGTCGCCACGGCGATGTCGTGGATCGGGGCGGCCGGTCGCGGGGCCGGCCGGTAGCACCGGCCACCAGCAGCGGACCTGACCGATATGTCGGTCTTGGCCGGGTCGTGCCCGTCAGGGCGATGCGGTACCGTCGCACCGAAATGACCATGCGTCGCGACGGACACCTGGCCGGTCGGCCAGTATCAGGGAGAAGAGCTGATGGCCGACGTGCCCGCGAACATGCCCTTCGACCCGGACGAGACGATCGTTCACCCCGCGCCCGGGGCGCCGGGCCCCTCCGCCGCGCCCGAGGAGCCGGCGGTCGACCCGGACGAGACGATCATCCAGCGCGCGCCGGCGGCGCACCCGGCGTGGTCCGAGGAAGCGACCATCAGTCCGGACGAGACGATCGTCCAGCCTGGACCTGGGGCGACGGGTCCGCTCGCCGCACCCGAGGAGCCGGCGACCGGCCTGGCGCCGGACCGCTCGTGGACCACGCCGTATGACCTCGCCGCCGGCTGGCCGCCGGTCGCGTCACCGCCGACGCCGACGCCGACGCCACCGCCGGCTCCGCTCCTTCCGCCCGCGCAGCCGGCGCCGCCCTACGGCTGGGCCGGCGCCGGTCCCGAGCCCTGGCGGGGCCAGGCCGACCCCGCCAGGTACCCGGCGCCGGGTTATCCCGCGGCGCCGGGCTATCCGACAGCGCCGGGTTATCCGACGGCTACTGGATATCCCCCGGCGCCGGGGGAGCCCGCGGCGCGACCGTCCGAGGGACGGTCAGGCCGCTGGGGGTTCGGCCGCTGGGGGTTCGTCCTGCTCGTCCTCGCCGTGTGCGTGCTGCTCGGCGCCGCCGCGACTGGCATCACCATCCTCGCCACCCGCGACAAGAAGGGACCGACGACCGCGCAGGCTCTCATCGTCGCCCCGCCGGCCCTGGTCGCGCAGCTTCCCGCCGACCCGGACAAGTCCAGGGCGGTGTTCGGGCTCGCGTTCTCCGCCGACGGCAGGCGCCTGGCTGTCGCCGACGGCGGGGCGACAATCGACTACATCGGCCAGGCGGCGCTGCGCCAGTGGCAGGTGAAGGGCGGTGCCACCCCGGTCCAGATCGGCCGGTCGACGATCGCCCGCCCCGACTGGTGGGGCATCGCCGTCGCCCCCGACCTGAAGACGGTGGCGGTGGGCAGCTCCGACGCCGTCCTCCTGGACATCCGCGATCCCGCGCGGATGACCGCCCTCAGCGAGCCGTTCGGCCAGCATGCCGGCCTGGGGCACCTCGCGCGCTTCTCGCCCGACGGCGACGTCCTCGCGATCGCCGACCCCGACGGCACCCTGCGGCTGTGGGACGTCAGCGACGGCGCCGCCCCGAAGCCCACCGGGGGACCATTCGGCGGCGACGCGAAGGCGCTCGGCCTCGACTTCTCGCCCAACGGACGCACCCTCGCCGTGGCCGACTCGGACAGTCTGGTCCACCTGTGGGACATCTCCGACCGCGCCCACCCGGTGGCGCTCGGCCAGCCGCTGACCGGCCATGTGAGCGGGGTGTGGAGCGTCGCGTTCGCGCCCGACGGGAAGACCCTCGCGACCGCCGGCGGGGACCGGACCATCCGCCTCTGGGACGTCACCGACCTCGCCAGCCCGCGGCCACTCGGCCCGCCGCTCACCGGCCACGCCGACGGCGTGCTGTCCGTCGGGTTCTCGCCCGACGGCACGGTGCTCGCCAGCCACGGGTCGGACAACGTCGTGCACCTCTGGAACGTCGCCGATCCCGCCCACCCGTCGGCGCTCGGTAAGCCCCTGGCGGACCAGTGGGGCGCGAAGTTCTCGCCGGACGGGAACCTCCTCGCCACGGTCGGAACCGACAACTCCGTCCGCCTCTGGCGGCTGCGCTGACACCCGGGCCGCTCGACGCCTGCTGACCGGGCGCCGCGCCTGCTGACCGGGCGCCGCCGCCGGCGCGCTGACCGGGCGCTGGCTGGCGGCCTGGCCGGGCGCGCCGGCCGGCGCACTGACGCATATGCGACACCGCGGGTACAGGGGCTGTACTGGTCGCGGGCCGTCGGCTGGCCGGAGTCTTGAACTCGGATGGCGGACGACGGGCGCGGGAGCCAGCGGGGGACCTGCATCGAGGCGGAGGACGGGCGATGGCGACGACGGGGACGACCCCGCGCGACCTGGGCTTGGCGGCCGGGGAACGGACGGCCCCTGGGCGGGCCGTCGAGATCCGGCTGCTCGGGGAGTTCGGCGTCCTGGTAGCCGCGGCGCCCGTCGCCGGGCGGTCGGAGGTGGTCTCGGCGCCGCTCGAGCCACGGGCGGCCGTGGCCGCGCCGGGCGTCACCGCCCAGGAGGCCGCCCGGCGGGGCCGTCTCGTACTCGTGCCGGAGACGGCCTGGTGCCGGCGGCACGCGATGTCGCTGGTGAAGCTGCTGGCGCTCGCGCCGATGCGGCGGTTGCACCGGGAGGTGGTCCTCGACGCCCTGTGGCCCGAGCTGCCGCTCGCCGAGGTGGTGCCGCGGCTGCACAAGTGCGCCCACTACGCCCGCCGGGCCCTCGGCGGCGCCGGCGCGGTCGTGCTGCGGGGCAACGTCGTCGCCCTGTGCCCCGGCTGGGACGTGACCGTGGACGCCGAGGTGTTCCGACGCGCCGGCATGCGCGCGCTCGCCGGCCTCGCCCGCCCCGGTCCCGGCGTGGGCGGCCCCAGCGCGGCCGCCACTGTGGGCGGAGACACGGACTGGGCGGGCAGTATGTCCGGCCGGGTCGTGAGCCTCGACCGCTGGGTCGACAAGGCGTCGGCCGCGCGCGCGGCCGACGCCTACCGCGGGCCGCTGCTGCCCGAGGACGCCCACGAACCGTGGACCGAGCCGGACCGCGACCAGCTGCGGCAGCTCTACCTGCGCATGCTGCGGGCGGCCGGGCGCTGGGAGCGGCTGCTGCTCGAGGATCCGGCCGACGAACGCGCCCACCTGGCGATCATGCGGCGGCACGCGGCCCGCGGCGAGCGGGTCGAGGCGCTGCGCCAGTTCGACCGGCTGGCCGCGGTGCTGCACCGCGAGCTCGGCGCCACCCCCTGCGAGGACGCGCTGACCCTGCGAGCCGCCGTCCTCGGCGTGTCCGCCTGAGCGGACCGACGAGGAACCGAGCGGCCAGACCGGAACCTACGAGGAAAGGGCGGGAACGTGAACAGCGCCTGGTGCGGCAGGGAGGCCCGCGCCGAGGCCGGGGCCGGTGCGCGCGCGATGCTGCCGTGGCTGGCCGGCATCGGGCCGTTCGGATTCGTCATCGGGGTGAGCGCGGCCCGCGCCGGCATCCCGCCGCTCGCGGCCTGGCTCACCGGGCCGCTCATCTTCGCCGGCAGCGCCCAGGTGGCCGCGCTGGCGCTGCTCGGCGCCGGGGCTGCCGGCGCGGTCGTCGTCGTGACCGTGCTCGCGATCAACGCGCGGCTGGTGCTCTACTCGGCGGCGATGGCCCCGTACTGGCGCGGCTCACCGCGCTGGTGGCGGGCGCTGGCCGCCTACCTCATCGTCGAGCCGTCGCTCGCGGTCGGGCTCGACCGCTACCGCCGCTCGGCACCGGACGACCGACAGCCCGCCCACCTCTACTACCTGGGCGGCGGGCTGGTTCTCTGGGCCGGCTGGCTCGCAACGATCGCCCTGGGGCAGGTCGTGGGCACGCGGGTACCGGCCGGGCTGCACCTGGAGTTCGTCGTCCCACTGTTCCTCGTCGGGGACCTGGTGCCGCGGCTGTCCGTGCGAGCGGCGGGCTGGGCGGCGCTCGCGGCGGCGGCCGTCGCGCTCGCCGCCCGGCCGGCACCGGCGCAGACCGGCATCATGCTCGCGATCCTCGTCGGCGTCACGGTCGGCCTGCGTGCCTCCGGCGACGCCGACCCGGTTCCCGTTCCTGCCGCCGTTCCCGAGTCGCTTCCTGACTCCATTTCGGACCCGGTTTCCGACCCGGTTCCCGCGCCGGCAGGCGCCCGGTCAGGGGATGCACGATGATCGTCTGGCTTGTCATCGTGGCCGCCGGTCTCGGCAGCTACCTGCTGCGGATCAGCATGGTCGTCCTCCTCGGCCGGGTCGGGACCCCGGCGGTACTGGAGCGCTCCAAGCCGTTCGTCGTCCCGGTCGCGTTCGCGGCGCTCGCCGCGACGAGCCTCGCCGGTCAGGTCGAGGCGAACCTCGCGGGCCTGCTCCCGCCGCTCGCCGCCGTCGCCGCCGCGGCCCTGGCTGCCCAGCGCACCGGCCGCCCCTACGCCGCGATCCTCGCCGGCATGCCCGTGTTCTGGGCGCTGACCGCGCTTCTCGCCTAGGAGCCGTCGGGCCATCCGCAGCCCTGCCCTGACTCGCCGTGCGCTGTGACAGCGCGGGAAGGTCAGGTGGCCGGTTCGGCGGCGAGGGCGGCCTGGCGGGCCCAGGTGTAGTCGGCCTTGCCGGTGGGGTGGCGGCCGATGCGGTCGCAGAGCAGGACCGCGCGCGGGGCCTTGAAACGTGCGACGGAGCGGGCGGCGTACTCGCGGACCTCGCCGGGGGAGAGGACCACGCCGGGGCGGGGCTGGACGAGCGCGACCACCTCCTCGCCGAACCGCTCGCTCGGCCGGCCGACGACCAGGGCGTCGAGGATGCCGGGATGGCGGCGCAGCGCCTCCTCCACCTCCTCGACGAACACCTTCTCGCCGCCGGTGTTGATGACCATCGCGTCGCGGCCGAGCATGACGATCCGGCCCGAGCCGTCCGGCTCGTAGCGCGCCCGGTCGCCGGGGACGGTGACGCGGACGCCGTCGATGACGGGGAACGTCTCCTCGGTCCTGGCGGGGTCGCCCAGGTAGCCGAGCGGGACCCGGCCGACCCGGGCTGTCCACCCAACCTCGTCCGGCTCGTGGGGGGTGAGGAAACTGGTCCTGTCCGCCGACAGGACCGCGCCGCCGGCCGACAGGGTGAACTGACGGGTCTCGGCGTCCTTCGTCGAGCTGCCGAAGGCCATCCCGCCGGTCTCGGACGCCCCGTAGCCGTCGACGACGGTGAGGTGGGGGAGCAGGTCCAGCAACGCGTGCTTGAGCGCGGCGCTGGTCGTCGCGCCGCCGGTGGCCAGGCGCGCGAACGCGGACAGGTCGTACGGCCGGGCGCGCAGCTCGTCGACGAGCGGGCGTGCGTAGGCGTCGCCGACGATCGACATCAGGCTCACCCGTTCGCGCTCGGCGGCGGTGAGGATCGCCCGGGCGTCGAACGGGGCGCTGTCGTCGTGCAGGACCAGCGTCGCGCCGAGGACGAGCGCGGCGAACGCGGTCCACTGCGCGGCGCCGTGCATCAATGGCGGCGCCGCTAACCAGACGCCGCCCCGGCCGGTCACGGCGATGGCCCCGATCCGGCTGGCGGTGGCCGATTCGAAGCCACCCATCGCTGCGACATAGACGTCGGCCTGCCGCCACAGGACGCCCTTGGGCCGCCCGGTGGTGCCGCCGGTGCAGACGAGGTAGAGGTCGTCGGGCGACGGGGTGGGCAGCCGGTCGAGGTCGGCGTCGGCCGCCGCGGCGACGGCCGCCTCGAACGGGACGGACCCGGGCAGCGGCGCGACCCCCGAGCCGTCGTCCACGTCGACGAGCAGCCGGCCACCCGGCACGCCATCACCGGCGCCACCGCCGAGGCCGGAGGCGGCGAGCAGCGGGGCGAGCCGGCGGTGGTAGACGACCGCCTCCGCGCCGATCTGGTCGAGCAGCGCGGCGACCTCGCGGGCGTTGTAGTGGTGGTTGACGTTGAACGGCACGGCCCGCGCGCGGTACGCCCCGATCATCGCCTCGAGATACTCGGGGCAGTTGGACAGCAGGACCGCGACCGGGCTCTGGCCGCACTCCCACCGTCCCAGCTCGGACCGCTCGCGCCGCGCGCCGAGGCCGCGCTTCTGGAAGAAGGCGGCCAGCCGCCGGGTGCGGTCGCGCACCTCGGCGTAGGTGCGCCTGACGTCCTTCCAGACCAGCATCTCCCGGTCGGGCGCGGCGTCGGTGACGACGTCGAGCACCGCCGGTAAGGACCACTCGCTGTCGGTCATGCCCCGCCGCACCTCCGCCGCCACCCGCCAGCCCATCGCTGACGCCGCCTGTCGGAGCAAAGATATCTAGATGAATCGGTGCCCGCCACTGGTCTGGCCGGCGGGGCCGCCGGCCCCCGGCGCCAGCGGGGAGGGACGGCGCGAGGCCCTTGCGGCGGAGTGGAACGGGCCGGCCGCCGCGCCCCGGATGACGACCGCCGGGCGCGTCGTATCGTGCGGTCATGGAGTACGTGCACGGCTACTCGGACCAGGAGCAGGTCCGGTTGGCCGACCAGGCCACGACGTTGACCGACCTCCTGCACGCGGACACGCGCTACCCAGCGGGAAGCCGGGTGCTGGAGGCCGGGTGCGGAGTGGGCGCGCAGACGGTCATCCTCGCGGCGAACAGCCCGGGCGCCGTCGTCACATCCGTCGACATCTCGGCGAACTCGGTCGCCGCCGCCCGCGAGCGGGCCGCGCGGGCCGGGTTGACCAACGTGAGCTTCCTGCGGGCCGATCTCTTCGAGGCGCCGTTCCCGGCGGCGTCGTTCGACCATGTCTTTGTCTGCTTCGTGCTGGAGCACCTGGTGGACCCGGTCGGGGCGCTCGCGGCGCTGCGTGGGCTGCTGCGGCCGGGCGGCTCGATCACGGTGGTCGAGGGTGACCACGGCTCGGCCTACTTCCATCCCGACAGCGTGGCGGCGCGCCGGGCGATCGGCTGCCTGGTCGACCTGCAGGCCCGCGCCGGCGGGGACGCGCTGATCGGGCGACGCCTCTACCCGCTGCTGGTCCAGGCGGGCTATCACGACGTCGCGGTCTCGCCGCGGGTCGTCTACGCCGACGCCAGCCGCCCGCACCTGGTCGACGGCTTCACCCGGCGCACCTTCACCGC
This sequence comes from Pseudofrankia coriaricola, assembly GCF_032027725.1. NCBI lineage: Bacteria > Bacillati > Actinomycetota > Actinomycetes > Frankiales > Frankiaceae > Pseudofrankia > Pseudofrankia coriaricola. The sequence goes on along the minus strand of NZ_JASNFO010000019.1, from coordinate 109,056 downwards.
CATGGTCGAAGGCGTCGGCGAGCAGGCTGTCGGCGAGGCGCTGCTCGACGCGCCCACCTGGGCCGCCGGCATCCGCGCCCTGCACCGGACCACCGAGCCCGACGGCACCTTCAGCTACACCTTCTTCAAGGCCACCGCGACCAGCCCGCCGGACTGACAGCTGGGAAGGGGGCGTGCCGGGCTGGCCGGGACAGTGCCGCACGCCCGTTCGGGCTCTGGCCTCGATTTCCCCGCCGAGATCCGACCTACCGCTGCGGGGGCGGGAAGGCGCCGGGGATGCGGGCGCCCGAGACGAGGGTGCGGTCGAGGTCCGCGACGGTCGCGGCGCCGAGCAGCGCCATCGCGCGGTCGAGCTCCTCCCGCAGCAGCTCGATCATCCGGAGGACGCCAGCCTCGCCGCCCGCCGCCAGGCCGTACAGGTACGGCCGGCCCACGAACACGGCCGCGGCGCCCAGGGCCAGCGCCTTGGCCGCGTCGTTGCCGCGTCGGATACCCCCGTCGAGGAAGACCGTGAGCCGGCCAGCCGCGGCGTCGACCACCTCCGGCAGCACGTCGATGGTCGCGGGGACGCCGTCCAGCTGCCGTCCGCCGTGGTTTGACACCACGACACCGTCGACGCCCAGCTCGACGAGCCGGTCGCACTCGTCCCCGCGCATCAGTCCCTTGATGACCAGCGGGCCGTCCCACAGCGACCGGATCCGCTCGACGTCCTCCCAGGTGACGCAGTCCGACGCCGCCGTGATCGTTTCCCGGGTCTGGTCGAGGCTCAGCTGGGACGGGGCGTCGGGGCGGGCGGCACCGAGCCGGCCGCGCAGGTAGTCGGCCTTGCCCCGCAGGAAGTCGGTCGCCCATGCCGGCTTGCCGGCCCCCTGGAGCACGATCCTGGGTCGCGGCGGCCGGCTCATGAGCCTGTTGCGTATGTCCCGCTCGCGGTTGCCCAGGATCGACGTGTCGATGGTGATGGCCAGGGCCCGGTATCCCGCCGCCGCGATCCGCCGGAGGAGGTCCCCGAGCTCGGCGCGGTCCGGGGGCAGGTAGAGCTGGTACCAGAGGGAACCGGTCGAGCTCGCGGCGACGTCCTCGAGCGGGAAGGCCGCGACGGTGCTCTGCATGTACACCACGTCGGCGCGCGCCGCGGCCCGCGCGACGGCGATCTCCGCGGCCGACCGCGCGAGGCGGCTCGCGCCCGTGGGCGCCAGCATGATCGGCATCGACAGCCGCTCGCCGAACACGGTCGTGGACAGGTCCCGCTTGGCGACGTCGGCGAGCGGCCGGGGACGGAACTCGATGCGGTCGAACGCGGTGCGGTTGCGCCGCAGGGAGACCTCGTCGCCGGCCCCGCCCTCCAGGGCGTCGAACACCGCCCGGGGAAGCCTGCGGCGCGCCAGCCTGCGGAAGTCCTCAACGTTGACTGCGTCCTGCATCCTCACTCGCCTTGATCCCTTCGCTGGCGCTGCGCTGTTGCTTGTGCGCGCCTCGCGCTGTTCGCGGGCGCTGCGCTGGGCTTGCGTTTCAGGCTCTGTGGTCGAGGCCTGGTCCGTAAGTTTGGCGTGGTCCGGGGGTTGGCCTGCCGGCGCCATCCTCACGAGCCTGGGTCCTTTCGCGGCGCTGCGCTGTTGCTTGCGTTTCAGGCTCTGTGGTCGAGGCCTGGTCCGTAGGTTTGGCGCGGTCTGGGGGTCGGCCTGCCGGCGCCGAGCAGGTGACGGTTGGGCCCACGTCGCGGGATCGCGTTCATCCAGTCGCCAGGATTGTCCGTCACACCGGGAGCGTCCCTGGCGGCTGGTCACGCCTCGTCGGAGGTGGCGAGGCCGGCGAGGACGGCCCGGATGTCGGCCGCCACCTCGCTCACGACGGGCTCGCGCAGCACGGTGTCGTGGTCGCCGCCGACGGTGCGGAACGTCGCCTCGCCGGTCAGCAGCGGGTGCCAGGCCTCCGTGCGCCGCGGCGGCGAGGCGGCCGCCGTGTAGACGAGCGCCCGCCCGTTCCATGGCCTGGGCCGGTACAGCCTGGTCAGCAGCCGCGACTGGTTGTAGAAGACGTCGTACTGGTTCATGCCCTTGAACTGGACGACGCCGGCGAGGGGGAGCTGGGCGGCCTGCCTGGCCCGGCCGAGCAGGACCCGGGCCATGGTCGCGGCACGCGACGGGCCGCCCGTGGCCAGCCCGTCCACCTGGTCCAGCGCGGAGACCGGATACGGACCCGTGGTCGGGCCGCCCGGAAGCTGGGAGGGCAGCACTCCGCCGGCGAAGACGCCCGCGGACATGTCGGGCAGAAAGCTGTCGATGAGGACGAGCAGGCCGACGTGGTGGCCGGCCTCGGTGAGCAGCCTCGCGGTCTCGAAGGCGACGAGGCCGCCGAACGAGTGGCCCACGAGGTTGTAGGGGCCGGCGGGCTGGACCAGGCGCAGGGTGCGGGCGTGGCGGCGGGCCGCCGTGTGGATCGACCAGTCGGGGAGGCCGCGGTATTCGAGGCCGTGGGCCTGGACGCCGTAGACGGGGCGGTCGCCGTCGAAGTGGCGGGCGAAGCCAAGCACTCCGACGGCGAGGCCGCCGGCGCCGCAGAAGAAGAACAGCGGCCGGCCGCCGCCGGTGGTGCGCAGTGGGACGACGGTGGGGTGGCGTAGGACGTCGGCGCCGGCGTTTCGAAGCCGGGTGGTGAACTCGGCGACGGTCGGGGCGTCGGCGACGGTCGAGGTGGGAAGCCTGACGCCGAGCTCGTCGGCGACCCTGGCGAGGAGCTCCTCGGCGATGAGGGAGTCGCCGCCGAGCTCGACGAAGTCGTCGTGGACGCCGACGTCGTCGAGGTGCAGGGCGACGGCCCACACGCTGGCGACGGCCTCCTCCCACTGGTCGCGGGGCGGGTCCTGGCCCGGGCACGGACCGGCGGGGGCCGGGGGCAGCTTCAGCCGGTCGATCTTGCTGCGGTCGGTCCTCGGCAGGGCCGCGACCAGCATGACGGTGGCCGGCACCATGTAGGAGGGCAGCTTGGCCCGTAGCAGGCGCCTGATCGACGCCGGTGAGACCCGGGCGCCGGCCGCGGGAACGACGTAGGCGACCAGGCGGGTCCGTTCCGGGGCGGCGTCGGCCACGACGACGGCCTCGAGCACGTCCGGGCTCGCCAGCAGGGCGGACTCGATCTCGATCGGTTCGACGAGGTAGCCGCGGATCTTCACGGCCGCGTCGTTGCGGCCGACAACCGTGAGCTGACCGCCGGCGTCGACGCGTCCGAGGTCCCCGGTGCGGTAGGTCGGCGTGCCGTCCGGCTCGACATCGAAGCGCGACGCAATCGCTTCTGGCGCACGCCAATAACTGCCCGTGATGAAGTGGCCCGTCACGACGATCTCGCCTGTCTTGCCCAGCGGCATCTCGGCCCCGTCCGGCGAGACCACCCGGACCCGGACGTCGACCACCGGCCGCCCGGCCGGCATCACACCGTCGGGGAGGACCTCGTCCGGCCAGATCGGGTCGCAGGTCGTCGTGCCGAGCTCCGAGGCACCGTAGGAGACCAGGAACGCCGCGGTCGTCGGTATGTGGTGGCGGGCCAGTTCGATGTCGCGGGCGTAGATCGGCTCGCCGACCGACATGACGAACCGAAGGCTGTCGAGCACCTCGTCCGGATCGAGGCAGCCGAACACGGTCCGGATCAGTACCGGGGTGGCGACGAGGCCGGCCGGCCGGATCGCGCGCAGCCAGTCGGCCAGGTCGCGGACACCGCGGACCCGGGGGTCGTACATCTCGATGGTGGCGCCGAAGACGAGGGGGCCGACCGTCCGGTTCATGCCCGAGATGAAGGAATACGGCAGGAAGAGCGGCAGGCGGTCGCCCGGACCCGGCTGCATCACGCCCTTCACCTGGATGGCGTAGTGCTGACCCAGCAGGGCGCGGTGGTGCCACACGACGCCCTTCGGCACTCCGGTCGACCCGGAGGTGAAGATGAGCACCGCCGGATCGGTGTCGGCCCGGCGCGGCGCCCTCGACGCGACCCGCTCGGCGAGCGCCGAGGACCAGGCGGCGGCGGGCCTGTCACCGACGTCGACGGTGGCCACGATCCCTGTCAGCGCGGCGGCGGTGCCCGCCTCGGCGGAGCCAGGCGGCCCGGTGACGCACACCGAGGCCCCCGCCAGTCCCGCGACCTGGGCGAGGCGGTCCGGGGGATACATCCTGTCGAGGGGCACGCAGGGCCGGCCGCTCGCGATGACACCCAGGACGGCGGCGATCCCGCTCGCGTCGTGGGGCAGCAGCACCGCGACGGGCGCGTCCGGGTCGGCCGCGGCGGGTTCCCGTAGGACGCGGTCGGCGACGACGTCCGCCCAGGCGACGAGCTGGGCGTAGGTGACGGCGCGGTGTTCGTCGCGAACGGCAACCAGGTCGGGGCAGACCGCGGCGACGGTGCGGATCCGGTCCACGAGGTTGCCGAACCGGTCGTCGGGGTGCAGTGGCGGCACCGGCGTAGCCCGGGTGGCCTGGCCTTTCCACACGTCAGCCCGGTCCATGGGCCCAGGGACTATCGGTGCTGCCATGACGCCTCCCGGGCGGGCTTCGGTATGAGAGCCATGACCGTGTGCTCAGGTCCATCTCGGATTTAACACGAAAGGCTCTGCCGCCTGCCAACCGCGTCGATGTCAGGTCATTGGCCTACGTCCGGTTGCCTTAAGCGTCCGGCCGTCCATATCGCCGGTCGACACTAACGTAAGTGTATGGTTACGTGGGCGAATGGAGATGTCGCGGCCGGTGGCGTTTGATCTCGGTTGTGCCTCTGTTTGTGGCGGATCCGTGTAACACAATCTAGCAGTGACTGCCTTTGGCTTGACACGGGGAGAACCCTTTGCCACGATGGCCACCCAGTCCAACGCGCCGATGCTGGCGACGTGCTGTCGGTGGTTGTGCCGTCACCGGAACATAGGCCCGGGGCTGGGCGGGTGATGCCGCCTCCGTGAACGCGCCTGTCGACGTTCCAAGTGCGAACTTTCGATGATGGTGTACCGGGGAAGGCCGACCGGGGACACGTCCGCTGAATCCCGGTCCTCGCGCGTTCAGGGCGCTTGACCGCCCATTCGCGGCCGGCAGGAGCCGCCAGCCGCGGGGCAACACGCGCCGGCCCGACGCGGCCCGGTGCCGCGAACCAGCTGGTGCTTGCGGGCGACGGCGAGAACACGGCCACTTTTACGTCATGGACCAGGACTACCTCACCGGCACCGTCCACCTGGTGGACGGCGGCACCGCCGCGGCCTGACGGCGCCCGTGGCCAGGCCTCGTCCGCGTGGGCCGCGGGGCGCCTTCTCGACCGTCACCTCAGTACGGGTCATACACGAGTACGGGTCATCCACGCCGATCGTCGGCCGCCGGCGGAGCATTCGTCTCGTCCGCGTGGGTGGTGGCGGCGCCGCGGCTCATCGCGAGCACGGCGTCGCGGCGAGGCAGCGCGCCGAAGGGCGAACCGCCGGTCGGTTCCGGGGCGCCGAAGATCCAGGTGGGCCCGTCCGGGAGGTGGTCGAGTGCCTGGCGGGCCACGTCCTCGGGGTCGGCGAGGTCGCCGTATGGCTCGCCCTTGGCGTCGAACACCCGGCGCATCGACGGTGTGTCGGTCCTGCCGAGGACGAGGCTCAGGACGTCGACCCCGCCAGAGCGCCATTCCGCCCACAGAGCCTCGGCCAGGATGAGGTCGAACGCCTTGGTGGCTCCATAGGTGGCGAGCGTGGCGCCGCCGGCCCAGGCCGCGCCCGAGGTCACGAGCACGACGCCTCCCCGCCCGCGCGTGACCATCGGCCCGCCGAAGCGGTAGGCGGCCTCGAGCACGCTGTCGCAGTTGCGGTGGATCAGCTTCAGGTGGGTGTCGAGGTCCTTGTCGAGGAAGGGCATGCTGAAGTCGTCGCCGCCGGCGTTGTAGACGAACAGCCCCACCTCGACGTCGGACGTCGCGGTCGCGAGCTCCGCCAGCGCGCCCGGGGCGCTGAGATCGAGCGCGACGGTGCGGACCTCGACGCTGTGCTTGCCGCGGATCTCGTCGGCGAACGCTTCCAACACGGGAATCCGCCGCGCCACCAGCACGACGTTCAGTCCCCTGGCAGCCATCTCGTGGGCGAACGCGGCCCCGACTCCATCGGACCCGCCGGCCACGATGCCCCAGGGCCCGTACTTGTTGTTCGTCGCGGCGTCAGTCATCGTGTCTCCTCGTCTCTCGGGGCCAGCGGCCCCGATGGGTCTGCACCGGTCTGTGGTCCGCGGCCCGGCCGGCGGACGCCAGGGCCAGGAGGCCACGTGCCCCTTCAGCTGGACTGGATCGCGGCGACGAAGCGCCGCGCCACCTCGACGAGTTCCTTTCCGGGGGCGTTGCCGAGGACGTCCGCCATCAGCGTGACGTCCTTGGTGAGCGTCAGGTTGGCGGGCGAGGCCGCGAGGCCCGCGACGGAGCCGGCGCGCAGCCGCACTCCGGAGGCCACGCACGCCGAGCTGCTCGTCGCCAGGACCGCCGCGAGGCCGGCGGGGTCGACGCCGAGCGATTCCCCCGCCTTCATCGCGTCGTCCGCGAGGGCGATCTGCGCGGAGAACATCGTGTTGTTGATGAGTTTCGCGTGCGATCCGGCCCCGATCCCGCCGAGATGCACGACATGGTTGGACAGCGTCGACGTCAGGCCGGCGACGTCGGCGAGAGCCGAGGCGTCGCCGCCGACCATGATGGTCAGCTCGCCGGTCAGAGCCCGTGGGGCGCCGCCGCTCACCGGCGCGTCGAGGACACGCAGGCCATGTTTCGCCGCCCGCTCGGCGATTTTCCGGATCTGCGCGGGCGCCACCGTGCTGTGCACGAGCACCACCGATCCGGGTTCGAGTGTTTCCGCCAGGCCGTCCGAGCCGAACAGCACCTCCTCCACACCCGCCGCGTCGAAGACACAGATGCCGACGGCCTCGACCGCCGTGCCCATCTCGGCCGGTGTCGCCGCGATGGTGGCGCCGGTGCCCGCGAACGGTTCCAGCGACGCCGGCCGCCGGGCATAGAGGGTGAGGTCGTGGCCCTCGGCCTGGATCCGCTGCGCCATCGGCAGGCCCATGCTGCCGAGCCCAATGAAGCCAACCTTCACAATGCCCTCCTCGTGGTAGCTCTCAACGTCGCGTCGCGCGGACCGGGGACGGCCCGGATCCTCTCGGCCACGGTCAGGGCGTGGTGCCGGGTGCGCTCGGCGGGCGGAGCACCTTCTTCTCGACGGCGTCCGACGACAGGACCGTCCCGATGATTCCGAGGTCGGCGCCGGCGCCGCGGGCGACCTCGCGCACCACGGTGATGTCCTTGAGCATCAGGTCGCCGATGCGGCCGGCGACGGCGTCGACGGAGCCACCGCTGGCGACGACGCCGAGGCCGCGGCTGGCGCCGCTGCCGTGCTGCAGGGCCGCGAGGATCGCCTGCTCCTCGATCCCGAGCGAGCCCGCGAGGCGCACCGCGTCGATCGCCAGCCCCACCTGCGCCACGAACAGCGCGTTGTTCACGAGCTTGACCCGCTGGCCGTTGCCGAGCTGCCCGACGAACATGACCGGCGACGCGAACGCGGCGAGGACCGGGCGCATCCGGTCCAGCAGGGTCTCGTCGCCGCCGACCCACAGGGTGAGCCTGCCCGCGGCGATGTCGTGCGGGCCGCCCGAGAGTGCGGCGTCGAGCACCCCGACCCCGTGGCCGGATCCCGCCTCGGCGAGCAGCCGGGCGGTCGCGGGGTCGGACGTCGTGTGCTGGACGAGCGTCGCGCCCGGCTTCATGGCCGCGATGGCGCCCTGAGGGCCGAGGCACACCGAACGGACCTGCTCGTCCTTCAGTACGACGACGAACACCGCGTCGGCGTCGCGGACCGTCGCCGGCACCGTCGCGGCCCAGGTCAGCCCGTCGGCCTCGGCCGCCGCCCTGGCCTCCGGGCGGCGCACCAGGACGGTGACGTCGTGGCCCGCGGCCCTCAGCTGGTCGAGTATCGGCCGGCCCATGCGGCCCGGCCCGACGAAACCGATCTTCATTGATCCTCCAGACGGCGTGCTGTCCGCACCGTGCGGCCGCGGCTCAGGCCGACGCGCGGCCAGCGGCGGCAGCGGTCGAGGTCGAGGCCGGCGGTTCCGGCTGTGCGGGTGGCGCCAGCATCTCGCGGTGTTCGGGGGTGCCGTCGAGGTTGGCGTTGACCCGCTCGCTGATGCGCCAGCCCTGGGCGGTGCGCACCCAGCGCCAGGTGTTCGCGGAGACCCGGGCGACCCAGAACCGGTCGGCGTCGGCGTCCCAGCGGATGTTGAGCGCGTAGCTGCGGCCGGTCGCCTCGTCGCCGTCGACCACGATGTGCGGCACCGTCAGGACGTGGCCGCAGCCGTTGCGGATCAGGCTCTGGTGGCCGCCGTTGACCATGTCGACGATGTCGCCCCGACCCCGCATCCGCAGCTGGGGGACGGCGTCGAAGGTGCCGTCCTCCGTCCAGAGCGCCGCGGTGGCCTGCGCCGAACCGCTGTCGACGGCGGGCCCGTACTGGGCGACAAGCTGCATGATCTCGACCTGGTCCTCGAGGGCGTGGACCCTGGCCGCCAGCTTCTCGACCACGGCACGAAGCTCGTCGATCTCACTCATACGCGGTAGCCCTTTCCGGACGGACGCTGGACGCGCGCTCCGCGACCGGCGCGGGCCGCGGCGGCGAACTCGGTCGCGCGATGGCTGCTGGTGCCGCCGGCCCCGGTGCGCCGAACTCAGCTCGGGGACGACGGTTCGGTTCAGGGACGACGGTTCGGTTCGGGGACGACAGAGCCTGGTTCAGGGGAATACGACGATGCGTACCGGCCCGTTGGCGTCGCGCGACGCGGCGAGCGCGTCGCCGACCCCGTCGAGCCCGACGGTCCGGCCAAGCATCGGCGTGACGTCGAGGCTGCCGGAGCAGACCGCCTCGAAGGCCTCGTCCCAGTGCCGCATCGACGGGCCGCCGCCGAACTGGATGTTCAGGCCCTTCCGCTTGGCGGTCAGGGTGTGCAGGCGGTCGCCCTCAGGCGGGCCGCCGACGGAGAGGATCCGGGTGCCACGCTCGCAGCCCTTGATGATCGAGTCGAGAACTCCGGGGATGCCGACGCACTCGAACACGACGCAGCCAGGCAGGCTGGCCAGCGCCAGCACCTCCTTCATCGACTCGGCCGACCCGTAGGCCACGTCCCGCCAGGCCTGGAACGGGGAGATCTCGGCGGGATCGACGACCACGTCGGCGCCCATCGCCAGCGCCGTCTCCCGCCGCGACGCCACGAAGTCGACCGCGATGATCGGGCCCACCCCCAGCCGCTTCAACTGCGCGATCGCCGACAGGGCGATCGCGCCGCAGCCGATGACGAGCGGCACCTCCTTCGCCGTCACCGCGGCACGGGACGCCGCCGACCATCCCACCGAGATCGCGTCGGCGACGCACACGACCTCGCTCGGGAGGTCCGACGCCGCGACCCGGGTGATCGCCTCGTCCAGCAGGAGGTACTCGCCGAACCCGCCGGGCGTCTCGGGATTCTGCCCGATGATCTTGCGGCCGGCCGCGGTGGAGAGCACTGGCAGCGAGCTCACCCGCGTCCCGACAGGGATCCGCCGCTCGGTGCCGGGACCGTAGTCGACGACCTCGGCGCAGTACTCGTGGCCCATCACGATGTCGACATCCGGATCGTAGGTCGACATCCCGCTGTCGTCGTCGGCCCCCGCTTCCAGGTGATCCATGTAGTGGAGGTCCGACGCGCAGATCCCGCACGCCAGTGACCGGACAAGGAGCTGCCCGCGTGCCGGCACCGGGTCGTCGATGACGCGCGCCTCGACCGTTCCGCCTCGCAGCACAGCGGCTCGCATCGGCCTCTCCCTCGGGTTCGCGGCCAGGACACATCCCCGTCACGCGACTGTAGCGGCGACCCGCCAGTTACAGAAGTATCTGTCCTGAAACTTTATAGAAGATCTTGTCCTGAAACTCGATGACGGAGGTGCCTTGCGGAGCTGGCGCCCCATAAGATCGCTGACATGGCAGACGCTGATCCGGCAGAGCCTCCCCGCCGCCGCCCGGGGCGCCCGCGCGACAGGAGCATCGATGAACGGGCACTCGCGGCCACGCGCGAGCTGCTCGTGCGGCGCGGCTTCGACGCGACGACGATCCACGCGGTCGCCGCGCACTCCGGCGTCCACGCCTCCGCCCTGTACCGCCGCTGGGGGTCGCGGATCGAGCTGATCGAGGAGGCCACGTTCCCCGGCCTCAGCCCGCTCAGCGTCCAGCCGACCGGCGACCTGCGCCGCGACCTGCGCCGCTTCGTGCGCGCCTACGTGGCCGCGTTCGACGCGCCCGCGGCCCGCGCCGCCGCGGCCGGCCTGCTCGCGCACCACCAGACCGTGAGCCGGCAGCGCCCGCCCGAGTTCTACCTGCGGGTCTCGGCACGGCCGCAGTTCCAGGACATCCTGTGCGCCGCGCCGCCTGGGAGCGTCGACCCCGCGGTGAACCCGGACGACGTGTTCGACATGCTCCTCGGCGCCATCCTGACCCGCACGCTGCTGGCCACCGTGACCGCCCGACGCCGCCCCATCGAGCGCACCGTCGAGATGATCCTCCGGCTGTTGCAACCCCAGGCCAGCCAGAGCACTCTTGAACCCGGCGGCCAGCCCGCGTGACGCCGGCCAGCGAGTCCCGCACCGTCCACCTGGTGGATGGGGGCACCACCGCGAGCTGACGGCGCGGGTCGCCGGCCTGATCCACGGGCCGTCGACAACCGTCGACAACCCGCGAAGCATCGGCCATTGCTGTTCGGCGGCGATCGAAGCTCAACCTGTTGGACTATGTCGCGGTGGACGCGAACGGGGAGCCCGTGGTCAGTCAGCCGCCGGTGTGTGACCGGCCGACGTGGCTGCGGATGGTCCGCGAGCTGGAAGCGCGGAGCACGACGAAGACGACCACGCGGCAGCCCTGGGGCGCGCATGGCTGGCTGCTGACCGGGCTGATCCACTGCGGCACCTGTAATGGCCGGCTGTACGGGCACGAGGCGCAGCACGCGCGGGTGGACGGGACCGTGGTCCGCCGGTACGCCTACCAGTGCCAGGCCAACCGCCGCCACGGCGCGGGAACCTGCATACAGCCGTCCCGAGTGCAGGCCGAGCAGGCCGAGACGTTCGTGACGGGCTGGCTGTTCGCGTTCCTGACCGACGACCGGTTGGCCAAGGTCCGTGCGGAGCAGGCCGCCCGCCAGGCCGCCACCCCCACCAGCGGTCTGTTGGCCGAGTTGGACGAGGCCCGCGCCGAACGCGACACCCTGATCGCCCAGCAGGACAGCGGGATCTACAAGGGCAAGATGGTTGCCGTCCTGCTCGGCATGATCGCCGACGTCCAGGAGCGTATCGAGAAGCTGGAAGCCAGCTCGACACCGCCACCGTTGTCGAGGGCCTTCCGGTCGCCTCCCATGCCGACCTTGCACGCCAGTGGCCGGACATGACCCTGGCGCAGCGGCGACGCCTGCTGGCCCGGGTGATCGACCGCATCGACACCTTGACCGACCAGCAGGCATCGGTGGAGGACCGCGTGGTTGTCAGGCCGCATCCGCAGCTTGGACCGGCCGACTAACACCGTCGATCATCGCGACCACATCCGCGCCACTTCATCCGGCAACGGCCCCGCCGCAACCGCAGCCCGACGCCCCGCCAGCCAGCCCGCCACATAATCCGCCCGCGCCGAGGCAGGCACCCAGGTCGGAACCGTCACCTGCACGCCGTCCGGTTCCGCGGAACCGAGCCCCGCCGCCGCTACGCCGCTCGCACCGTACTGACGGCCCGTTTCGGATCCTGCCGGGAGGCGGTCCCACCCCGCCCACCCCCACCGGTCGCGCGCAGTCCTCCTCGACCGCCACAGCAGGGAAGGACGACGAGGCGGAGCCTGCAGTACCCGTCCTCTCGACGGCCACGTGCCCCGCCAGGTCCGCTGTGCTGCTCGTTTCTTCGTGGTCGTCGAAGGGCAGCGCGATCTGTCCGGCCAACGGTCCAGATCCGCGCCGCCTGGTCACGGCCCCGCCCCGGACGCATCCTCAGCTCCACCCGGATCACGGCCGCGTCCGGTGTAGCGCCACTGCCCGACGATCAGGGTCCCGGGGTCGCCGTCGGGACGGCCGAACTCGTCAAGCACCACCGGCCCGTCATCGCCGTCCTGGCCGAGGGGACGGCCTGACAGCGCGGCGGACAGCAGCCTCGCCCACCGGCATCGTACTGAGCGCACCGCGCCGAACGTCGTGGAGTATCGCCGTGACTTCGACAACCAGTGCCCACCGAAGCCCCAGCTGTGCGACCAGCGGATCAGCCCCGACGTACGCCCCGCTGGACGGGCCGCCGCCGCGTCGAGCGCTTCCGTGAACGCACGATCCGCGCCCAGGCGCCAGCAGGTCTCGACGAGCCGCCGCGCGTGATCGCGCAACCCGAGGCGGGCTAGCTTGCGCAGCGAGCGCACCGGCGCATCCAACGCCCCGGAATCGGTGACGGACTTCGTGAGGTACTTCGCCAGGTAGTTCCCGACCTTCACCGCATCGGTATCGGACCCGAGCCGGACCCGGCGGATATCAACCTGATCACCCCAGCGCACCGCCCACCCGTCCGCCAACGGCGCTGCTGGCAGAGCGCCCGACGCGTCGAGCAGCGCGACCGTCGCCGGGTCCGGCGCGGCCACCGATACCGACGTCAGCACCGCCCGCAGGCACTCCGCGACCAGATCCCCGCCCGCCCATTCCGGCGGGGCGACCAGGTCTCCGGACGGGTCGCGGCCGTCGATCCGGATCACGACGTGCAGATGGACCAGGCCCCGACGTTGCATTTCGGCGACCTTGACGAAACTGACCCGCACCTGACGGCGCAGTCCAGCGACGGGCAGCCCGACGGCCGAGGCCACGCGGATTCGAGCCGGTCACGGGTCGCCTTCCACAGCGCCGGCACCATCGCGTTCCAGACCACAGCCCGGCCGTAGTCGAAACAGGCCGGGCACAGCGGCTCACCAAGACGACGATCATCGGCGCTGTGCCGCAGGTGGCAGGACAGCGCCCGGCCGTGCTCGCATGTTCCCCGGCGCTGCCGACACACCCGACCCTCGGCACCCTTGCCAGCCCGGCGGGAATGCACCGGCCCGAACGAGGGAGCGGTCAAGGTCACGAACCACGCCGGAGCACCGGCTACCGGTCCCGTCGCTGCCGCTGTCCAGGCCGCGTACGACGATGCGGCGCGCGTCGCGTTGGTAGAGCTTCGAGCAGTCCGGGCAGGCCGACGCCCGCCGGTTGTTACACCGCACATGCACCACCGGCGGCGCTGACACCCGGCGGACATCGCCTGTTGCGAGGTCTACGTGGTCTGAGCGGCCCGCGAGCCGGACCGGCCGGCTACACCCAGCCGCCGCCGGCGGACGTTCCTGCGCCATGGGAAGCGTGCCTCCACCCCGGGAAGCAGGCCCGACCGCGCACCCCACCACCCCTGCCACAGCCGGCGAACCGGCCCGGCACGAGGCATGGCAAGAAGAACGGGCGCAGGCGGGACCTGCAAGCCACCCGCCGAAGCGGGGCGCGCCCGGGATACCCACCGCTCGTGCACGCGGAGGTCACACCAGACGCCAAGGTGGTGGCACCGAAGCCCCAGACCCGAACCGCTCACGCGGTCCGCTCCCATGGCCGACTTCCCTCAGTGGCGACACCCGTCCATACGTGGTTTGAGCCAACAGTGTGGAGACACCGAACTCAGTGGCCAAGAGCAACCTTACCCAGCGCGTAGCCGAGGCAAACATAGGAAAACGAAGGCATAGGACCAAAGACCCGCGCCTCATGCGTCCATCGCCGTACATCGGAGCTAACGAGGCTCACCGCCGACCCGTGCCAGTGGTCAGGCCGGCACCGCCACCGGCCACCCGACCACCGGCCCCAGACGCGTCAGCCAGGCCGCAACATCAGGCGTCTCGCTGATCTCCCAGACCACTCGGTACTGGGCACCACTGCGGGCATGGACCGTGACTGGGTGCGGCACGATCACTCCGCCCGACTCCCAGGCACACCGCGGCCGGACCGCGCACAACGCCACCGGCACCGACCCGGCCCCCACCGCAAGCCGCTGTTCGACCAGGAGCCGGCCGACGGCCAGCGCCAACACCGAACAGGCAGGCGACACCAGCGGCGGACAGGCCACTACCACCCGCGCCGCACCTCTCGCCGCCAGCCGCAGCGCCGCGCCATCCGCCGGGAACCGGCCCGAAGGCACGAAATCCGGCCACGGATAGGCGTCCAACAGCACCCCGCCCTGACGAGGCAGCCGCACCGGCCCCAGTTCCACCGGCACCGGACCCAGCTCGCCGCCGTCCAGTTCCACTCTTATGACCGTCACCGGCACCCCCAGAGCATCGACGCCATCACCGCGACGATCGGTCACGAGTCGATTCCGGAAAGCGGCGATGATCGGGATATCGCCAGCGCCCCTCACCGGACCGGGATAGGGACTTTTCAGGGACTTCTCCGGGACATCCAGGCGGTCGCAGCTACCAGGTCGTGACACCACGCTGTGGGCGGGCCACGATCGGCACAGGCCGCCGGACACCCAAGGACGTCATGCCCCCACAGCCCCGACCCCGCACTCTCCTCGCGCACCTGCTGGTCCAGCGACGTTGGACCGTCGAGGATTTCTGTCGCCACTACGCCGACACGGCCGCCGCCATCGGCGCCGACACGTATGGCGTTACCGACCGTCAGGCGAAACGCTGGCTTGCTGGCACCGTCGCCAGGCCCTATCCGGTCGCCCGGCGCGTCCTGGAAGCCATGTTCGGCATCGACAGCGACGTCTTGCTCTCGCCCTCCGACCGGCCGTCCGGGCGTGACGCGGCTTTCACCCTCCAGCGCAGGATGGTGCCCGCCTGGATACCGCGTGACGATGGACACGCCACCCAGGTCGAGGAGGCGAGCCCGACGGACCGACGAGACGCCCTACGCCTACTGGCCCTGGGACCCGCAGCAGCCGAACTCTCGCATCGCATCGCACGTGCGGATCCCGACCCGCTCACCCTGGACCAGTACGAAGCCGATCTCCACCATGTCGCGGACACCTACCGCAACACACCCCATGCCACCCTTGCCGCGACGGTCGGAACCAGGTGGCAGACCATCGAAGACGTCCTCGACGGCCGGGTCTCACCCCGCGTACGCGGGCGGATGACCCTCCTCGCCGGGAACTTCGCGTTCTATCTGGGCACCCTCGCGTTCGATCTGGCCGATGACCGCTCGGCCCGGTCGTTCTTTCACGTCGCGACCCAGCACGCCGACGAAGCGCGCGACCTGCTACCTACGCACACCTCCACCCGGTCAGACGTCACCCTGCTGGCCGGGTCGGTTGCCGCCATGCGCTCCTCAGTCGCCTACTTCACCGGCGCGTACGCCCAGGCCGCTGACATCGCCGCAGCCGCCCGACCCGACGCCCACCCGTTCACCCGGCCGATCCTCGCCGGCTGCGAAGCCCGCGCCATAGCCCTGGCCGGACGGCCCGACGACGCGCGCACCGCCCTGGCCGACATGCAGGAACACGTCTGGCACGGCGGCATCATGCCCGGACCCAACCCCGGCGGCCCAGCCTTCGTACAGGGCTTCCTCGCCGGAACCCTCGGCCACCTCGGCGACGGCCACACCGCAGAACAACACGCCCGCACAGGCCTCGACGCCGAGATCGCCGCCGGACCCGGCCACTACGTCCAGATCGGCGGCAGCTACAACACCCTCTGCCGCGCCTACCTACGCCGAACCAACCCCGAGCCCGAACAGGCCGCCGACGCCGCCACCCGCGCACTCACCGTCCTCGACGGCCGACCCAGCCGCACCGTCATCCAGAACGCAGGCCAGATGTGGCGCGAGATGCACGCACGCTGGCCCGACCTACCCGCCATCCGCGACCTCGGCGAAATCGTCACCGTCTCCCGCAACGCACTACCCTCCCCACGCACCACCTGACCAGCACAGACACACAGCACAGATCGCCACCGCCGACGATCCACGCGGGGTTAGCGAGAAGAAGATCATCCGTCGAACTTGCCCGTTCGTTGACTGCCCGGATTGCCAGATCTGGGGTCAAGGGACCTCCGCCGCGTCGCGCGACGGCTGCGCGCGGCCCTGGGGCGCCGTGCTCGCCGGCGCGTCGCAGGAGGCCGGCGCATCCAACGCACGACAACCTCCAGGTAGGTTGATCGCGTCTTGCTATCAAATTGGGGGTAACCATCAGTGGCGATTCAGAAGGTCGAAGGTGACGGTAAGATCACCCCCCACGTCTTGGTAGCTTCCGAGTGCTCTACTTCCTTCGGACCTATCGTCACCCATGAGCTGGATGTCGCCAAGTGAGTGCTCTTTTAAATTTCGCCGCCGTCGTCATTTCATTGGCGGCGCTCCTGGCGTCAGTTTTGACCGCCAGGCAGCGATCTCGATTTTCTCACGGCGCCAACATAATACCGATCATCGTCGAAGCATTCCGGGAGACCCGCCAACCCGAGTTTACCGAAGCACGCCTCTACATTTACGGGAGGCTCAGCCTGGAGCATGATCCGGCTAGCGGAATATTGGCGCTGCCGCCTGACATTGTCCAGTATATTCAGCTTGTTGGCATATTCTATGATGATCTGGGGAAACTGGTCGCACACAAGATCATCGATGGGGATCTCGTGATTGGCTCCTACGGCACGGGCGTAACGCAGACGTGGGCTGTTCTTAAACCGTATATCGAGAACGAGAGAGTACGTTGCAGGACAAATACTTTCGTATATTTTGAGGATTTGGCGATACGAATCTCCGAACGCGAGCCCGCCGACGTTTATAAAAGGCTCGGCATGCGGTCCAATTTCCACAATATCCACCAATTGCGGGCTCGTAAGAACGGCGCCGTAGGGTTACCACCCGGACCCCGATCGTGCAAGATCCGCACGAGCGATTGAAAGATCAAGTAGCGCTGGCGGATCTTGCACTGCCGGGATCCCGGCGGGTATACGAAGCCGTGTTCGCAACCAGCGGCGGCGGACGTCTGTGGATGTCGGCAGACGACGCACCGAAGATTCACAATTTCCTGGTCACTGAGGTCACGTACTCTGCGTCATTCCGCCTTGGTTGCGCGACGCCCCTGTAACCAACCGTGTAGCCCAGCTGGCGGACTGACATGGACGACGGTGGACGCCAGTGGAATCGATTTAGAACCCAAGCAGAAGCCGCAGACGACCACCGACGCCCCTGGACGACCCGGACCGACTTTGCAAGACAGGGGTTAGAGTTCGGTCCCTCTCGCCATTTGCTGCTTCGCCCTGATCGTCAGTATTCACACGACGTCGCCACCCGACGAATATTTCGCAGAGATTTCCGATGGCGGTCCGTGCTGCTCGATTTCACAGCCGGTTGATCGCGATTTAGCGCTTAAGATGGCTTCCTGGCAGCACTCGGCGCCCAAGGCGTCACAATTCTATAAATGCCGAGTGGCGTGACAGCAAAATTGTTACCCTGAGGAGCTTCGGCGAATCCAGTCGCTCCGATTAGTGCCATCAATCCAAGGATAACATCAACTATCTTGGCGCGGTCGAGAACACCGTTGGTATCGGTTATCGTCAGATCAGTCTCGGGTACCAATGAGTCGCGGCTTCCGACTAGCCCAACCATTGTCCACTGTGAGTAGCCGACTCCGTAGCGCGAGAAGAGCGCATTGCGGTCCTTCTCTAGATACTCCGACGTCGCCGAGCAGCGTGCGGAGATCAGCACATCGCGATCGGGACCGAGGCGTTGAATTGCCCAGATGCCGTCCGGGAACAGGCCCTCAACTACTTCCGCGAGAGAGCCAATGCTTGATGGCTCCATGCCGTCAAGCATCTTGGAAACCATTGCGTCTCGCTCGTCTGGCTCAATACCGCCACGTGCGCGACCTAGTCCGTTCTGCCTCGGACGCTGGCCCTTATTCTGCCCGGTCCGGACCACGGGAGCGTCGCCACCACCGAGTGAACTTAGACCTCGGGCGACATTTATGATATTTTTGAAGCTGGACCGAAGGTAACCCGAGTCGAACAGGCAGGTTGGACCTGTTATGCGCACGAGCGTCCCGGCTGGAATTTCGCCACTAACCGACGCCGCATCCTCTGACTGCATCTGCTCGGAGATATCGACGAGAAGTCCACAGGACTCGGCCAACTCCTCGAAGTGACCGAATAGCGAATCATGGAACGCTCGCTCGTACTCCTCGCGCACCACAGATTCCGAGTTCTTCCCAAGGTAGTTAGCGCGTGTAACACCCGCCCGACCCTCGCGTCTTTGTCCTTCGGTGGTCTCGGTCGTTCTTTTTTCGATTACGCCCTCGTCGATCTGAGCGAGCAGAGAACGAGTGCGCGAAACATCGACATAAAGATAGTCGCGAACGAAGCGCGGAAGCCCGCCTGAAACTAGCTCTAGTTCTGCCACAACACCCACTTTAAAAAATTTGTCGCGATAGCCCCGATTAGGACGACAGTCCGACCATACATGTTCCTTGGAGGACACTTAGTGGTCTGCATCGACTCTCCGTGGCCCTCGGCCGTGGCAGTAGAGCTATCCGTACAGCCAAGCCCGCGGACACTGGCCGACATCAGCGGACGATGATGGACGCGGGCGGAGCCGTGAGCAGGACCTATGGACGCTTGTGGACGTCTGTGGACGTCTGTGGACGTCTGTGGACGACGCGGGCCGATCTTGTGATCGGGAGGTCGACTGCCTAGATGCTGTCGCGCCGCTTCGTTCCTCGGCGTTGACGCGCCTGCAGTACGGGTCGGCCTACCAACGAAGATCGCACTCGGCGGTCGCGTGTGTAAGGGTCAGCGTTCGACGCTCGGCCCGCGCGGTGCCGAGGTCAGGTTGCCGGTCCGTGGCAGCCAGGTTGGCAGCCAAGCCGGCCGACAGCAGCGGACGACCACGGACGTCCGTGGAATCCAGACGGCTCAGGACCAGGACCGGCGGACGTCGGTGGACGAATACAGCGGAGTATCTAGCAATCTCATAATCCCCCGGTCGTGGTTCGAGCCCATTTCACCAGGGAATGATGCTGCAGAGGCGGGGAAATATGGCAGGTGGCTGACGAGTGCAGTTACCTTGTAACCCGCTCAAGATATTCATTGAGTTCCTCTAAGGCTTTCTGATAGTCAATCCACAATCCCTTCCGCTGTTTAGCGGCCTGGGCACGCTGATTCGGCGTCCCACTCTTACCAATGCCGAGCTGAAATTCAAACAAAGCGCCAGCGGCACCAATAAACTCTCTTCTCATCTTCCGCAGCGCATTCCTGACGGCAACATCTTGCATGTCGCCTTCTATTTCTTTCAAAATAGAAATTAGTTCGTCGAGCTTAGACTCGAGTCCGCCGATCTCTTTGTGTGAGAGAAGTACGACCCTGCGCGATACTGTTTCAAATTCCCCAAGGATCTCCAGCGCGGCGTCTCTGGACGGGTCGCGCTCCGACCATCGAGCTGCCGCGGCCATCTAGTCAGGTTATCGATCTACGCTGATTAGTAATTCCGACTAGCCAGCCACGAAATTGTTCACAGGAGTCGGCGCAGCGGGCTAGCTCCGAGGCATTAGTGCCAGCGGTAACGGCATTCTGTAGGCATCGACGAAGCTCGTCGACAATCTCCGCAATTCTGTCAGGCTGCACTGGGGCACGTGGGTGAGCACCCAAGAGCATCATTCTAAGAGCCATGGTGTCAGCGGCGAAGGTGGCGGGATCTCGGCTGTCGAAAGAGGTACCGAGCAATACATCAAAAAAGTTGTGCCAGAGGTCCGGAGGGTTCTGGCCGGGCGAACGCACGCCCTCGCGGCGTGGGCGAAATTGAATTACCTCGCCTAGTTGCGATTCGTTCGCTTTGCCTGCGACCGTGCCCGCTTTTTCTTGATCACGACTATCGCTGATGGTCTGGTCCAACCTCGATACAATGTCGATGATTTTTTGGCGAAATCCAGCTACCTGTGCGTCGTCCACAACGCGCCCTACCAAAGATCGCAGTACTCCGGCTGCGGCGGCGTTCCGCAGAACATCACGCCACAAATTCTGTGCAGCCGCATCCCAGACAACTTTCTCTGTTGGGAAACCAGACACCTCCTCTGCCAGTCGTCGGACTGCACCACTAGTTTGGTATGCCTGCCCCAGCAGATCCTCTAGAATCCGGACTCGCTCATCGTCGAACGTTAGGCGAGGTTCATCTAGGATCCGATTTCTGGAGTTCATCGCATCGTCTCAAACGGGACTTGGGCATTCCCCAGCCCACGGATGACTGCACCTATCAGTGTGCCACGATTTACAATCTTTCTTGCACTTCCAATCCGCTCATTACCGGACCCTTTGTGGAGTGCCACAACCCGCCACTGCTCGTCGAAGACCGGGCTGCCAGAAGAACCTTCCTCAGTATCTGTAAAATAGCTGACCGTGCTACCCGCAATTGATACGACTGCATTGTGCTGCAGGGAGATCTGTTTTGGCCGACCATTTGGATGCTGAATAATTGATACCGCATCTCCGACCTCAAGTTCCGAATCTGTGGGCAGCCGAAGGTAACCGAACGTCTCAGGAATCGGCGCGTGAGTGCTTATGACACACCAGTCAAGCGCCCTGTCACCGATCGCACTCTCGGGGGTCAAATTCAGTTTTATCGGATCCCGAACAAGACCTCCCGAAGATGTCTCATAGCCCAACCAAGCAACTCCTGACGTCAAGCGCCGTTCTCCGTTATCCCAGTCGTAGATAACGTGATGGTTTGTCAAAATAGTGTTACGTGAGATGCAGACACCAGTCGCGGTGTAAGGAACGCGGCCAAAGTGAACGACCAAGCGCACAACGGCCGGCGATACACGCAACGCGCCCCGGAGAAGCGAAATATCTATTAGCGTCGAGCGGTCGCCCGTTTGCCTCTCAACGAGTTCTAGGACATCGGGAGATATGACATCGGTATCCTCGATGGGCGCATCGATTGTCTCTGGCACCGATGTCACAGGGCTATCGCGGAGTAGTTCTTCGATCCTCGCGTGGTGCGAGACGACTTTCTCATCCTGCAACACAAGGCCCATCAGCATTTCCAGCGTACCGCGAGATCTCGTATCAATGAGAAGCTGATGCCATGTTTCGTCCGAATTTTGACCAAAATGCACTGAGCGGCGAGGTAACCCAATAGCGTCTGTCAGTGCAAATACGTCTGAGTCTCTATAATAAAGACCCGCTAGTAGGTCCCGGAGCTCGCGAGCCTCTGGATAAGAGTAGTCGAAAGGAAGTCGATCAAGCAGGCAGCCCACAGAAGCCTCCGATTGCGCCGGACTACCGCTGATAGTCCCGCGATCCGTACGGGGCGTCTACCACCATTGCAAAATTCTACAAGATTGATTTGCCGATTTAGCGTAAGTTGTACTTTTTGTTCCGATTCGTGCCGTAGATCTACGCCGTTTCTTGGCTGTCGGGTAGCCGTAGTGACTCGATCACTTCTGCTGCACTCGAATGTGCTGTTCGAGCAAGCTCGCAGCTCCCAGCGCTCGACTGCAATTCGGGGGATCGTCGCACCGAAGACGCATAAATGTCGGGTACCCCGGTCCGCCAGTAAACCCTTGTCGATAGCCCGGACGGGGTTCCGAGGACTACGGAACATAAGGTTGCGGTGCCAAGGCGCTGGCCGCCGCGACCGGACGAACGCCGAGCCGAAGCAGCCGGGTACAGCCGGGGCACTGCACCCAACCGTGTATCCGAGCCGGGGGACGCCCCTGGACGGCCGTGGACGTCTGTGGACTCGGCGCGCTGGCAGGCCAAACTGCATGGACGTCCACAGACGTCCGTAGACGTCGCGCCGGCTCCTCCTAATCCCAGGGCCCGTCCTCCCGCCGGAGCGGTTGCCCTTCGACGTCGGTCTTGGGGCGCCGTGTCGGCCGGGTAGGCGCGTCGGTCTGCGACGGCACTCCCGAGCCGTCAGGGGACGCGGAGGTCGTCAGTGTCGATCTCCGCGTGGCCGTTCCTCCTGGCAGCGCGGGCGAATCTGGGCGAAGATCTGAGCGAAGATCGCTGGCGCAGAATTTCTACACGGTTTCAAGGCGTCCCTTCGGGGCGCGCGCCGCACACGCCACGCGCGGGCGGGTCCCGTCAGCCCCGCCACGCCCCGGGGCCCCGCCTCGCTTCGCTCGGCACCCCGGGCGCGTCGGGCCGCCACCCCGCCCGCACGTGGCGGAGCGGCGGCGCGTCGCAACCCACCGCCGTCGGCCTGGCGCCTTGTCGCGCAGTACCCGAATCCCAGAGTCTCCCCGTCCACGACGCTCATCCAAGCCCCGGATGAGCGAGAGTTCAGAGACGCCGCATGAGCCGTATGCTGTACGGTACATACCCAAGGCTGGCGAAGAATTGTTGCGCGTCCGTGTTGAAGCTCCCGGTACTTAGGCGTAAACCGTCCAGCCCCCAGCTGACCGCATGCTGCTCGGCGGCGGTCATTAGAGCGCGGCCGACGCCCCCTCTACGCCTGTCGGAACGTGTGCAGATTTGGTGGATCTCCAGGACGCTCGATCGCGGTCTGAAGAGGTTCGCTTCTCGATGTTGTTCTTCGGCGTAAAGATAGCCAACCGTCCGGCCGCCTTCTTCGGCGAGCAGCACCAACACGTTCGGCTGGTCCAACTTCTCGCGGAAGAACGAGGCGGCGGCGGTAGCGTCAGGCGCACAAAATTCGGTTGGATGAGTGCGGGCATGTAGTTCTTGTACGACGGCGTTCAACCTACCGAGCGCGACAACGTCTGCCGCTGTCGCAGGTCGAACCGCGACACTCCTGGTCACCCGGCCATTGTTGGCCCCCTCGCCTGCTGGAGCCAAACCATTTTGATGACCCCGAGCCGTGTCGGCGTTGGCCGCGCAATTTCGATCATGTCGTCGCGGCATCCGCTGGACGAGGCCCACGCGGGGCGCGAGCAGTTCCCATGTGGAAGCGGGGGCGCTGCCCCCGTGCCCCCGACCAGTCACCAAAGGAGGGGAGGGACGGCGGGAGTCCGAGTGTCTCCTCCGGCGAGCAGGCACCCGGAGGGTTGCCCCAGGAACCCCGACCGCGCAAGACCCACATCCGTCACGACCGGTGAAAGTGGCGCCGACGGGTCTTGCCCGGCCGAGAACCCTGGCGCAAAGCAGAGCTTGCCTGCCCGCCGGAGGAGCCCCGCTCAGCCCGAGGCATGAGAAGGGCCAAGGCCCCTCGGCCCCGAGACAGCCTACGGCGGCCGGCAACCCCATCAGGAGGGTCGCCGGCCGCCGTTGACCGAGAGAGACAGGCAGTTCAGGCGGGTCGCACACGTGACCGACGTCACGCAGATCTGCTGGCCTGGACTTGAGTAATTTCGTTTCCTCGCTCTGGCTCCCACAACTCCACCAGATCACCCACTGGTTCCGCCCAGCCGGCCACCAGCGATTTTCGTCGCCCCGTGTGGCCAGCCCAGGCCGGTTCTGATCACTAGTGACGGCGCGATCCGGGCGACCACCGCTGACGACTGCCGGCTGGCTCGGCGCTGGCGCCAGCCTCCTGACCCGGCTCTGTGGTGTCGGTGGTCGCCGAAGGCAAGGTGACGGGGTACTGGTTGGTCGCCTGGTCAACCGTCGTCGGGCCCGTGGTCCGTCTTACCGCGCCGGTGAAGCGCCCGTCCGGGAACGGCGCGGCGGCGGACGGTGCGGTGCGGTGCGGCGCGGAAAAGCATTCGCCAGCCCTTCCTCGGCCGGCCACCATGAGAGCCATGTTCCGGCACGACGCCTCGTCGCCCGCCCTGGTCGCGGGTGCTGTCGTGCTGCCCTTCTCGGCGCTGGCCGCCGACGCGCTGCCCGGCGGCGCGCGACGCTGACTCTTCCCGGATCGTCCGGAGCCCCGCAGGGAAGGGTCGGTAGGCCCAGGGGCTCGCGGCTTCGAGCACCGAGGAAGAACAATGGCCAAGCAGGCCTACGTCCGCACCAAACCGCATCTCAACATCGGCACGATGGGTCACGTCGACCACGGGAAGACGACGCTGACCGCCGCGATCACCAAGGTTCTCGCCGACACCGGCTCCGGCTCGTTCGTCCCGTTCGACCGGATCGACCGCGCCCCCGAGGAGATCGCCCGCGGCATCACCATCAACATCGCGCACGTCGAGTACGAGACCGCCAGTCGGCACTACGCCCACGTGGACATGCCGGGCCACGCCGACTACGTGAAGAACATGATCACGGGTGCGGCTCAGCTCGACGGCGCGATCCTGGTGGTGTCGGCCCAGGACGGCGTGATGCCGCAGACGGCCGAGCACGTGCTGCTGGCCCGGCAAGTCGGGGTCCGGCACGTCGTGGTCGCGCTGAACAAGGCGGATGCCGCGGACCCGGAGATCACGGACCTGGTGGAGCTGGAAATCCGCGAGTTGCTGGCGGGGCACGGCTACCCGGGCGACGAGGTGCCGGTGGTCCGCGTCTCCGGGCTGCGCGCCCTGGCGGGCGACCCGGCGTGGACGGCCTCGATCCAGGCACTGCTGGACGCCGTCGACAAGTACGTCCCGGTTCCTGACCGTTACACCACGGCGCCGTTCCTGCTTCCGGTGGAGAACGTCCTGACCATCACCGGTCGTGGAACGGTGGTGACCGGGGCGATCGAGCGTGGCGCCGTCCGCGTGGGCGACCGGGCTGACGTGTGCGGCCTCGGCACGCGGCTGGCGACGGTGGTCACCGGGCTGGAGACGTTCGGCAAGCCGATGGAGTCCGCCCTCGCCGGTGACAACGTCGCGCTGCTGCTGCGCGGCGTGCACCGTACGCAGCTGCGACGGGGCAACGTCCTCGCGGCGCCGGGGAGCGTGACGGTGCACCAGCGGTTCGCCGCCCGGGTCCACCTGCTCGCGCCGGGCGCCGGTGGCCGGCGCACCGGCATCGCGTCCGGCTACCGCCCGCAGTTCTACCTGCGGACCACGGACGTGGTCGGCGAGGTCGACCTGGGTGAGGTCGGCGTCGCGCTGCCAGGAGACACCGCCGAGATGACGGTGCGGCTCGGCAAGCCGGTACCGCTGGAGAACGGGCTCGGCTTCGCGATCCGCGAGGGCGGCCGAACGGTCGGCGCCGGCACGGTCGTCGCCGTCCTCGACTGAAAACCGGCGACCAACCAGCGCCGGGTCCTCCTCGGCCGGGTCCACCGCTGCCGCCGGGTGGGCGCGTACATCCACGCGTCCGCCCGGACGGCTCGCCCGCGGGCTGTCCGTGAGCTCGGCCGGTTCAGCCTGGGGGTGTGAGCAGCTCGGCCACGTGGGTGGCCCGCGGGGTCCGCAGGCGTACCTCCACGGTGCCAGACCTGGTGGGGTTGAACTTCCCGGCGTCGTAGGCGAATCGCACCCGGTCCGGGGGCTCGACGCCGATGTCGATCGCGGTCAGGAAGGGGCTGGCGAGCGGCACGTCGATGTGCTTGCCGCGCCCGGCCCAGACCACGAGGCGCCCGGCGCTCACCGCGATCGCGCCGGAGACCGCCTCCTTGCGCCAGCTGGAACGCTGACCGGGCGCCCGATAGTTGCGGTAGGTGATCGAGCCGGTGAGACCCTCCTCCAGGAGGACAAGGCCTTCTGCTTCCAGCGTGGCGCGCAGATCCGCGGGTAGCTGACCCGCGCCGAACAGCATCCGGCGCAAGGCGTTCATGGCCAAGATCATAGGCACATTTCCCCGGGGGTCGCCAGCCTGATCCGGGCACCGCCGGCCGCTCGACGGGCTCCGCGCTCGTTGGCCCGGCTACGGTGGGTCTGGTGTGCCGGGAAGTCTGGTCGGCAGCGTCTGACTCGACCCCTTGGCTAGGAGCACCGCCGTGAGCCAGACCCCGCCTCGCCGGTTCGGCCTGTTCGACCGCAGGTCGTGGCCGGAGACCCGCCGGATCGCCGCGATCCTGCGCAGGGAGACCATCGGCGGCGGCCTGCTGCTCGCCGCCACGGTACTGGCTCTCGTATGGGCGAACTCGCCGTGGTCGCACTCCTACCGGTCGATGCTGTCCTACCAGCTCGGCCCCTCCTGGGCGCACCTGAACCTGACCCTGGCCCAGTGGGCCGCCGACGGCCTGCTGGCGATCTTCTTCTTCGTCGCCGGGCTGGAGCTCAAACGCGAGTTCATCGCCGGAGACCTCCGCGACCCGCGGCGGGCCGTGGTCCCCGTCCTCGCGGCCGTCGGCGGCGTCGTCGTCCCGGCTGTCCTGTACACGCTGGTCAACCTCGGTGGTGACGCCGGACGCGGCTGGGCGATCCCGACGGCCACGGACATCGCCTTCGCGCTGGCGGTGCTGGCAGTCATCGGCCGGCACCTGCCGTCCGCGCTACGGACCTTCCTGCTCACGCTCGCCGTGGTTGACGACCTGCTCGCCATCGTCATCATCGCTGTCGTCTACACCCGCCACCTCTTGGTCCTCCCGCTGCTGGGCGCGCTGGTGCCGCTGGCGGTATTCACCCTGCTGGTGCAGCGCCGGGTGCGCTCGTGGTGGCTCCTGCTGCCCCTGGCCGCCGCCACCTGGGCGCTGGTCCACGCCTCCGGCGTGCACGCCACCGTCGCGGGCGTGCTCCTGGGATTCGCGGTGCCGGTGCGGCGCAGCACCCGTACCGGCGGGCCGGACGCGGGACCGGGGCTGGCCGAGCATTTCGAGCACCGCTGGCGGCCCCTGTCGGCGGGGGTGGCGGTGCCGGTCTTCGCGTTCCTCTCCGCCGGCGTCACCCTCGGCGGCCTGAGTGGACTGACCGACGCCCTGACCGACCGCGCCGCCCTCGGTGTCGTGGTCGGTCTCGTCGTCGGCAAGCCGCTGGGGATCATGGCCGCCACCTGGCTGGTAGCCCGCTTCACCCGTGCCACCCTCGGCGACGGGCTGGCCTGGGTCGACGTCCTCGGGCTGGCGGTCCTGGCCGGTATCGGATTCACCGTCTCCCTGCTTGTCGGCGAGCTCGCCTTCGGCGTCGGCAGCGCGCGCGACGACCACGTCAAGATCGCGGTCCTGGCCAGTTCGCTGCTCGCCGCCCTGCTGGCCGCTGTGGCGCTAGGTCTGCGCAATCGTGTCTTCCGCCGGCTTGAGGAAGCCGAAACGGCCGACCGCGACCACGACGGCATCCCCGACATCTACCAGGACATGGCCCGACCGGCAGTCGACTGACCCCACCCGCGGCGCACCGCCCACCTGGATGCCCAGCCTCGGCCGCGCCGGTTCACGGCCGGGGAACGGACTGGATGCGGATCCACAGGGAGGTCGAGGAGGCAAGCAGGCGGCCGTCGGCGGTGTACAGGGCGGAGGAGGCGCGCAGTTTGCGGCCGTCGGCGGCGTCGGCGCGGGCGACGACGACGTAGGTCTCGCCGGGCGTGACCGTGCCGGTGGCGGAGACGGCCTGCCGGGCCAGCAGGGCGGCCAGGCCGTCGGTGGGCATCGTCGCCTGGTGCGCCCAGAACGACGGGCAGTCCAGCGCCGACCAGAGCAGGTGCCGGCCGACCGTTCCGTCCGCCTCGGCGAGGGAGTGGTCGACGGTCCAGGCCGTGGCGACGAGGCCGGGCGGCCCGCCGGCGACCTGGCCGGGGAGGATCCGCAGGCCGTCGCCGACAGGCCGTCCCGTCCCGCAGCCGAAGCATCCCGGGAAGGGATGCGTCGACGTCGCGAAAAGGGCGGCCGCGGCGCGCTCGGCCTCGTCGAGCTCGATAAACGGCGGCGAGTCGCCGAGATCGGTGGACTCCGCCGCGTGCGCCTCGACGAGGACCGTCCCGCCCCGGACAAGACGCACCCCACCGTCGTCCGCCGGTTCGACCGCCAGCGGCACCTCCAGCGGGGTCGGCGCACGCAGCACCGCCTCTGCCACCCGGCCGGGTGCGGTGTCCGTGCCCGCATCGTCGAGGTACCCGGCGAGGGTTCCGGAGATCCATCCGCCGTTCGCGCTCCCGGGCGGCCCGTTGAACCGAGCCGGCACGACGATCGCGCCGACGGCCCCACCGCCACTGCCGGCGCCGGCCGTCGCCGAGATCTGATCCGCATCGGGGCGGGAAGTCGTCGCGTCCACCCGTCCGACGGTACGGCCCGGCCCATGGACCGCGCCGAGGTGGCAGCCGACGGATCGCGGACGCCGGTTTCTCATCCGCCGGCGGCGGGCGCCAGCCCTGGCCTGGCACGTCGGGCGGTGGCGGGCCAGGCCAGGACTGTTCGTCGACGCTGCGGGGTTGGTGTCGACCTCGGGCCCGAGGCCGGCGGTCGAAGGCCCCGATCAACGTCGCGCGCCGGCGCCTCATCGCAGCGTGCCCAGCGCTAGGCGTTCTGGGTGCGCTGGGCGCGCTTGCGCCAGAGCCGACCGAGGAAGAAGGTCAGCGCGGACAGGGGCGCGAGCACCAGGCTGAGCAGGACACCATCGGTGTAGCTGCCGCCGTGGTCCGGCGCGGTCAGTATGAGGGACGCGGCGGCCACGGCGTACAGCGCGATCTGGATGCCGACCGCGACGCGGATGGCGGCGAACCGACCGAGCAGCAGGCCGCCGAGCAGCGGAAGGATGGCGGTCATGGAAACCTCCTGTGACGAGAGGACCGACGGCGACGCCCGGAAGCGGCCGTCGGGTCCCGGTGGGACCGGGTTGTTGTCGCCGTGAACTGTCCGTCGCCACCCGGGTCGTCGGCGCCCGTGGCCGCGCGGGACTGCCCGCTCCGTGCTGCCACGGAGGCGAAGCCGCGACCCCGTGGGTGACCATGGGCAGGTGACCGAGGAAGGCCCGTCGCCCAGGCGTGCCCATGACCAGGTGCCGGAGCGGGCATCGGCGCGCGCCGCCGTCGCCCCGCTCGGCGCCGGTGGCCCCGTAACCCCCGGCCGCGCGGGGCCGACGGCCTGGTCGTGGCCGTCAAGGTCGCGGCGGGCGGACTCGTCGTCGCGCCTCGACTCGCTTGGGGGAACCGGCTCCTCGTCGGGCCCCGGTTCGTCGTCGCCGGCCGGCTCGCCTCCGGGCCTCGGCTCGACCGTGCTGGCCGGCTCGTCATCGCGCGTCGGCTCGCCTTCGGCCCTCGGCTCGTCCGCCGCCCTCGGCTCGTCGTCGCGAAGAGGCTCGTCCTTGGTCCCCGGCTGGTCGTGGCGGACCTGGGTGTCGTGGCTGCTGGCGGCGGGGTCCGTCGGCGTGACGGCGGTGGCGCTCGTCGTCGCGGTGCGCGACGGCCTGACCTGGGGGCGGTTCGTCAGCGGCGATCCGGGGTTCTCGGTGGTGCTGGCGGTGATGCTGCCGCTGCTGGGCACCGCCATCCTGTACCGGGAACCCGGCAACCGCCTGGCCTGGATCTTCGCGGTGGCCGGGGTCTCCAGGGCGGTCTTCGTCGCGGCCATCGTGTGGGCCGACCACGTCTACGTGACCGGCCCTGGAACGGGAACAGGCGGCCCGGTCGCCTCCTGGCTGACCCTCTGGTCCCGGCTGCCGGCACCCGTGCTCGCACCACTGATCTTGCTGTGGTTCCCGGACGGCCGCCCCCCGCCTGGCCGGAGATGGCGTGCCGCGCAGCTGACGGCCGCCGTCGGAGGCGCGGCGGTCGTCGTCGTCGCGGTGCTGAGCTGGCCGTTCCGCGGGCCGCGGACGCTGCCGGACGCCCCGACCCCGCCCGGCGTGCTGCCGGCCATCGTGGTGGGCGCCCTCGGCGTGGTGATCGTCGCCGCACTGGCCGGGCTCGCGGCGGGGCTCGCAAGCCTCGTCAGCCGGCTGCGCCACGCCGAACCGGTCACGCGTCAGCAGGTGAAGTGGCAGCTGTTCGGCGGCGTCGCCGGTGTCGTCCTGAACCTGGCCGGCGATCTCGTCACCCCCCGCGTCGGCCTCAACCTGGCCGGCACGCTGGCCGTCGTCGCCGCGATGCTCCTCGCGATCGAGCGCTACCAGCTGTGGAGCATCGACCGACTGATCAACCGCACCCTGGTCTACGGCACGTTGACCGTGCTCGCCGCCGCCACCTACGCGGGATGCGCCGCCGGCTTCGGCATGCTGACGGCCGGCCTCGCGCACGGGCGCAGCGTCGCGATCGTCGGCGCCACCCTTGCCGCCGCCGCGTTGGTCAGCCCGGCCCGGCGTACCGTCCAGGCGACGATCGACCGCTGGTTCGACCGGCGCCGGTTCGACGCGGTCGCCCGGGTCCGCGCCTACGCCGACCGGCTGGGGACGGCGCCCGCCGCGCCCGGCGAACTGCGCGGCGTGCTCGCCGCGGCGCTGCGCGACCCCGAGCTGGCCCTGCTGTTCACGCTTGCCGACGGCCGCCTGGTCGACGCGGCCGGCGCGCCCGCCGCCCTGCCCATCGACGCGGCTGGCCCCACTTCCACGGCCGGACCGGATGAGGTGGCGACGGGCGGCGCGCGCAGCGGCATCCGGGCGGTCCGGCGGCTTGGCAGCCGGATCGGTGTTGGCGGGGACGGCTCGGGCCGGGCCGCCGACGACACCGATAGCGGCGGTGGCGGTGGCGGCGAGCTTGGAGTGCTGGTGCACCGGCCGCTGCCGCCGCATGAGTGGGACCTGCTCGACGCGGTGCTCGCGGCGGCGGCGATGCCGCTCGAGTACGCCCGCCTGCAGGCCGAGCTGCGGGTTCAGCTGGCCGCCGTCGAGGCGTCCCGAGGCCGGATCGTGGCGGCGGCCGACGCCGAGCGCCGCAGGATCGAGCGCAACCTGCATGACGGCGCCCAGCAGCGCCTTGTCGCACTGGCGTTGCGGCTGCGTTCCGAGCAGCGCCGCCTCGGCGGCGCGCTCGACCCGGCGACCCTCCCGCTGCTCGACCTGGCCGTCGACGAACTGCGCGCCGCCGTCGACGACCTGCGAACGCTGGCTGCGGGGCTGCTGCCGGCGGCGCTGGCCTCCGAAGGCCTCGGCCCGGCGCTGCGCGAGCTCGTCGACCGCGCGCCCGCGGACGTCCGGCTGCTCGACCTGCCCGCGCACCGGCACGGCCCGTCGACCGAGGCGACGGGCTGGTTCGTCGTCGCGGAAGGCCTCGCCAACGCCGCCAAGCACGCCGCCGGCGCCTGGGTGACCGTCAGCGCCTCCTGCCGGGAGTCGTCGTTGACCGTCACCGTCGTCGACGGCGGCCCGGGCGGCGCCGTGATCGCTTCGGATGCCCCCGGAGCGCTCGCCGCCAGCGCGAGCGCCCCCGTCGCGGCGCACCCCGCTGCCGGCGCGGGCGCAGGCCCCGCCGCTGGCAGCGGGCTGCGTGGACTCGCGGACCGGGTCGAGGCCTGCGGCGGCCAGCTCGTCGTTGCCAGCCCGCTTGGTGGACCGACGGAGCTACGGGCGGAGCTGCCATGCGGATAGCGGACGACGGTGGCGACCTCGGCGGCGATCGGGGCCCGCGGGTGGTGGTCGCGGACGACGCGGTGCTGCTGCGCGAGGGCGTGCTGCGCATCCTTGCCGACGACCAGATCACCGTCACCGGAGTCGTCGGTGAGCCAGACAGCCTGCTTGACCACGTCGCCCGTGAGGCGCCCGACCTGGCCATCGTCGACATCCGCATGCCGCCGACGTTCACCGACGAGGGGCTGCGCGCGGCCCGCGCGATCCGGGCCACGCATCCCGGGACGGCGGTCCTGCTGCTGAGCCAGCACGTGCAGGTCGGTGGCGCGCTCGACCTTTTCAGCGACGGCGCGGGCGGGCTCGGCTATCTGCTCAAGGACCGCGTGATCGAGATCGACGACTTCCTCGCCGCGGTCCGCCGGGTCGCGGCGGGCGGGTCGGTCGTCGACCCGGTCGTGATCCGCGCCCTCGTCCAGCGCCGGTCGCCGGTCGGCACCGTCGCCACCCTCAGCGACCGCGAGCGCGAGGTCCTCAGCCTGATGGCGCAGGGACTGTCCAACACCGCGATCGCGGCCCGGCTCGTCGTCAGCCTGCGCACCGTCGAGACGCACGTCGCGAGCATCTTCACCCGGCTGGGCCTGCTGCCCGCCGCCGACGAGAACCGCCGCGTCCGCGCCGTCATCACCTACCTCAACGCCCCGCCCACGACCGACGTCGGGTAGGGGCAAGGTACGGAGGGGGAGCGCGGCGGCCACCGCGACCTCGGCGACCCTCGGATCTGAGGCGGACCGGAAACCAGCCCATCCCGGTGATCTTGCTGTCAGCCAGCCCGGTGATCAATGATCCTGGTCGGACTGGCCCTCCTGGGTGAGCTTTCCCGGGTGAGACCGGGCGCGAGTCACCCGACCGCGTCAGACTCCGTGACTGCCTGACCGGGGTCGAACAAAGGCGCCTGATCCGTGCGGTCGCGTAGCGCCTCCACCCAGGTGAGGGCGACGGCGGCGACCTGGATCAGCTCGTCGCGCAGGTGGCGGGGGTCGGCGCCCTCCAGCATGGCCCGGGCGACCTCGCCGACCTCCTCGACCAGCACGGGCAGCCGCACCGCGTCCGGCATCGCCGGGTTCAGGATCGACCGCTCCCCGTGCTTGCGGTGCGCCCGTGCCACCTCGGCCTCCACCGCCGCTACCGTAGCGGTACTGATCACGGGATTTTCGCCTGACGTCACGGTGGCCAGTGTCATCGGTCCACCGACCGGACGGGCCGGCGGGGCCCCACGACCGACGGCACCGGCTGTCGGGCCGGCGGGGCGCGTCAGGGCAGCAGGGTGCCGGCGCGGACGGTGACGGGGCGCCCGACCCATTCCTCACGGGTCATCGCGGCGATGACGTCGGGGTCGGCACTGGCCGCGACCGTGCGGATGGCGTGACCGTGGCCAGCGCCGTCACCTCCGGTGCCACCCTCATCTCCGTCGCCTCCTGCTCCGTCCCCCTCGGCGCGGGCTGGAGTGGCGCCGCCGAGGGTCACGACGGCGAGGGCCTGAACCGGGGCGCCCTGCTCGCAGGCGACGGTGAACCCGGCGACCACGCCGGCGCCGGTGCCATCCGGCGGCTCGTCGACGAGGGGGAGCGTCGTCTCGGCGGCGCGGACGTCGACCGAGACGTCCTCGGCGCGGAAACCCGTCGACGGCGGGCTGGCGCTCCACAGCAGGCCGGCCTGCTTGGTGACCATCCCGGAGACGCACGTGACGAGCCCGTGGGCGCCCGGCTCGGCGGCGCGCAGCACCCGCGCCATGGCCGCGGTCGACTGGAGGACGTAGTTGTTCAGCGGGCCACCCGCGAACGTCATGCCGCCCGTGACGGTCAGGTCGGAGCGTCCGGTCAGGCCCAGCTCCCGGACCTGGACGCGGACCGCCGCCGGGAAGCAGCTGTAGAGGTCCAGGTAGTCGGCGTCGGCCGGGGCGACGCCGGCGACGGCGGCCAGGCGTTCGCCCACGGCACGGAAACCGGGCGAGCGGGCGAGGTCGGGGCGGGCGGCCAGCGGCGTCATGACGTTGGACTCGGCGGCGGTCACCGGGAAGACCCACCGGTCCGGCGGCACGCCGAAGCGCCGAGCGGCGGCCGCGGAACAGATCAGCAGCGCCGCCCCCTGGTCCACGCCGGCCCGGGAACAGTGCGACCGCGTGTACGGCCAGGCCATCATCGGGTTGCGCTCCGACGGCGCCAGGCCGGCCGGGGTGACCGGGTCCCGTGCCCAGGCGTCCTCGTTTCCGGCCGCCACCCGGGAGAACCCGGCCCACAGCGCCGCGACCTCGGCGGCATGCGCGGCAAGGCCGAGCCCGCTCGCCGCCCGCAGCGCCGACTCGAGGACCGCGTACTGCCGCACTGGCAGGTGCAGCCCGCGGCGGATCTCCAGCGGCGCCAGAATGTCCGCGTCAGGGGCGATGATCTCGTCCGGACCGCTCCCGGGCCGCCCGCCCGCCCCCGCGTCGCCTTCCGCCCCGCCCGCCTCGCCCGGACCGCGCGTCACTGTGGCCCGTCCTGGTGGTCCGGCTTCGCCGCCCGCGCGACCCGAAGCGGCGTGGGCGCGGGAGGTGGGACGGCCGGGGGTGAGGCGGACTCGCCCCCGGTGGGCCGCCTCGGCGCCGAGGACGAGTACGACGCCTGCCCGGCCGGCGGTGACGTCGAGGCACGCGCGGGTGATGAGGCTCTGCTGCAGGATGCCCAGCTCGGCGACGACCGTGCGGGCCTCGCGGGCGCGGAACCGGTCGGCGACCTGGCGGCCCGGGTCGGGGCAGTCCCAGGTGCCGCGCGCGACGTACACGCGGTCGACGGCGGCGAGCAGGCCCGGTGCCCCGGCGTCCGCGGCGGCCGCCTCGGTGGCGGCGGCCATCAGCTCGACCGCGTCCGGCAGCCGGGCCGCCGCCGCGGCGCCGACCAGGACGGGCGTGGCCGGCGGCACGGTCACACGGGCCTCCGCTGGTACCGGATCCCCGCCACGCCGTCAGTTCTCGGCATTCTCGGTGCCCTGGGCGCTGGCTGTGTCCTCGGCGGCCCTGGCGGCGACCCGCCGGGCCCAGGCGAGGTCGGCCTTGCCGCTGGGGGTGCGCACGACGGTCTGGACGAGGGTCAGCACCCGGGGCACCTTGTAGCCGGCGAGGTGGGAACGGCAGTGTCGCTGCAGGTCGGCGAGGGTGGGCTTGGCGCCGGGCCGGGGCGCGACGACGGCGGCGACGGTCTCGCCCCAGCGTTTGTGAGGCAAGCCGACGACGAGGACGTCGTAGACGCCCGGATGGGTCTTCAGCACGCCCTCGACCTCCTCGGGGAAGATCTTCTCGCCGCCCGAGTTGATGGTGGCCGAGCCGCGGCCGAGCAGGGTGATCGTGCCGTCCTCCTCCAGCCGGGCGAAGTCGCCGGGGACGGAGTAGCGCAGGCCGTCCGGGCCGGTACGGAACACCTGGGCGGTCTTGGCCGGGTCACCGAGGTAGCCGATCGGGATGTTGCCCCTGCGGGCGAGCCGGCCGACCTCGCCGACCCCGAGCGGGGTGAGGTCGTCGTCGACGACGAGCGCGTCGTCGATCGGCCGGATGCGCACGCCGGCGTCACCGCGGACCCGGCTCTTGTCCGCGATGCCGACGCCGTGCGAACCGGCTTCCGACGCGCCGACGCCGTCCGTGACGACGACGCCCAGGCGCTGCATGAACGACTCCTTGAGGACGGGGGAGAACAGTGCGGCGCTCGACGAGAGCGCGTACAGCGACGACAGCTCCGGGCGGCTGCCCGCGCCCTCCAACGCGTCGAGGGTGTCGAGCAGCGGGCGCGCCATCGCGTCGCCGGTGATCATGACCAGGTTGACCCGCTCGGCCTCGACCAGCCGCCAGACCTCGTCAGGCTCGAACGTGTCGACGAGGACGGTGCGCTGGCCCTTGCTCAGGTTGGTCAGCAGGCACCACTGGGTGGCGCCGTGCATCAGCGGCGCGATCGGCAGCGCGGTGGTGACGCCGGCCGCGCCCTTCTCAGTGAGATCCTCCGGCCGGCCGGCCCGTTCGCCCGTCATCAGGTCGATGCCGCCGCCGAGGGCGAAGATGACGTCCTCCTGCCGCCACAGCACGCCCTTCGGCATGCCGGTGGTGCCGCCGGTGTAGAGCAGGTACCGGTCGTCGCCGGAGCGCGTCTCGAAGTCCCGGTCCGGCCGGGACGCCGCCAGTGCCTCCTCATAGGGCGTGGCGCCCAGCGCGTCGGCGCCGTTCTCGCCGGTGCCGGTGCCGGTGCCGGCACCGGGGATCGTGCCGTCCTCGATCACGACGAGGTGGCGCAGGCTCGCGATCTTCGGCGCCACCTCGGCCACCCGGTCGGCGAACTGCCGCTGGAAGACGAGCGCGACCGGCGCGGCGTTGCCGAGCAGGTAGGCCAGCTCCTCGGCTACATACCGGAAGTTGACGTTCACACACACCGCGCGGATCTTGTAGGCCGCGAGCATCGTCTCGACCCACTCGATCACGTTGTAGGCGTAGATCGCGACGTGGTCGCCGGGTCCCACCCCGGCGCCGGATAAGTGATGCGCCATGCGGTTGGCGCGTTCCTCCAGCTGGGTGTAGGTCCGCCGGGCGGGGCCGGCGATGACGGCCTCCCGGTTGGGGTAGCGGTCGACGGCGTGCTCGAACAGGTCGGCGAGGTTGAACTCCATGACGTCTCCCACTGGGCGACTGCGGCCGGCCGGGTCCGGGCCGGCGAGGTGGCTGGCAGACCTCCCAGATCGGCTTCGCCGATCCGGCAGGGACCCCGGGCACAGCGCTGATGCGCCGTTACGAGAGGTCACAGGCCCGCCGGGGGCTCAGCGGCCGCTGAACCGGGGGGTCTGTTTCGCGGCGAACGCGCGTGGGCCGATCTTCGCGTCGTCGCTGAGGTACACCCGCATGCCGAGCTCGGACTCGACGCGGAACGCCTCGTCCTCGGGCAGCGACTCGGTCTCCCGCAGTACGCGCAGCACGGCCTGCACGGCCACCGGCCCGTTCGCGGCGATCGCGCGCGCGATCTCCATGGCCCGCTCCAGGGCCGTCCCGTCCGGGACGACGTGGTTGACCAGGCCGATCTCCTTGGCCTCGGCCGCCCCGAGGTGCCGGCCGGTGAGCAGCAGGTCCGCGGCCACCGCGTAGGGGACCTGGCGGCGCAGCCGGACCGCGGACCCGCCCAGCGGGAACAGGCCCCAGCGGACCTCCGAGACGCCGAACCTCGCCGACTCGCCCGCGACCCGGATGTCGGTCGCCTGCAGGATCTCGGTGCCGCCGGCGATCGCCGGCCCCTCGACGGCCGCGATGAGCGGCTTGGTGAGGACGAACCGCTTCATGATCCATTTCATGACGGACAGGTCCATCGTGAGGCGGGTGCCGTCCCCGTCACCGCGGAACGCCTCGCCGGGCGGGCGAGCGGACATCTGCTTGAGGTCGGCTCCGGAGCTGAACGCGCCGCCGGCGCCGGTGAGCACGGCGACCCGGATCTCCGGGTCCGCGTTGACCTCGTCCCAGGCCTTCTCGAGGATGCCGATCATCTCGGGGGTGATCGCGTTGCGGGCGTGCGGGCGGTTCATCGTGACGACCAGGACATGGCCGTCACGGGTGACAAGCGCGTGCGGCTCGGACTCGGTCACGCGGACTCTCCTCGGACGCGCGAACCGTGTCGGATGGCCCTGCCTATAGGCAGGCTGATCCGACACGGTTCGAAACGGGGTCAGCGATGTGTGTTGGATGGGCCTGTCTATAGACGGGCTGATCTGACACGGTTCGGCGCTGGGGTGGGCGCGGCGGGCGGGTGGCACCCCTGAGCTGGG
The DNA here is from genome assembly GCF_032027725.1 of Pseudofrankia coriaricola. Lineage (NCBI taxonomy): Bacteria > Bacillati > Actinomycetota > Actinomycetes > Frankiales > Frankiaceae > Pseudofrankia > Pseudofrankia coriaricola. The sequence continues at coordinate 72,018 of NZ_JASNFO010000019.1, read as the reverse complement.
GTGATGCTCCCTTCCCGGCACCCCGGGCATCCCTGAACGGGGCCTCAGACGCCCGTTCAGCCGTGTCGACACCGCTACCAAAAGTGATCGACGTCGGGGGTGCCGCCGGCGGAGACGACCTCACCGCGGCGGGCGCGGCATGCCGAGGCCCAGCATCGCGATCATGTCGCGCTGGATCTCGTTGGTGCCGCCGCCGAAGGTGAGCATGAGGATCTGTCGGTAAGCGCGCTCGAGCCGGCCGGCGAGCACCGCGCCCGGCGAGCCCGACATGAGGACCGCCTCGTCCTCGAGGCATTCCATCAGCAGGCGGTATGCCTCGACGGCGAACTCGGTGCCGAAGATCTTCGTCGCGCTGGCCTGGGCCGGCCCGAGCTGGGCGCCGTGGTCGACGCCCCAGGCGATCTTCCAGTTGATCAGTTTGAGGAACTCGACCTTGGCGTGGACCGTGCCGAGGTTGCGCCGGACCAGCGGGCGGTCGATGACCCGGCCGCCCTCCGGGGCCTCGGTCGCCTCGCCCCACCGCCGCGTCCACAGCAGCAGCTGCTGGATGCCGGCGGCCGAGCACAGCGCGACCCGTTCGTGGTTGAGCTGGCCGGTGATCAGCTTCCAGCCGCCGTTCACCTCGCCGACCAGAGCCTCGGCCGGCACGTGGACGTCGGTGTAGAAGGTCTGGCTGGTGATGCCGCCGGAGATGGTGGGCACCGGCGTCCACGAGAACCCGGGGGCGTCGGTGGGCACGCAGAACACCGACAGGCCGCGGTGGCGCGGCAGGTCGGGGTCGGTGCGGGCGGCGAGCCACACGTAGTCGGCGACCTGGATGACGGACGTCCACATCTTCTGGCCGTTGATCACCCAGCCGTCGCCGTCGCGCTCGGCGCGGGTGCGAAGGCTCGCGAGGTCGGTGCCGGCGCCCGGCTCCGAGTAGCCGATCGAGAAGTGCAGCTCGCCGGCGAGGATTCTCGGCAGGAAGAAGTCCTTCTGCTCCTGGGTGCCGTACTCCATGATCGCCGGGCCGACGCTGTTCAGCGTCAGCAGCGGGATCGGCACCCCGGCCAGCGTCGCCTCGTCGCCGAAGATCAGCTGTTCCAGCATCGACCGGTTCTGGCCGCCGTACTGGGTCGGCCAGCCGATGCCGAGCCAGCCGTCCTTGCCCATCTGGCGGATGGCCCGGCAGTAGGCGCCGTCCTTGCCTTTCAGGGTCGACTCGCCGCCGGCGAGCTCGGCGCCGAGCTCGGGCGTGACCATGGCGGCGAAGTACTCGCGCAGCTCGCGGCGCAGGTCCTCCTGCGCCGCGGTGTAGGCGACTCGCATCGGCGCTCTCCTGTCGCGGCCGGCCGTCACGGCGTATCCCGTGAGCCCGGCGTACCCGACGAGACCTGATGGGTCATCAGGTCGCGGTTGACCCGATGCTAGCGCGGTACTAGAACAAGTTCTCGTTATTGGTTACTCGCCCGTCCGTGGACCACCGGGTCCTCGGCGGGTGGCCCGCTGACGACCAAGCCTTCTCGCGAGGAGCCACGGCATGGACTTCGCCCAGACCGAGGAACAGCGCGACCTGGCCGCGCTGGCCAGGCAGATCCTCACGGAACGGGTCACCCCCGATCGCCTGACCACGCTGGAGGCGGGCGTCCTCGCCGGCACCGGCGAGCCGCGGTTCGACCGCGAGCTGTGGGCGGAGCTCGCGAAGGCGAACCTGCTCGGCGTCGGCGTGCCGGCCGAGTACGGCGGCCTGGGCTACGGGGTCCTCGAGGAGTGCCTGGTGCTGGAGGAGGCCGGGCGGGTGCTCGCACCGGTGCCGCTGTGGGCCTCGGCGACAGTCGCCGCCGGCGCGGTCGCCGCCTACGGCACCGAGGCCCAGCGGCGTGACTGGCTGCCCGGCCTCGTCGCCGGCGAGAAGATCCTCACGGTCGCGCTCGCCGAGCCGCGGGGCGCGGACGCCGCCGCTCCGGCCACGATCGCGACCAGACTGGCTGGCGCCGGCCCAGGCCCTGACGGCGGCGTCGGCCCCGGCGGCGGTTGGCGGCTGGACGGGATCAAGACGGCCGTGCCGTTCGCGACGGTCGCGGACGCGGTCCTCGTCCCGGCGCGCACCGAGACGGGCGTCGGCCTGTTCCTCGTCGACCCGGCCGCCGCCGGGGCCACCGTCGAGCCGCAGCTCACCACGGCCCGCGAGATCGCCGGCCTGCTACGGCTGGACGGCGTCGTGGTCGGCGACGACGCCCTCCTCGGCGGCCTGGCGGCGCCCGAGGGCAACGCCGCGGCGGTGGCGCTGCGCGACCGGGCGACGCTCGGCCTGTGCGCGCTGCAGCTCGGCGTCACCGAGCGCGCGATGCGCGCGGCCGCCGAATACACGAGCAACCGCCACCAGTTCGGCCGCCCGATCGGCTCGTTCCAGGCGGTCGGGCACCGGCTCGCGGACTGCTACATCGACGTCGAGGCGATCCGCCTGACGATGTGGCAGGCCGCCTGGCAGCTCGCCGAGGGGTGGGACGCCTCGGCGGCGGTCGCCACCGCGAAGTTCTGGGCGGCCGACGGCGGCCACCGGGTCGCGAGCGCCGTCGTCCACGTGCACGGCGGCATGGGCATCGCCGAGGAGTACTTCGTCCACCGCTACTTCCTGCACGCCAAGCAGCTCGAGTTCACCCTCGGTGGCGCCGGCGAGCAGTCCCGCCGCCTCGGCGACCTGATGGCCGCCACCCCCGCCCCCGACCACGTCGTCTGACCGCCAGGAGCCGCGCGAAAAGGATCCACGGGAAAGCGTCCACGGGAACGCCCTGGTGTGCCTCCGGTTGGCGGTGCCCGCCGCCGGGACCCCGTGCTACCAGGGGACCGGGCCGGCGGCGGAGAAGTAGCCGCCGGTGGGGCCGTCGGGGCCGAGCTGGGCCAGGCGGACGATGATCTCGGCACCCTCCTCGACGGTCTGGGTACCCGTGCGGCCGTTGAGGTCGGTGTTCGTGAAGCCCGGGTCGGCCGCGTTGACCCGGATGGCGGGGAACGCCTTCGCGTACTGGACGGTGACCATGTTGAGCGCGGCCTTCGACGCCGGGTACTCGACGCCCGGGTAGTGGTAGGCGGGCACGCCGCGGTCGCTGGCCTGGGCGAGTGAGCCGAGGCCGCTGCTGACGTTGACGATGACCGGCGCGGCCGAGCGGCGCAGCAGCGGCAGGAACGCATGGGTGACGCGGACGACGCCGAAGACGTTCGTCTCGAACAGGTGCCGCATCGCGTCGGCGGTCAGCTCCGCGGGCGGGGGCACGGTGTTGCCGGCGCCGCGGGCCTCGATGCCGGCGTTGTTGACCAGGACGTCCAGCCCGCCGCCCTCCTCGACGGTCTTCGCGGCGGCGGCGACCGACGCGTCATCGGTGACGTCGAGCGGCAGCAGCAGCGCTCCCAGCTCGTCCGCGGCCCGCCTGCCGCGCTCGGCGTCCCTGGAACCGAGGTAGACGATGTGGCCGGCGGCGATCAGCCGGCGGGCGGCCTCGAAGCCGAGGCCCTTGTTCGCTCCCGTGACCAGTGTCGTTGTCATGCGTCCAGGCTGCGTCCGGTCTGCGAACCCTGCCAGGCGTCCCGTCTTCCTGGGAACACCGGTACCAGGTTGCCGCGGGGCGGACCCGCGCACACTGGGGACATGGCGACGGCGGAGTTCGGGCGGGCGGTGCGCCGCTGGCGTGACCGCGTCCCGCCCGACACGGCCGGGCTGCCGGCGGGTGGCCCCCGGCGCGCGCCCGGGCTGCGCCGCGAGGAGCTCGCCCTGCTGGCCGGGATCTCCGTCGACTACGTGACCCGCCTGGAGCAGGGCCGGGCGTCCAACCCGTCGGCGCAGGTTGTCGAGTCCCTCGCCAGGGCGCTGCGCCTCGCGGGTGCCGAACGTGCGCACCTGTTCCGGCTCGCGGGCCTCGCACCGCCCGGCCCGGAGACGGTGCCGGTCCACCTCACCCCCGGCGTCCACCGGCTGCTGGACCGGCTGGCCGGGACGCCGGTCGCGGTCTACGACGCGTCGTGGACGTTGCTGGTCGCCAACCAGCCCTACACGGCTCTGATCGGTGACCCGTCGGGGTGGCGTGGCAACGAGCGCAACGCCGTGTGGCGCCACTTCCACGGCCTGGGCGCGCCCGTACGGCACACGCCAGAGGCGCTGGACGCCTTCCAGCGGGCGATCGTGGCCGACCTGCGGGCCGCGGCGGCCCGCTACCCGGCCGACCAGCGGCTGCGGCGGCTGGTCGCGGACCTGCGGGCGGACAGCCCCCGGTTCGCCCAGCTGTGGGACTCGGGCGCCGTGGGCCACCACGAGTCGGCCCGCAAGACGATCGACCATCCGCGCGCCGGCGCGCTCACGCTGGACTGCGACATCCTCACCGTCGCCGGCGCCGACCTGCGGATCATGATCTACACGGCGGAGCGCGGCTCCGGGGACGCCGACCGCCTCGCCCTCCTCGCCGTCCTCGGCACCCAGACCCCCGTCGGCTAGCGCCGCCCCGGGCACCGGTCAGCCGGGTGAGCCGTGGGGTGTGGCGCGCGAGCACCGGGGGGCCCCGCCCCCCCCCCCCCGGGGGGGGGCCGCGCGCCCGGGGCGGGGGCCCCCACGAACCAGACCCAGGCGACCAGGGCTCAGTGGGCGTCGCCCGCGAGCGCCCGACGGTAGCGGCCGAGGGCCATGACCGGCCAGACCAGCCGGTACAGGTTGTAGTTGATGTAGAAGTAGCCGGCGAAGCCGGTGCCGGTGTAGTAGTCCTCGTCCCAGCTGCCCTCGTCGGTCTGGGTGGCGGCGAGCCACGCGACGCCGCGGGCGGCGGCCTCGCCCTTGGCCCCGTCTCCGACCCGGCCGGCGGCGATCAGGGCGAGCAGCGCCCACGCCGTCTGCGACGCCGTGGAGACGCCCATGCCGGCCGTCGACATGTCGTTGTAGGAGTAGCAGTCCTCGCCCCAGCCACCGTCGGGGTTCTGGCGGGAGACCAGCCAGTCGGCGGCGCGCTGGATCGCCGGGTGGGAGGCGGGCAGGCCCGCGGCGCGCAGGGCCGGGACGACGCCGCCGGTGCCGTAGATGTGGTTGACGCCCCAGCGGCCGTACCAGGAGCCGTCGACCTCCTGGGAGTGCAGCAGCCACTCGACCCCGCGCTTCGTGCGGGGGTCGTCGCCCAGGCCCAGCTCGCCGAGCAGCTCGACGACGTGGGCGGTCACGTCCGCCGACGGCGGGTCGGTGAGCATGCCGAAGTCCGCGAACGGGATCTTGTAGACGAGGTGGCCGGCGTTGTCGACGTCGAACGCGCCCCAGCCGCCGTCGGCGCACTGCATGCCGAACACCCACTGCAGGCCCCGGTAGGTCGCGGCCATGACCTTCTCCGGCCGGGGATGGGCGACTCGCATCAGCGCCAGCATCACCTCGGCGGAGTCGTCGACGTCCGGATAGGTGTCGTTCTCGAACTCGAAGGCCCAGCCGCCGACCGGCACGTCGGGGATGGGAACCGACCAGTCGCCGCGCCGGGCGGTCACCTCCTGGCCGACCAGCCAGTCGGCGGCGCGGACCAGCGCCGGGTCGTTCGTGGCGAGGCCGGCGTCCGCCAGAGCGATCGTCGCCAGGCAGGTGTCCCAGACCGGCGACTGGCAGGACTCCTGCATCCGCGAGCCGTCCGGGCGGGTGACGCTGTACAGGTCGAGGGAGCGCAGCGCCGCGGTGATGACCGGATGGTCCATCGGGTAGCCGAGCACACGCAGCGCGATGATCGAGTAGGCGGTCGGCGGCTGGATCCCGCCGAAGCAGCCGTCGGCCTCCTGACGTACGACGATCCACCGCTCGGCGATGCCGAGGGCGAGTGCGCGCAGCGGCCGGACCGGGTGCCGGTGGTAGATGTGCAGCGCCCGGTCGACCCGGTGGAACATCCAGTCCCACGGGAGGTGCTCGAGCGCGGCGGACTTGAGCCCGCGGGCGGCGCGGGTGCCGGTCCTGCGCAAGAGGCCGCCGGGCAGCGGAACGCCGGGCCCGCCGCCGTCCTTGGCCCGGCCGGCCACGTCCGGCGGCTCCGGTGCGGCGTCCCGGCCGCTTCGGCGCTTCGGCGCGTCGACCGGCGCCGCCGGGGTGGCGAGGCGGGCCGCGGGTGCGCCGCCCGCCGGTGGGTGCGCCGCCAGGGAGCCGTTGCCGTCCACGTCACCGTCGCCGACGTGGAAAAGGCCGTCGATGGTCGTGTCCACCCAGGCACCCGCGGCGCGGCCACGCCGACGGGACTTCGTGGACGGGGCCGGAGCCGGGAAGAGCTCGTCGATCGGGAACGGCGGGGTCCCCGTCGGCCGGCGGGCCATGAGCACGGTGATCGCGACGATCGTCTGCCGGCCCCACGAGGCGAACTTGTAGATCGACAGCGGCACCTTCGCCGGTAGGAGCATCAGTTCCGGCGGTAGTACCGGCAGGTCCTCCCAGCGCCACCAGCCGAACAGCGCCAGCCAGATGCGGGTGAAGATCCGGGCCGCCGGCACGCCGCCGTGGGCGCGCGTCCACGCGGCGGCGGCGCGCATGTGCGGCGCGTCCGGGCTGTCGCCGACGAGGCGCAGCGCGACGTAGGACTCCACCGTCGGCGCGAGGTCGCCCGGCCCGGCGTGGTAGATGGGCCAGGAGCCGTCGGCGTTCTGCCGCGACCGGATGAACCTGGCGGTGAGCTCGGCCTGCTCCTGGTTCCAGAGGCCGAGCCACTTGCGCAGCATCAGGTCCTCGGCGTCGATCGAGGTGTTGCTCTCCAGGTCGCCCTTCCACCAGCCGGCGTCGTCCTGCAACGAGCGCAGCTGCGTCACGGCGCGGTCCAGCATGTCGTCGAGCACGTCGCCGTGGATCTCGGCGCCGGCCGGGGCGACGGTGGGCACGACCAGGGCGGACGCGGCGGGCCGAGCCACGGGCGCGGCCCGGGACGCCGTCGCGGCGGGGGCCGGGACGGCCGCGAGGGTGGGCGCGGCCGTGGTGGGCGCGGCGCTCGCCGGGGTGCCGGCGGGCGGGCGGAGGCGGGCGGGCGCGGTCCGAGCCCGGGGTACGGCCGTGGTGGTGGCCGAGATGGCGCTGGTGGTGGCCGAGACGGTTGCGGTGGCCGCCGAGACGCCGCCGGCGGTCAGGCCGGCGGCGAGGTCGTCGTCCGCCGCGCCGCGCGGCGCGGGGGCGAACGCGGTGGTCGGCGACCCAGCGGCGAGCGTCGCCTCGTTAGTGGTGGTCACGAGAATGCCCTTTCTCCGCGCAGACGCGGCATGGCCAAGGCGACTGGCGACTACGTGACATAACGGGATATAAGGGACGGCAGCGGGCGGGGTTCGGCCGCGCTGGCCGCTACTCGACCGCCGAGCGGGGCGGTCGGGCATGCTGTGAGGCCCCAGGAGGGCGGGGCAGGGCGATGGTGACGGACGCGGCGGCCCGGCCGGCCTAGCCTTCGGCGGGGTTGCCGCCGGCCGGGCCGCCGACGCCCAGGCCGGCCGGTGGGCCGGTGGGCTGGGCGGCCGTAGGCACCGAGGTCGGGCCACAGGCCGCGCCGGCCGGGGCGGGCCGTACCGGCTCCGGCCGTTCGGACGTGGGATGAGTGGAGTCAGCAGGGACGAGCTGGTCGATGCAGTACTCGACCATCGCGAGCATTTCGTCGAGATCGTGGCCGCCGCGGGTGAACCAGCCGCGCACACCGACCTGCACGGCGGCCAGGAACGCCGCGGCGGTCAGCTGGGGGCGCAGGTCGATGCCACGGCCCGGCACGCGGCCGGTCTGCGGTGGGAAACGGGGGGCGATCGCCGCGGCGAGCCGGTCGCCGAGGCGCATCATCCGCTGCAGCATCGCGGCGCTCACCGCGGGCGCGGCGTCGGCGATGAGCAGGTGCTCGACGTAGCCGCGGAACGCCGCCGGGTGCGGCGCCATCGTGGCCCAGGCGTCCAGCGAGGCTGAGCGCAGCGCCGCGAGCGGCGGCTCGTGGGCCGGGCGGCGCGCGAGCGCCGCGAGCGCCAGCTCGCCGACCTCGTCGAGCGGGGCGAGTGCGACCTCCTCCTTGGTGGCGAAGTACCGGAAGAAGGTGCGCACCGAGACCTCGGCGCTGACCGCGATCGCCTCGATCGTGGTCGCGTCGTAGCCGTACTGGGCGAACAGCGCGTGCGCGGTGTCGACGATCGTGCGGCGGGTGCGCAGCTTCTTGCGCTCCCGCAGCCCGGCCGGGACCCCTTCGTCCAGGTCCCCGGGTTCGCCGGTAGATACCGCGCCGCCCGCGGGCTGCCCCCGCTCGGCGGGTGACGCCGCGGTCTGCCGCCCGACCGGGCGGATCACCGGGGTTCCCGCGGCCGGGGCGGTCAGGCCGGCCAGCAGGCGACGCGCCGCGGTGCCCTTCGAGGTGCCCGTCGCCATGCGTCCTCCCCCAGGAGGGTGGCTCGCCGCTGGACGGCCGCCACCTTGTCTGAGGAGATCGTATGACAGGAAATGGCAGATGGCACCAACTGCCACTTTTTTGACAGTCCTTGCGCGCGAGGTGAATCGGCCAGCGTCACCACCGCTACCTCATGCTCCTGTGGTGAAGCATGCGGTAGCAGTTTGGATGGAGAACTGTGGCTTCGTCGCTTTCTGTGTGTTGATCAGATGTATACGCTACGACGCCGCGGCGTTACAGCGTGACGGTCGGCTCGCGAGTAGGCCCCCTCCCCGACACGGGAGGGGGCGTGGGCCGGTGGGCGCCGGCCGGGGAGGAGCCGCGCCGGCCGGGCGGCCGGCGCGGCCGGGTCACTTCGGCATGAGCTGGGTGACCGCGTTGGAGACCTTGCCCTTGACCTCGCCACCGGCGAGGTAGGCCTTGTCGCCGGTGGCCGCGGCCGCCGCGTTCTGGACGCCGTCCGGCAGGTCGCCGGCGTCGGTGACCGAGTTGTCGCTCGGGTCAAACTTGTAGATCTTCGGAGACGCCTGGCCGCCCGCCTGGCCGCCCGCCAGGTAGGTGGTGCCGTTGACGGTGAAGGCCGAGGCGCCCTTAAGGTCCTGGGGCAGCTTGCCGACGGTCGAGGTCTTGCCGGTCGACGGGTCGAACTGCTGGATCGCGTCCGTCGCGCCGTTGTCGGACTCGCCGCCGAAGACGGTGACCTTCTGGTCGGAACCGGAGCCGATGGTCGCGACGGCCGCGTTGCGCACCGGGGTCTCCAGCTTGCCGACGTTCTGGAACGTCTTGCCGTCGCTGGTAGCCAGGATGCCGCTCTGGATCTTGCTGCCGTCGTCGCCGCCGACCAGGTAGGTCTTGCCGTTCGCCGTGGCGGCGCCGTGGTTCTCCCGCGGCGCGGGCAGCTTGCCGACCTCCTGGCTGGTGCCGTTCGAGAACGTCTGGACGACGTCGGTGACGCCGCCAGCCCCCGAACCGCTGGTGTTGCCGCCGAAGACGGTAGGTGTTCCGTTCACGACCGCGGCGCTGGCGTTCGTCACCGGCTTGGACAGCGTGCCGGCGGAGGTCGCCGTGCCCGCGTCCGGGTCGATGGCGGTCACCTGGTTGGCGGCCTTGCCATTGGTGTCCTTGCCGCCCATCACCAGCACCTTGCCGTTGTCCGAGACGGCGCTGGCTTCGGTGACCGCGGTAGGCAGGGTGAACGGCGCGTTCGAGGCGGTCAGCGCGCCGGCACCAGGGCTCGCCGTGCCGGAGGGGCTCGCCGTGCCGGAGGGTGAAGCGGTGCCGGTGGGTGAAGCAGTGCCGGTGGGCGTGCCGGTGCCGCCGGGGGAGGCCGTCCCGGTCTCGGCGGGGAACATGGTCGTCGGTGTGCCCGGGCCGCCCGTCATGAAGGTCTGGGCGGAGGCGCCAGGCTGGCCGTCACCACATCCGGACACCAGCGCGGCCGCGAGCACGCAGCTGGCGACGCCCGCGGCGGCGGTCGTCGCACGGGTCGCCGGCCCGCGTCGGGGCCGGCGGGGCGATGATCCGTTACGTCTGTCCACCTCGGCATCCTCACTCAGGGTGACGACGCAGACGAGTCGACCATGACCGAGCGGAGGAGGCCGCGAGCCGCGAGCCGCGCGGCGGCTGGCCGGTGGCGGGCGGCGGGCGGTAGGGCTGATCGGTGTGACTGGTGGCCGGGACGTGACGACCGCCGGGCGTCCGCCGGCATGGCCGAGCAGTTCCCGCGGCGTTGTCCACGCCGTTGACGCCCCGCGTCGATGGTCATGATCATCATCGGCGGCGTCCTTCAGCCGACACCGATCAGCGGGCGCCGCCTGATAGGTCCATGATGGTGGCGTCTAATGCCCGATTCGTTCCCCGGCCTGGCGCCCGCGCTGCGTTCTTCTCCTACCGCGGCCGCCCGGGTTTCGGAGCGCTGCAGGAAGGACGGCGATGCGGCCGTTGGGGCTGGCGGCGCGGACCGCCACCGGGGTGCTCGTCGGCATGCTGGCGCTGGCGGTCGCCGGCTGCTCGCCGAGCCTGAAGGACGACATCCCACCACAGATGACCGCGAGCCCGGCGTCGACGCCGCCTCCCTCGGCGGGCACGGCGGCCCCCCAGCCGACGGCGAGCGCCTCGTTGCCGCCCGGTGACAAGGCATACCTGGCCCAGCTCGCCCGGACGCTGCCCGACCTGGACGCCGAGGAGCAGTGGAAGATCGACCAGGCGACCTGGACCTGCACGCTGCTCGACGCCGGGATGACACTGCGCGGGGCGGCGACCACGTCGGCGCAGGTCTCCGATGACAGGCTGACCGTCGGGGACGCGGCGATCCTCGCCAAGGCGGCGGTGCCGAACTACTGCCCCAACCACACCGCCGAGCTGGCCACCGACGGCAACGCGCCGCTCGACAGGACCCTCGACGCCTACGCCCAGGGCGCCTGCTTCTGGCTCGACTACGCCCGCGAGCTCAATGACGGCGGCAAGCAGGTCGGCGACATCGACCTCGCGTACGCGGTGTACATCGCGGGCGTCGAGGCCAAGCGGTCGATGCCGCTGGACTTCCGCAGCGCCTGGCTCGCCATGACCAGCGACATCAGCACCGCGCAGGGCCTCTCCGAGCGGCGCACCCTGTGCGAGCAACACGGCTGGGGCGGCGCCGGGCAGCCCGCCTAGGCCGGTCACGTGACGGACGCCCGAGAAGCTAGTCCAGGGGGGATGCGGAGAGGTCGGTCTCCGTGGCGTGGAAGATGGGGGTGGATGACGCCGCGCGGAGGGTGCGGCCGGTCGGGCCGGTGGCGATGGTGGGCAGGCCGGGGTCGTAGGCGGCGAGCCGCCGGGGCCAGCCGTCGGCGGTGACCGTCATCAGCAGCCGCCGGGTGGCCGGCCGGTTCCACAGCGCCGCGAGGCCGTCGCCGAGCTCCTCGTAGCCCTCGCGCCGCCAGGCCTCCTCCAGGAGGACGGCGAACGACGAGTACAGCATCGCCTGGCGGATCTCGGCCGCCGCGATCTCGGGCGGCAGCTCGTGGTGGCCGCGGATGCCGGCGCTCACCGCGGCCTTCTCCGCGTTCCCGGCGTCGGTCAGCGCGAGCCTGCGGGCCTCGTCGACATAGGTCGGGACCGCGCCGAGTGAGGTGCTCACCCAGCGGTAGCGCCCGACGACCGACCACTCCAGTCCGCTCGCCAGGTCGTACTCGGGCGAGGTGGCGAGCCAGCCGCGGATCAGCTCGGCGCGCCGGCCGAGCGAGCGGTTGAGGTTGTCGTGCTGGCTGTACTCGCGCAGTTGGCGGGTGATGCCGGCGAGCTCGTGGAACAGCTCCGCGTCGGTCGGGGCCGGCTCGGTCAGATAGCGCAGCCGGCCCATCATCGTCAGCAGCGCCTCGGCGTCGGCGGTGTCCGACGAGCCGCGCCGTGCCTCCCGCCAGGCCTCCGTGACCCGCCGGTGCATCGCGCTGACCATGCCCGGGCTCGCGAGTGGCGGCATCGAGGCGCGCAGGTCCCGGTCGCGCCGGCGCCACTCGTCGAGGTCGATCCGGCCGTCGTAAGCAGCGCGTGACAGGCCGCCGATCTCGTCGATCAGGGGGACGGGCCATCCGAACAAATAGGCCGGCGGGGCCTTGATGAGTTCGCGAATGTCATCATCCACGCGTCTCAGGATGAACCGTCCTCTTGTCGCACCCGACGCCGGGGCGATCGACATGCCCGTCGGCAGTCAGCCCGCGCTCGGCCGGTCACCCACGGGTGGTCGGCGGGCACAGGATTACCGTTCCTGACCGGCCGGCCGGGCCTCCTCACCACCGGGTCGAGTAGGTACCGGAGGTCGAATAGGTACTGAAGACAGCGGCCTGTCGTGGCCGATACGGGCCTTCCACGCGGGCCAGGCGCCCGACGGCGGGCGTGGCCCCGGTGTCATGACGGCGCATCGGCGCCGCATCAACTCAACGCAGCCACCAAGGCGGCCCGGGCCTGGACGGCCCGGTCGTGTGCATGGGCCGGAACCCCCCTCGGTCGGGCGCCTGGCACCCCGGACCTGCCGGATCGGCTTCGCCGATCCGGCAGGAACCCCGCGCGGGTGCCTCGAAACCCGCCATACGATTCGTCCCGCCTGCCGTTCCACCTGCGGTGTCGTCACCGCCAGCCGTGGGCGGCGCCTCCGTGAGCTGAGGAGCCCGACGTGCCCACCGTCGTAAGACCTGACCACCCGTCAGCAGCCGCCGTCGCGACTGTCGCGCCAGCCGCCGCCGGAGCCGGCGCTTCGGCGGCCGCCTCGGCTGTCGCTGTCGCTGTCATCGCCGTGACTCCCGGCGCGGCCGCCGCCCCCGGGCGGGCCGCATGATCGCGGCGGCGGGCGCGCGCCCACTGGAGGGGCTGCACATCGTCGAGTGCGCGAGCTTCGTCGCCGGGCCGACCGGCGGGATGACGCTCGCCCAGCTCGGCGCCGACGTGGTCCGCATCGACCCTGTCGGCGGCGGCAGCGACTACCGGCGCTGGCCGGTGGCGCCGACGGGGGAGAGCTACTACTGGCACTCGTTGAACAAGGGCAAGCGCTCCGTTGCGCTGGACATGCGCTCCGCCGAGGGGCGCGAGATCGTTACCGCGCTGATCACCGCGCCGGGGCCGGACCGCGGCATCCTCATCGACAATGTCGTCGGCCGCCGCTGGATGGCGAGCGACCTCCTCACCGCCCGCCGGCCGGACCTGATCCACCTGCGCGTCCAGGGCTACCCGGACGGCAAGCCGGCCGTCGACTACACCGTCAACGCCGAGGTCGGCCTGCCCGGCATCACCGGCACCGAGGAGGGCGGCGCGCCGGTCAACCACGTGCTGCCCGCCTGGGACCTCGTCACCGGCCTGTCCGTGTCGACCGGTGTGCTCGCGGCGCTGCACGCCCGGTCACGCACCGGCGAGGGCGCGTACATCGAGCTGGCCCTCTCGGACGTCGCGCTCGCCGGCGTGGCCAACATGGGCTGGCTGTCGGAGGCCGCCGCCAGCGGTCACGAGCGGCCGCGGCACGGTAACCACGTCTACGGCAGCTTCGGCGTCGACTTCGCCTGCCGCGACGGCCAGCGGGTCATGGTCGTGGCGCTGACCGAGGGGCAGTGGGCGGCGCTGTGCTCCGTCACCGGCACCGGCGCGGTCTTCGCCGCGCTGGAGACGGCCCTGGACGCTGATCTCACGCTGGAGGACGAGCGTTACCGGCTGCGCGAGACGATCGCCGCCGTGCTGCGGCCCTGGTTCGCGGCCCGGGACTCCAAGCAGGTCGCCGACGAGCTCGACGCGGCCCGGGTCCTGTGGGGCCGTTACCGGGGGATGACCGAGGTCGTCGCCGCGCACGCCCGCGGGGTGCACCCGGTGCTCGCCCACGTGCTGGTGCCGGCGGACGACGCGCCGCGGCGCGAGGTGCCGTCGCAGGGCCTGCCGGCGATCACCGCGCGCTCGCCGATGCGCTGGGACGGCGCCTACGGCGCCCCCGGCGAGGCTCCCCGGCTCGGTGAGGACACCGCCGCCGTGCTCGCCGAGGTACTCGGGATGAACGACGCCGAGATCGGTGGGCTCGTCCAGAAGGGCGTCATCGCCGCCACCGACGGCGCGGGCGGCGGGAACGGGAAGGGCCGCGAGAGCGGCGCTGGCCGCGCTGGCGGCCAGGCGGCGCGCGCCCCCAAGGCCGGCGCGGCGGGCGCGGGTGCGGACGCCGCGGGCGTCAGCACGGCGAGCGCGGACGCGGCGACGACCGGCGGGGAGGGCCGATGACGACCGGGGCGGCTCTGGGCACCCTGGTCGCCGAGGGGCCGTACTTCGACGAGCTGACGGTCGGTCAGGTGTTCCGCTCGGCGCCGGGGGTGACGCTGACCAGCGGGCTGGCCGACGCGCACCGGGCGATCGTCGGCGGCCGGCTCGCGCTCGCGCTGGACGCGGCGCTGTGCGCGGACGTCACCGGCACCGCCGCGGCCGTGCCGCCGCTCGTCCCGCCGAACGTCGTCTGGGATGTCGCCATCGGCCAGTCCACGGTGGTCACCCACCACGTCAAGGCCAACCTGTTCTACCGGGGGCTGGTGTTCCGGCGCACGCCCCGGATCGGCGACACCCTGCGCACCGCCACCGAGGTCGTGGCGCTGCGGCAGAACAAGTCGCGTCCCGGCCGTCGTCCGACGGGTCTCGCGGTCCTGCGGATCACGACCGTCGACCAGCACGGCCGCGGCGTGCTCGACTTCTGGCGCTGCGCGATGCTGCCGCTGCGCGACCCGGACCGGGTCACCGGCCATTGCGACGATACCGACACCGTCGGTGCCCAGCCGACCTCGGCCGAGCTCGCCGCGGTCGTCAACGGCTGGGACCTCGGGCCCTTCGCCGGGCAGGTCGCCGGCCCGCGGTTCGCGGACCTCGCCGTCGGGCAGGGCTGGCGCATCGGCGGCGGCGACGTCGTCTCCAGCGCCCCGGAGCTGGCCCGGCTCACCCTCAACGTCGCCCAGGTGCACCACGACAGCGCCGCCGCCGGCGGTCGCCGCCTCGTCTACGGCGGCCACACCATCGGCATCGCGTTCGCCCAGGTGACCCGTGCCCTGCCGTCCCTGGTCACAGTCGCCGGCTGGGAGGGCTGCGACCACACCGGGCCGGTCCACGAGGGCGACACGCTGCGCGGCGAGGTCACCGTCGAGGCCGTCACCCCGCTCGCGGCCGGCGGCGGGCTGGCCCGGCTGCGATGCCTCGTCCGTGCCGACGCCGACACCCCGGGTGTCCCCGCCCGCGACGTCCTCGACTGGCGTTTCTTCGCGGTCTTCCCCTGATACCGGCTGATACCAGTCGCCGGAGAAGCGGCGTGGCCGCCGTTCCCTGCACCTTGTTCGGCGGACCAGGGCTGGACGATTCCGTGGGCCTGAGGTGGTGGTCATGGCGGAAGGCGGATAACCTGCCGGAAGAAGATGTCCGCTCGTGCTTCAGGCTGGTCTGGAGGAACGGTGGGAAAATCCGTTCGACGGGCGATCCGCGGAGCTTGTGAATATCTTGCCGCCGTTGTGTCGACCGTGCTTTATCACGGCCGACCCGGGTCGTATTCCGGAATGCATGCGCGATACGGGCGGGACAGGCAGGTGCTGCCGTCGGCGCGAGTTCCCGCTGGCGGCCCGGTGGATTTGGTGATGCCGCGTCCTGAAACGGACGAGCTGACCCACACCTGAGCAAGGCGACCTCGAGAAATGCGGGAACGGGGGAGCGCGGGAGCGGGGGGTGCCTCCGCGGTGGTGAACTCAGAGGCCGGTCTCGACGATGGTCCGGCGAATGCCCTCCGCCAGCGGGGTGGGAAGCCAGCCGAGCTCCTTCTGCGCCTTGGACGAGTCGGGCGTGGCGTTCCACAGCAGGTACTGGAGCTGGCAGTGGGCGATCGGCGGCGGCCTGCGGGTGATCCTGGCGACAGCCTCACCCGCCGCGGCCATCACCGTCATGACCGGTGCGGGGATGGTGGCGACCGGTGCTCGGCCCCGGCCGGCGACCTCGACCACGGTCCGCGTGAGGCGCGCGACGGTCGCGTGCTCATCGCAGAAGATATACCGTTCACCGGGCCGTCCGTATTCGGCGGCAAGAAGGTGCCCTTGCGCCAGTCCTTCGGTGAACACCACTCCGAACCCACCAGGGGGGACGGCGGGGAGCAACCCGCGGAGTACCGGGCGGAACATCTGGGTCTCCAAGGAGGCGTACCCGGTCGGGCCCAGCCCGTAGACCGTCGCAGAATTGGCGAAGACGACCTCCATGTGGCCGGATGCCGCGAGCACCGCCTTTTCGGCCCGCTGCTTCGAACGCTGATAGGGCGTTCCCTTGTCCTTGACCGCGAGGTTCGTCTCGTCGAAGAGGCCATCCCGCGGCGCGTCGAACACGTTGATCGTGCTGGTGTGCACCATGCGGGCCACCTTGGCCGCGGCGGCCGCCTGGGCGAGGTTCGCCGATCCCTGGACGTTGACCCGGTCGAACAGCGCGGGATCCGCCAGCCACTGTTCGGGCACGCCCATGGCGTTGTACACGAGCTCGCGGTCGGCGCAGGCCTCCGCCAGCGCGGGCGGGTCCAGGACGTCCCCGGAAACCAGCTCGATCCCGGGAGGAAACGCCGTGCTGGCCCGGGCGACATCCCGGACGAGCGCGCGCACCTCGTGACCGGCCGCCAACGCGGCCCTTGCCACGGCGCCGCCGACCTTGCCCGTGGCTCCGGTTACCAATACTCGCACCCCGACGACTCTATAGCGGGATCAGTCGAACGCGCTCAGCAGAGGCGACGCCCCGCTCGTTCCTGCCACGGTTTCGGATTCCGACCGGTCTCTGTCGCGACGTCTGCCGCACCATAGGAGCGGAATAGCGCATGTTTGTGGTCTCCGGCCAGTGTGTGACACCGTGCCCGTGTCCGTGCCGATGCCCGCGGCCGTGGTCGGATGATGGGTGACTTGGCGGGCAGGAATTCGGCGCCCGCCGACGGGATGCCGCCTGATATGGGGCTGCCCGCGTGCGGCCGAACGCCTCTGTATACCTGCCCGACAGCCACCGGCGACCGAACGACACGCTTCTTCGAGCAATGCACCGGCCGGTCTGGCGAGCGCCTACGGCAACGGCTACCGTGGCTGCCGAGCAGCTCCAGCGAGATCGGTTCGCGATAAGAGCGCGGGACGCCGTCGGGTAACGGTGTCCCGTTCTCACTACCGGTCGTCACGCCGTGGTTCCGGTCGCCTGACGGAGATCGGGACCTCTTCCGGTAGTCGCTTCGACCGGTCGCCCTGGCGCGCTCGGCGCCGGCCACCCCGACGAGCGGGCCGGCGAGGGTCTTTGCGGCCGGTACCTGATCACAGCCGGCCCGGGCGGGCAGCCGTGGCAAATGCGGCCCGGCTGTATGACTGTTCACAGTCGACCCGCGCGACCGCCGTGCCGGCCCGTGCCCCGGGCGAGCCGACCGTCGACGAGGCCGTGCCGTATGGTCCCGACCATCAATCGTTACCGATTACAGCGGGAGAAACCATGGACATCCATACACTCGGCGAGATCGAGCAGATCAAGCAGCTCAAGGCCCGTTACCTGAGACTCGCGGACGAGAAGAAATGGGACGAGTGGGCCGACGTCTTCACCGATGACTTCTGTGGATGGCTCGGCGACGTCCCCGAGGAGGAGTTCAACAGCCGCGACGAATTCATCGCCTTCATCCGCCGGGCGATCGGGGCCGCGGTCACTGTTCACCACGGCCATATGCCGGAGATCGAGGTCGTAGGTCCCGGCAAGGCCCGCGGGATCTGGGCGATGTACGACTACGTGAAGTTCGTCAGCCCGGAGGGGGATCTCGAGCTGGACGGCTACGGGCACTACCACGAGGAGTACCGGAAGTGCGATGACGGTCAGTGGCGGATCTCCTCGCTGCGTCTCACCCGCGTCCTGGGGATGGTCGAGCAGTTGCAGAGGAAGCTGCCGGGACCGGTCATCCCGGCCACCCGGGACGCGGCCAGCAGGCAGGAGGGACTCGTCCGCTCCTGAGGACGGAACCCGGCAGGCCCGGCAGGCCCGGCAGGTCCTCGCCGGTCGGAGCGGAGGTCCGATCCGCATACCCAGTCAGCGATCTTCGGGCGCCTGGCGACCGGGAAGCCGTACTGATCGCGGACTGGGTATGCACAAAGCGGAAAGGAGGGGCCTGAGGCGTCGGCCCGGTGGGTTCGCTCAGGTGAGGTAGGCGGCGACGAGCTTGGGGGTGCCGCGCAGGCCGGCGGCGGTGCCGGCGAGCGCGAGCCGGCCGGAACGCAGGACGTAGGCCCGGTCGCACAGCTCGAAGGCCCGGGCGGAGTCCTGCTCGACGAGCAGCAGCGGCACGCGCTCCCGGATCCGGGCGAGCGCCGCGTAGACCGCGTCGACGACCGTGGGGGCCAGGCCCAGCGACGGCTCGTCGAGCAGCAGCACCCGGGGCATGCCCATCAGCGCCCGGCCGATCGCGACCATCTGCGCCTCGCCGCCGGACAGCGCCCAGCCGGGCCGGTCGCGCAGCGCGGCGAGCATCGGGAACAGGTCGTAGACCTCGTCGAGCAGCGCCCGCCCGGCCCGCCGCCCGCCGCCGCGGCGGCCCCTGGCGCTGCCCGCGACCAGCAGGTTCTCGTGCACGGTCAGCGTCGAGAACACCCGCCGCCCCTCGGGGACGTGCAGCAGGCCGAGGCGGGCGACCTGGTCGGCGCCGCGGCGGCCGAGCGGCCGGCCGTCGAGGCGGACCGTCCCGCTGGTCGCCGCCACCAGCCGGGAGATCGCGGCCAGCGTCGAGGTCTTGCCGGCGCCGTTCGCGCCCAGCAGTGCCACGGCCTCACCGGGACGGACCTCGAGATCAAGGCCGACGACGGCGGCGACCGGGCCGTGGTGGACGGTGAGCCCCTCAACTCGCAGCATGGGCGCTCCCTGTTCCCGGTGTGGCCGGGCCGGCCCGCCGGACGGGCGCCGCGCGGCCGAGATATGCCTCGACGACCCGGTCGTCCGCCCAGACGGTGGCGGGGTCGCCGTCGGCGACGACCTCGCCGAGCCGCAGGACGACGAGGCGGTCGCAGACCTCGCCGAGCAGGGCGAGCTTGTGCTCGACGACGACCAGCGCGACCCCGGCGGCGCGCAGCTCCCGCAGCAGGCCGGCCAGCCACGCCGTCTCCGCCTCGTTCAGCCCGGCGGCCGGCTCGTCCAGCAGCACCACCCGGGGCTCGGCCACGAGCACCCGGGCGAGCTCCAGTCGCCGTCGCCAGCCGTAGGCGAGCTGGTCGGCCGGCGTGTCCGCGAGTGCCGCGAGGCCCACCCGGGCCAGGGCCGCCCTGGCCTGTCCGGCGCGGGCCCGCTCGGCCCGCAGCATCGCGAGGCGGCGGGTGAGCGCGCTCCCGAGGCCGCACAGGCGCCGGTCCGCGACCGCGAGCATAACGTTCTCCACGCAGGTCAGGCCGTCGACGACCTGCGGGGTCTGGAAGGTGCGCCCGACCCCGGCCGCGCGGACCCGGTCCGGGCTTCGCCAGGCGACCGGCTCGCCGCCGACCGACAGTCCGCCGGCCGCCGGGACGAGCCCGGTCAGGGCGTTGAGCAGGGTCGACTTGCCGGAGCCGTTCGGCCCGACGAGCCCGACGATCTCCCCCGGCCGCACCTCGAGCCCGGCCCCGGCGACGGCCCGCACCCCGCCGAACCGGACATCGACGTCCCGGGCCGCCAGCGCGGCCGCGACCGGTGCCTGATCCCGGGCGGCGGCGGTGGGAGCCGGGACCGGTGGCGGCCCGGACGGCTGGGCAGGTCCCGTCAGGTCCGCCGGGTCGGCTGGGTCCGTCGAGTTCGCCGGGCCCGCCGGGCCCACCGGGCCCACCGAGTCCGCCGGGCCCACCGAGTCCGCCGGGTCCATCGAGTCCGCCGGGTCTGGCGGGTCCGCCGGGCCGTCCGTCGCCACGTCGAGAGCGCGGGTCGTGGCGCCGCCGCGGCCGCGGCGGCGGGCATGGGCGCGCGCCGCCTGGGTGAGCCGGCCGGCCACCCCGATGAGACCGTCGGGCACGGCGATGATGATGACGACGAGCAGCGCGCCGTAGACGAGGTCCTGGTAACGGCCGACGAAGCGGAGCCGCTCCGGGACCTGGACGACGAACAGGGCACCGACCAGCGGCCCCCACATCGACCCCATCCCGCCGAACAGCAGCGCCAGGAAGAGGTTGATCGCCAGCTGCAGCGAGAACGTCTCCGGGAAGATCGCCGCCGACCGGTGCGCGAGCAGCGCGCCGGCCGCTCCGGCGAACGCGGAGCCGGCGGTGAACAGCAGCACCCGTCGCCGCGCGACCGACACCCCGGACATCGTCGCGACGACCGGGTTGTCCCGTACCGCGATCGCCTCGCGCCGCAGCGGCGAGCGTTCCACCAGCGCGACGATGACGAGCGCGATCGCGAGCGCCGCGACCAGCAGCGGCAGGAGCTGCCCGTCGGTCGCGAACGTGTGGCCGAAGACCTTCGGCCGGGCGATGTTGAGCCGCTCACCGCCCTGGCCGCCGACCGCCGACCACTGACGGAAGACGACGGTGACCAGGTAGCCGATGGCGAGCGTCGCGATCGCGTAGGCGAACTTCTCCGTGCGGCTGATCAGCAGCGCCAGCGCGGCGGCGACCAGAGCGGACACGACGACGGCGGCGCCGAGGCCCGCGAGGAACCCGGCGTGGATCGCCACGGCCACCGACGTGTACCCGCCGATCGCCATGAACGCGGCCTGCGAGAACGCGAACTGGCCGGACAGGCCGAAGACCAGGTAGAAGCCGAGCGTCGAGACGGCCAGCACGCACCAGGCGCCGAGCAGGCCGTAGCCGTACTGCCCACGGGTCAGCGCCCCGGCGAGGGTGGTCGCGGCGATGACCGCGGCGACGATGGCCAGCTGGTGCTGTCGGTACGGCACCGGCAGCCCGCCGCCGGCCCCGGCGGAGCCGGCACCCCCAGAGGCGATGGCCTCGGCCGTGGTACCGGCGACCCCGGTGAAGCCGGCACCCCCGGACGCGGCACCCCCGGACGCGGCACCCCCGGACGCGGCGGCCTCGGCCGTGGTGGCGGCGTCCGGGGCGGCGGCCCCGGATACGGCGGCGGTGGCCGGGCTCGCGGCCGCGGACGCGGTGGTCGGCTCAGACACGGCGGCCCACCTGCTCTCCGAACAGGCCGCGAGGCCGGATCGCCAGCACCGCGAGCATCAGGACGAAGGGGTAGGCCTCCCGGTAGTCGGGGGCGACGTAACGGCCGACGACGTACTGGGCGAACCCGATCGCGACCGCGCCGAGCAGCACCGCCCCGATCCGGCCGAGCCCGACGAGCACGGCCGCGGCGAACGCGAACAGCATCGGGCCGAAGCCGAGATCGACGGTCAGCGCCTGCGTCGGGGCGACGAGCACCCCGGCAAGGCCCGCGAGCGCGGCCGACAGGCCGAAGGCGAGCATCGAGGTGCGCGTGACCCGCACGCCGACGAGCGAGGCCGCCGCCCGGTCGGCGGCCAGCGCCCGCACCGAACGGCCGAACGGCGTGTGGCCGACGAGCAGCAGGATCGCCGTGACGACCACGACCGTCGTCGCGATGACCAGCAGGTTCTGGTACGGGACGCGGGCACCGGCGAGCTGCCAGACGTCGCCGTGGAACGGGTCTGGGGCGAACTTGGGACTGGTGTCCTGCCAGATCGCGATCGTCGCGCGGATGACCAGCGCGGCGCCGAGGGTCGCGATGACCACCGTGTGCTCCGAGCGGTGCCGGATCGGCGCGTAGGCGAACCGTTCCAGGACGATGCCGATCACGAACATGGCCACGACGGCGATCAGCCAACTGGACAGCAGCGTCAGCTCCAGGTCGTGGTACGCCCAGTAGGAGATGTAGGCGCCCAGGGTGACCAGGTCACCCTGGGCGAAGTTGACGACCCCGGTTGCCCGGTAGATCAACAGGAAGCCGAGCGCGATCAGCGCGATGACGGACCCCTGCGTCAGCGCACTCGCGACAGCCGTGACGAACCCGCTCACCGTCGCCGCCTCTCCCTTTCTCCCTCGGCGTTCTTCTCCGCCTCGTCCTGCTTCGGTCACGTTCGCCCCGGGGCGGCTCACTACCCGCCGATGGCCGGCCGGCCGCGATCGCGCCTGGTCGGGGGTGGGGCGCCGGCCGGCGGCGTCGCCCCGCTGGCGGGCCGGGCGCGCCGCCGGCCGGCGAGGACACAAACAGGGCAGTGCCCGCCCGTGCCCGCGGGCGCCGGATCAGTCCGCGTAGACCTTCTGGGTCTTGAAGACGCCGTTCTGGTAACGGCCCATCACGACCTGGCTGATCAGGAAGCCGTCCTTGTTGGCGTAGCTCGCGCTACAGATGCCGGCGAAGCCGGACAGCGACTTCAGGCCGTCACGGATCGCCGCCGGGTCGGCGGAGCCGGCCTTCTCGATCACCTCGCGCAGGATGAGCACCGAATCGTAGAGCTCGGCGGACCCGTACGACGGCGTGTAGCCGTACTTCGCCTTGAAACGGTCGAACCAGGCGCCCACCTGCGGCCGGCTCGGGTCGTCCTGCGGATTGCAGTCGACGGCGCCGTAGACGTTGTCCAGCAGCGCCGGGTCGCCCACACCCGTCGCGAACGACGAGAAGCCGACGCTGCCAGGACCGATGTGCGGGACGTCGCGCAGGCCCTGCTGGGCGAACGTCTTCACGGTCAGCGCCAGCGTGTTCGGTGTGCCCCAGTCGATGACGGCCTGCGCACCGGCCTGCGCCATCGAGGACACCTCGCCGGTGAGGTCGGTGGCGTTGTAGGCGAAGCTCTTGTCCGACACCAGCGGGGTGCCGGCGAGGCCCGCCTTCACCCCGGTCTCGCCCTGCTGGCCGAACGCGGTGTCGACCCGCAGCAGGCCGAGCTTCTTCGCGCCCAGCACCGAGGTCGCGAACTCGGTGGCCCGCTGGGCGGAGGTGTCGTTGCGGGGCCGGGTGCCGAACATCCACGGGCTGCCGCTCGGCCCGTCGGTGGCCAGGCGCCCGTCGGTGGAGTTCTGCAGGATCGGGACGCCGGCCTGGTTGATCCGGGCGAGCAGCGCCAGCGCCGTCGTCGACGACACCGGGCCGAGCAGCGCGGTCGGCTTCTGCTCCAGCGCCAGGTTGAACGAGTTGTCGACGTCCTGCCCGGTGGGGGAGGTGTCGACCGCGGCGAACTCGACCGGGTGCCCGCCGATCCCGCCAACCGCGTTGATGTCCTCGACGGCCAGCCGGGCGCCGTCGTTGAAGTCGTTGATCGCGTTCGGGTCCTTGGAGTTCGTCTTGTCGCCGATCAGCGCGACCAGCTTCACCGGTGCCGGGAGCGTGAACTTCTTCGACGGCGCGATCGCCGCCGCGGTGCTCGCGGGGGAGGCGGACGACGCCGGGGCCAAGTCATCGCCCGCGGTGTCGCGCGAGCAGCCGACGGCGACGAGCAGCGTGGCCGCGGTCGCCAGCGAGACCGCCGCCAGGCGGCGTGCCCGTGGCGTGGGCCGTAAGGACGGCTCGGATCTGGTCGTGGACGGGCGTAACAGCCGCCCAGCCCAGCCCGCGGGCTGGGTTCGGCCGGTCGAGCGGCGGAGTTCTGACATGTCGCCTCCGAGCATCGGCGGTGAACCGAATATCCGGTTAGGCGGCGAATCTAGCGCCAATCTGATGCATCGTCAGGTTTTTCGCTCGGTGGCGGGTCCTGACCTGCGGTGACGTCGTCACGATGGCGCAGTTCGACGGGTCTCGGCCGACCACCGGTCCTCGCGGTGGCCCGTCGCCCGCCGTCGCCCGCGCCGACAGCGCGTCGGCACCGCCTGCCCCGATGTCGGTCGACGGGCGCCGAGCTGGTCATCGGGGTGGTCCTGTCGGTGGGGAAACGGCGATCGCGGTGAGCGACACTTCGAACGCTATCCGGCGTTGACAACGTAAACAAGCAAGCGCATGCTTGGTTTCCGCGATCGGAAGTCAGGGTCCTTCCACTCTCCGCATGGCGGTTCCGCTCGCTCCCCACGTCCTGTGCGCAGCTGTCATTTCTGCTTGCTCACCCGCGCGAAGCCGTGCCCACACCAGGTACCGGCGCAGACTTCGCCGACGCCGAAGGGACCTGTCGATGGACGCCGTTTCGGATCCCGACTTACCGTCGCCCCAGAACGCTCGCCGCCCCGCCCAGCACGCCGGCCTCAGCCGCCGCACGGCGCTGCGCGGCGCGGCCCTGGCCGGCGGCCTGCTAAGCACCGGCCTGTTCAGTGGCCTCGCGACTCCCGCGTTCGCCGCCACCGAGTACGACGTCGTGGTCGTCGGCTGCGGCGCCGCCGGGATGACGGCGGCGCTGCGGGCCGCGAAGCGCGGCCTCAGTACTGTCGTCATCGAGAAGGCGCCGACCTTCGGTGGTTCGGCGGCCCGGTCGGGCGCCGGGATCTGGATCCCGAACAACCAGGTGATTCTGGCGGCCGGGGTGCCCGACACTCCGGCGAAGGCGGCGGCCTATCTGGCGGCGGTGGTCGGCGGCGACGTACCCGCCGCCCGGCAGAGCGCCTTCCTCGGTAACGGCCCGGCGATGATCTCGTTCGTCCTCAACAACAGCCCGCTGCGTTTCCGCTGGATGGAAGGGTATTCCGACTACTACCCGGAGCTGTCCGGCGGGATGCCGAACGGCCGGTCCCTTGAACCGGCCATGTTCGACGGCAAGGTGCTGGGCGCGGAGCTCGCCCGGCTCAGTCCGTCGTACATTCCGGTGCCGGCCGGCCTGGTTATCTACAGTGCCGACTACAAGTGGCTCAACATCGCGGCCGTGAACGCGCGTGGAGCCGCGGTCGCGGCCGAGGCCGCCGCCAGGGGAGTCGCCGCGTTACTGGCCGGCCAGGTGCCGCTCACCATGGGCCAGGCGCTGGCCGGCGGGCTGCGGGCGGGTCTGGCGGCGGCGAACGTCCCGGTGCTGCTGAACACCCCGCTCGTGGACCTGGCCGTGGAAGGCGGGCGGGTGGTCGGTGCGGTCGCCACGCTGAGCGGGACCAACACCACGATCCGTGCACACCGTGGCGTGGTCGTCGCGGCCGGCGGCTTCGAGCACAACGCCAGCATGCGCGGCGAGTTCCAGGCGCAGCCGATAGGCACGAGCTGGACGGTCGGCGCCCGGGAGAACACCGGTGACGGCATCGAGGCAGGGGAGGAGATCGGCGCCGCGCTGGCGCTGATGGACGACTCCTGGTGGGGGCCGGCGATCCCCCTGCCCGACCAGGCCTACTTCTGCCTGGCCGAGCGGACGCTGCCAGGTTCGATCATCGTCAACCAGGCCGGGCAGCGGTTCGTCAACGAGGCGGCGCCGTACGGCGACGTCGTCCACGTGATGTACGAACGCAACGCGGCCTCGCCGTGTATCCCGGCCTGGATGATCGTCGACCAGAACTACCGGAACCGCTACCTGTTCAGAGACGTGGCGCCGCTGCTGCCGTTCCCGGACTCCTGGTACAACAGCGGCGCGGTGTTCAAGGCCTCGACGATCCAGGGCCTCGCCGCCAAGATCGGCGTCCCTGGTTCCGCGCTGGCGAGCACGGTCAGCCGGTTCAACGGCTTCGCGCTGCGGGGACGGGACACCGACTTCGGCCGCGGCAACAGCGCCTACGATCACTACTACACCGATCCCGGCGTGGTCCCGAACTCCTGCCTGGCCGCGCTGTGGCTGCCGCCGTTCTACGCATTCAAGATCGTGCCAGGTGACCTCGGCACCAAGGGCGGCATTGTGACCGACGCGTCGGCCCGGGTGCTCCGGACGAACGGGTCGGTCATACCGGGCCTCTATGCCGCGGGCAACTCCAGCGCCGCCGTGATGGGCCACAGCTACACCGGCTCGGGGGCGACGATCGGCCCGGCGATGACCTTCGGCTACGTCGCCGCCAACCATATCGCCGACAATCCGCCCGCCTGACCAGGCGGACACCTGGTCGTTGGTGCCAGGACCAGCGCGGACCGGGGCTGTCAGCGCACCCCGGTCCACGGCGGATGCACCTCAGCTCTTCGTTTGTTCGTCATCTCTCGGATGCCGGTTGTGGAGGGGGGCGCGCCAGTCTGGGGCCCCCAAACCTCGACAAGGAGCATCCGTGGTCGACATCGATCGCCGCAGGTTCCTGAGCCTGGCCGGCGGAGCGGCCGCTCTGGTCACGCTCGACCAGAGCATCGCGCGCGCCGCCGCGATCCCCGCGAACCGCCGGACCGGAACCATCAAGGACGTCGAGCACATCGTCGTCCTGATGCAGGAGAACCGGTCCTTCGATCACTACTTCGGCGCGCTGCGCGGCGTCCGCGGCTTCGGCGAGCCGCACCCCGCGGTCCTCCCGAGCGGCAAGCCGGTCTGGAACCAGCCGGGCGGCACGGGCGAGCTGCTCCCGTTCCATCCGGACGCCGCCGACCTCGGCGCGGCCTTCCTCACCGGTCTCCCGCACGCCTGGAGTGACGGTCACCAGGCGCTCAACAACGGCGTGTACGACCAGTGGGTGCCCGCCAAGGGCACGGCCACCATGGCCTACCTGCAGCGCCAGGACGCGGCCTTCCACTACGCGCTCGCGGACGCCTTCACCGTCTGCGACGCCTACTACTGCTCGTTCGTCGGCAACACCGACCCGAACCGCTACTACATGTGGACCGGCTGGACCGGCAACGATGGCAAGGGCGGCGGCCCGGTCCTCTACAACGACGAGCTCGGCTACGACTGGAAGACCTACCCGGAGCGCCTCGAGGCCG
Source organism: Pseudofrankia coriaricola (assembly GCF_032027725.1). Lineage (NCBI taxonomy): Bacteria > Bacillati > Actinomycetota > Actinomycetes > Frankiales > Frankiaceae > Pseudofrankia > Pseudofrankia coriaricola. The sequence goes on along the minus strand of NZ_JASNFO010000019.1, from coordinate 45,469 downwards.
CCCACGTCAGCTGGAAGGTCTACCAGGACGAGGGGACCGGCCTCGACGCCGCGGGTTCCTGGGGCTGGACCAGCGACCCCTACATCGGCAACTACGGCGACACCTCGCTGCTCTACTTCAACACCTACCGCAACGCACAGCCCGGCAGCCCGCTCTACGAGAAGGCGCGCCGCGGCACCAAGGCCTCGGCGGGCCAGGGCTACTTCGAGTTGCTGCGCGCCGACGTCAAGGCCAACCGGCTCCCCAGCATCAGCTATGTCACCGCGCCCGAGGCCTTCAGCGAGCACTCGAACTGGCCGTCCAACTACGGCGCCTGGTACATCGCCAAGGTCCTCGACGCGCTCACCAGCAACCCCGACGTGTGGAGCAAGACGATCCTGCTCATCACGTACGACGAGAACGACGGCTTCTTCGACCACCTCGTCCCGCCGCACGTGAACAGCGAGCTGATCCCGGGCGCGAGCACCGTGCCGACGACGAACGAGGTCTACCGCGGCCCGCTCGGCAACGGCCACTTCGGCCTCGGGCCACGGGTCCCGATGTACGCCGTCTCACCCTGGAGCACCGGCGGCTGGGTGGCCTCGGAGACATTCGACCACACGTCGATCATCCGGCTCATGGAGCGGCGGTTCGGCGTCAAGGAGCCAAACATCACGCCGTGGCGCCGCGCGATCTGCGGCGACCTCACCTCGGCCTTCGACTTCTCGAAGGAGAAGGCGAACCCGCCGAAGCTCCCCGACACCAGCTCGTGGGCCCCGCGTGACCACGACCGGCACCCCACCTACTACCCGGCCGTGCCTGCGACCGGCGCGATGCCGCGGCAGGAGCGCGGCCAGCGGCCGGCCCGGCCGACGCCGTACGAACTCTCCGCCGAGGAGACGTCGAAGGCGGGCGCCGCCACGATCGCCGTCGAGTTCGACAACGACGGCGCGCTCGGCGCCCACTTCCAGGCCCGCCTGCTCGCCCCCGCCGGGGCGCCGTACAGCTACACCGTCGGCGCGGGCGACAAGCTCACGGCGAAGTGGCTGGTCAGCGGGAACTACGACATCCACGTCCACGGCCCCAACGGCTTCTTCCGGCGTTACGCCGGCAAGGCCGGCGCGGACAAGGCCTCCGTCTCGGTGCGCCGCTCGGGCAAGTCGTCTTCCCTGCAGGTGTCGATCGACGCGCCGAAGGGCGTCACCGTCGACGTGCGCAGTGCGTACGACAAGCAGGGCACGCACGGAACCGGCTCGAAGAAGGTCACGATCGACACCAGGGGCAGCGGTGGCTGGTATGACATCACCGTGTCCGTTCCCGGCACGCCGTGGGTGCGTGTCTTCGCCGGGCACCTCGAGGACGGCAAGCCGTCGGTGAGCGACCCGCAGCTGGGCGGCTGACGCGACGTCGCGGGGGGGGGGGGCCCCCCCCCCGCCCCCCCCCCCCCCCCCCCCCCCGACGGGGGAGGCCCGCAGCCGAACCCGACCGGCGCTCACCGAGATGCGCGCAAGCCTGGACGGTTTCCCACGGAGGCATGAACGGCCGGAGCGGCAGGACGGAGTCCCGCGAGGATCACCCACGCGCTGCTAACCGTGTTGCTGGGGGCTCACCAATCCCGTCTGGTAGGCGATGACAACCAGTTGCGCACGGTCGCGGGCGCCCAGCTTTCCCATCGCGTGACTGACGTGGGTGCGGGCGGTGGCAGGGCTGAGGAAGAGCACGGTACCGATCTCGTCGTTGTTCAGGCCCTGACCCACCAGAGCCAGTACTTCACGCTCACGTGGCGTCAGCACCGCCAGTCGGTCCTCGCTGGCCTTGTAGGCGGTCCGTGCCACGGTGAACTGGGCAATGAGGCGGCGGGTGATCCGCGGCGCCAGCAACGCCTCTCCAGCGGCGACGACACGGATGGCATGCAGGAGCTCGGCCGGCCCGGCGTCCTTGAGCAGGAAGCCGGACGCGCCGGCTTGTAGTGCCTCGAAGACGTACTCATCGGTTTCGTAGGTGGTCAGGATCAGCACGCGGACCCGCTGCAGCCCGACGGTCCGGGCGATCTGGCTGGTGGCCTGGATCCCGTCCACCTTGGGCATCCGGATGTCCATGAGTACGACGTCCGGTCGTGTGGCACGGGCCCGTTCCACGGCTTCGGCCCCGGTGGTGGCCTCTCCCACCACCTCGATATCGTCCTCGACGTCGAGCAGAACCTTGAACCCGGAGCGCACCAGCCACTCATCATCGGCGAGCAGCACCTTGATCGGAGCACTGCCGGGTGACGCGTTTGCTGTGCTCATAGATGCGCCGTTCCAGTAGGTGCTAGGGGCAGCCGTGCCTTGACCTCGAATCCGCCGTCAGGCAGGGCCGCGGCGGCCAGGTCGCCGCCGAGGAGCTGACAGCGTTCGCGCATTCCGAGGATGCCGCGGCCGGGCTCGGCCGGGTTGGCGGTGCCGTTGCTGGCCGCGGTTGTCGCGTGCAGGCCCGCGTGCAGGCCTATGCGGCCGTCAGCTGCATCGTGACGACCAGCCCCATTGGTCACGCGGACCTCCAAGGTATCGATCCCGTAGTCCAGCGCCACCGTCACCCGGGTCGGGCCGACGTGGCGGATCACGTTGGTGATCGACTCCTGCAGGATGCGGTAGGCGGCGCCGCTCACCGCGCTCGACGGTGGCGACGGTGGCGACGTCGCCTCGAGGCTGATATCGAGTCCGGCATCGCGCGCCTTCGCGGTGAGTTCGTCGATCTGCCCGAGACCGGGGTGCGGCGCCCGTCCCTCGTTGGAATCCCGCAGCACCCCGAGGATGGCCCGCATCTCCCACAACGCCCGGGAGCTCGTCTGCTCGATGGCTTCCAGCGTCTCGCGTGCCCGTTCCGGCCGCTTGTCGAGCACGTGCGCGGTGACACCGGCCTGGACGTTGATGATTGCGATGGCGTGAGCGACGGTGTCGTGGACTTCTCGGGCGATCCGGAGTCTCTCGGCGTCGACTCGGGCACGCGCTTCTTCCTCCCGGGTCCGTTCGGCCAATTCAGCTCGCTCCAATGCTTCGGCCGCGATGACCCGTCGGGATCGGACCGACTCGCCCAGGGCAGCGCTCATAATGCTCGCCCCGATCCTGAAGAACACCCATCCCATCGCGGCACGAGGTTCGATATCGGCTGCGGCAATCAGCCAACAGGCGGCCAACGCCGTGATCCCCACGCTGGCCGTCAACAGAGACCGGCGCCCGTCGCCGAGGGCGGTGAGCGTGTAGATGGCGACGAAGAGCCCGATCCAACCCGGACCGTCGGGAAAGTCGAGGGTGTAGTACGCCAGGCTGGCGAGCGCGACCGTGACGAACACCGCTACCGGCCAGCGGCGGCGCACGGCCACGACGGTGCCGCTGACGATCAACAGAACATAACCCAGGTGTCCGAGGTCGGTAAGTGGGCGCAGCACCGATTCAGGTTCCGTCGCTACCCGGCGGAGGGTTCCCTGGACCTGCATCACAGTGATGAAGAGCGCGAGGATCAGGTCCTGTGCCAGCGCGGGCAGACGGAACGACACGGCGCGGTCATGCATATCGCAATCATAGATACCCAGGCGACGACGGACGCGACTCCCCGTCAGACCCGCGGGCATCTACGACGAGGAGCGCGGTCAGGGCGAGATATCTACGTCGGAGCGCGTAGACGTCGCCATCCGTTGACGGAGGACTCCCCAACATCGTCGGTGCGACGATCGCTTCCGTGCAACCACCGACGGAGGCATCCACGATCGACGTGTCGTCGCTCAACGATCGCCGCGTCACGCGTTCCGCGTCACGGCCGGACCACTGTGCAGGCTGGCGAGCGTCGCATTTCGCCGACGGGGCTTCGTGCTACTCGCCTGGGTGCTGGCCCTCGGCATCGCCATCGGGCTCTCGTCGGCGTTCGGCGGCGACTTCGCCACCACCGTCTCGTTGCCGAGGCCGGATGCGTACCAACCTGAAGGGGCTCTCCCATGCGTAAAGTTTTCGCCGGACTGGCGGCGTTGTTGCTGCTCGCCGTCGTAGCGCAGTTCTTCCTGGCCGCCAGCGGCGCGTTCGACACCGCACCCAACGATGAGTCATTCCAACCCCACCGTGCCCTGGGGTACGGGATCGTTCTCTTCGCCGCGGTGTTGACGGTGTTCGCCGCGCTGGTCCGGATGCCCGGCCGGCTCATCGGCCTGTCCGGTCTGGTCGCGGGACTTGGGATCTTGCAGCCCGTGATCGCGGCCATCGCCAAGGCGTTCGGGGACACGGGAGACACCACGGCCGCTGGTCAGCTCGTGTTCGGCCTGCACGCGGTCAACGGGCTGGTCATCATCGCCGTGGTCGGCACCATCCTCCGGCAGGCGCGAGGGCTGTCGACGCCCGCGGCGCCCACCACCCGGGCCGGTGCGGGCGACGACGCTCCGGCTGCCGGGCCAGCGGCAGGCTCGACTCGCACAGCGTCATGACCACGGTCCAGTGGATCCTTCTGGACCATGTCGTAGCACTGCTGGGTGTCACCACTTGGTTCGGGACCGGTGTCACGGTGGCGCTTAGGCGCTATCGGCTCGCGTTCGGCCTCCTCATCGGGGCTGTCCTGGCGACGCTTGCCCGACTGGCCACCGTGGCGACGCTGTCCGGTCGGGGCTGGTGGTTCGTGCAGGAGAAGGTACTGCTGGGGCTTCCCATGCTCGGAGCCGCGGGACTGGCCGCCGTGCTCATCGCCGGGCCCCGGTTGCTCGCGGCGAGACGGACGCCGGGCGAGGGCCTGCCGGCAAGCAGCCTTGTCTCGCTGCTCACCGTCGGATACGCCGCGCTGGCCGGCCTGGTGGTGACCTTCCTCGCCGGATACCCCCTGACCTGGAGCGCCGCGCTGATCGCCGTCTCGCCCGTCTGCGCCGGCGCTCTACTGACCGCGCAAGTGGTCGCGACACCGGCCGTGGAGCGCACCGATGCCGATTCCTCGGACAGCACGCGAGCACCGGCAGCGCGACGTCGCTCGGGACTCTCCCGCCGTGGGTTCATTGGCGTGGCCAGTGGAGTGGCCGTGGTAGGAGCAGGGACGGCCGGTGTCGGCCTGCTGTTCAGGGCTCCCGAGGCCGCGGTCACCGGAGGTGGGCCGGGACGTGCCTCCGGGTCCCGGGCAACGGTCTCGGTGGCGGACCTGCGAGGCCCCGACGTACCGGCCCCGGGCGGCACCAGACGGCGACACACACTCACCGCCAAGACCGCCACGGTAGGCCTCGCGTCTGGACGCGACATCGACGCGTGGACCTACAGCGGCCAGGTGCCCGGTCCGGCAATCACCGCGACAGAAGGTGACCTGATCGAGGTAACGCTTCGCAACACCGACATCGAGGACGGCGTCACCCTGCATTGGCACGGCTACGACGTGCCATGTGGTGAGGACGGCGCGCCGGGCGCCACACAGCACGCGGTGACACCGGGCGACGACTTCATCTACCGGTTCCGTGCCGACCAGGTGGGGACCTACTGGTACCACACACACCAGGCATCGCACCCCAGCGTGCGCAAGGGGCTGTACGGGTCCCTCGTCGTGAGACCGCGAGAGGGACGGCAGGGGGAGGAACGGGAGCTGGACCTGACCCTGCCCGTGCACACCTTCGACGACACCGTGGTGATCGGGGACCAGGACAGGCGCACCGACCACACGGCCCGCCCCGGTGCGCCAGTGCGGCTGCGACTGATCAACACCGACTCGGATCCCCACTGGTTCGCGCTGGCCGGCACAACGTTTCGGGTGGCGGCCGCCGACGGCCGCGATCTCAATCAACCAGACGAGGTGCGTGAGGTCGGGCTACGCCTACCCGCGGGCGGACGGTACGACGTGGTCTTCGACATGCCGGACACACCGGTGGCGCTCGTACTCGACCACGACCACGACGTCGGCGTACTGCTGCGCCCGGCTGACCACGCAGGGGACGACCCCGCCGTGCCGGACACCTCCGGCTGGCCGGAGCTCGACCTGCTGCACTACGGCGCCCCCGCGGCCGTGCCGTTCGACGCCGACAAAGCCGACCGGCACTTCACGATCGTCCTGGACCGAGGTGTGGCCATGATCGACGGCCACCCGACCTATGCCCACACCGTCAACGGCCGCGGACATCCGTCGATCCCCGACCAGCTCGTCCGCGAGGGAGACCTCGTCCGGTTCACCGTGGTCAACCGGAGCCTCGAGACTCACCCCTGGCACCTGCACGGCCACACCGTGCTGATCCTCTCCAGGGACGGGACCCCCTCCTCCGGCAGCCCGGTGTGGGCGGACACCTTTGACGTCAGGCCGGGTGAGGTCTGGGAGGTGGCGTTCCAGGCCACCAACCCCGGGATCTGGATGAACCACTGCCACAACCTGCCCCATGCGAACCAGGGCATGATGCTGCGGCTCGTCTACGACGGCGTCAGCACACCCTTCGAAGACGCGAGCCATGCCCACTGACCCGCAGGTCGTTGCTCTCCGGTCCGAGGAGCCCTCGTCGGGTCTCGTCGACCGAGTGCAATATCGCAGCCGTAGCGTCGTCGATGCCGAACTGCGACGGCTGGCCCGCAAAGTCCCCACGTTGGATCGCGCAGACCTCGACGTCATCGATGCCGCCCTGGAGGAGCTGGCCGATTCCCTTGTCATAGCCCGGCTTCGCAGCGCGAACCCAGACACGGAGACGTTGCTGACGGAACTCTTCGGCTTTAACCCATTGCGCGTTCGGCTTGTCTCCTCCCCGTAACGAGGTGACCTGGACATCGTCTGCGGCTGCTGGTACCCACGGAGGGAGTCGACGTGCCGAAGGGTGTCACCGTCGACGTGCGCAACGCGTACGACAGCCACGCCGCGCGCGGCGCCGGCTCGAAGAACGTCACCGTCGACACCAAGGGCACCGGTGGCTGGTACGACATCACGGTGTCCGCGCCCGGCACGACCTGGGTGCGCGGCTTCGCCGGGCACCTCGAGGACGGCAAGCCATCGGTGAGTGACCCGCAGCTGGGCGGCTGAGAGATCTGGGCAGCTGAGAGAACGATCGCGGGGTCCTCGCGCGCACCATGCGAGGACCCCGCGACACGTCGTGACGGGGGAGGACCGAGACCGGAGCCGAGCCGACCGATCCGGCGTTTGGGCGCGATCGGGCCAAGCGTGCCGTCCAGGCGGACACCGGCGGGCACGGCTCCGGGGTCTCCGTTGTCCGTCAAGGCCGGGTCCGTTCGTACCGCGACCAGCCCGGCATCGGCGACCGGAGACCGGACCAGCCGCCGCCCGAAAACGCTCACCGACCGGCTCCGAGAGCTCGAAGGCAACGGCCTGGTGACACGCACCATCCACAGCGGACACGAGGCCGGCGGTCCGGCGCGTCAGGTGACGGCGTCGGGTGACGATGGAAACCGCGAGCGCCGGAGCGCCGGAGCGTCGGCGGCGTCGTCGGTTCCGTCGAGCCAGGGGACGGATGCGGCGGAGGGTGGAGGATTCGAACCTCCGCGGGCAGAACCCGACCTGCGCTTAGCGGGCGCGTCCCTTACCGGACTCGGGCAACCCTCCATTGTTCGGTGACTGGTACCCACGGAGGGAATCGAACCCCCAACATTCCGGCTCTGAACCGGACGCCTCTTCCAGTTGGGCTACGTGGGCATGGATCCGGCGCGCGCCGCCGATGGTGGTGACGGCGGCGGTATGTGTCCGAGTGTTCGGTGCTGGCGGAGAGATTTGAACTCCCACAGCCGAAGCGGCGGCTTTACAGGCCGTTGGGCTCACCAGTGCCCAGCGCCAGCGAGATGCCACAGAGACATCTGCGTCCCGCGTGGCCACCGGGGGAATGCCCCGGTTGTCGTCCGTGCAGTCCGCGCAGTAGGAATCGAACCTACAACCTCAGCCGTCGGAGGGCTGCGTTCTCTCCTTTGAACTATGCGCGGTCGGTCGCGCCTGGCCGTCCTGGCCGGCGCGCGTGCCCAGGGAGGGGTTCGAACCCCCGACCTTCTGCTTGTAAGGCAGCCGCTCTCCCTGCTGAGCTACCCGGGCGTCGCGCTGGTGAGGGGACTCGAACCCCCGATGTCCTCCCTGACAAGGAGGTGCCCTGGCCGCTAGGCGACACCAGCATCGTGGAACCGTGGAACTGGGGAGACTCGAACTCCCGACCTACGGTCTGCCAGACCGCCGCTCTCCCGCTGAGCTACAGCCCCGAGAAATGGTGTGACCGGAGGGACTCGAACCCTCTCGTGGCCAGGATCACAACCTGGTGCCTCGACCGCTTCGGCATCGGTCACCATGCGCCGAGTGGAGCCTCGGGGATTCGAACCCCGCACCTTCTCCGTGCGAAGGAGACGCTCTGCCTAATGAGCTAAGACCCCTTGATATCCGAACAGTTGGCGTGGCGGGAGCCCCGAGTGCCGTCGGACGGCCTCCGGAGACGCGACGGACGAACACCGTCGTGCCTCCTTTGATCGGACCTCCTCTCAGCGGGGAGATGTGCCGCCGACTGAACCGCATGCCACTGGTAGCGGGGGTGGGATTCGAACCCACGATTCCGGGATTATGAGCCCCGTGAGGACGGCCGAACTCCTCTACCCCGCCGTGCCCGTGGAAGGCCTCGAACCTCCGCCATGCCGCTTAAGAGGCGGCCGCTCTGCCGACTGAGCTACACGGGCGGCACAGCCTTTCTTGATGCCGCGTGCCCGGTCCGTGGCCGCCATCAGGCGGGCTACCCGGCCGGGTAGCGCGGAAGACGGAGGACTCGAACCCCAACGGCTTGCGCCGCCCATCCGTTTTCGGGACGGTGGCCACCCCAACGGTGACTTCATCTTCCAGAAGGGCCGCGGGCGCGGCCCAGTGCTCCGTGCGGGACTTGAACCCGCAGTCTCCGGATTGAGAGTCCGGCGAGTTGACCTTCTTACTCCAACGGAGCATGGTGCCGCTCGGACGAGTCGAACCTGCCCTTTCGCATCGAGGCCTCCGGAGGCGCGAAGAAAGGACATTGTCGCGTCTCGTCCGGCCGATGGCCGCGATCGCGGCGCGGTGCTTCTGCCCGCTGGGCTGGAGCGGCATGGTGGCCCGTGGGCTGGTACCTAGCCCTTAACCCTGCCTGCCGGTAGCGAGCGGATGCAGGGGCGCCGCGGGCCGCGACGCGTCGGAAAGTAGTTCCAGTGGTCGCCCGAGGACTTGAACCTCGCGCCTTCCGCGTATCAGGCGGATGCTCTGACCTGATGAGCTAGACGACCGTGCGGAGCGGATGTGAAAAGGCTGAGGTGAGAGGACTCGAACCTATATTTCCGGGTCCAGAGCCCGGCGGCCTGCCATTGGCCGACACCTCATCGTGTGTACCGCGTGGGCCCGGAAGGTATCGAGCCTTCCTCTCCCGCTCTTCAGGCGGGCGCTGATCCCTCTCAGCTACAGACCCCTGGAGTGGACGGCCGGGTTCGAACCGGCGACCTTCACCATGGCAAGGTGATGTGCTGCCAACTGCACCACGCCCACACGAAAAACCGAGCCCAAGGGCGGATTCGAACCGCCGGCCTTCCCCGTACCAGGGGGACGCACTACCGCTGTGCCACAAGGGCGCGCCATGCCACCGCGAGGTCCGTGGGAGACGCGAAAAAGAGTACTTTTGCGTCTCGTCCGGGCCGGGAGCCGCCGGGCGGATTCGAACCGCCGACCTGCCGCTTACGAGGCGGCCGCTCTGCCAGCTGAGCTACGGAGGCACTGTGGGGGTCCCGGATATCGGCCTCCGGCCCTGACCGGCCGATTGCCCTGGGTCCCCGACAAATCAGGGGAGCCGGTCCTGTTACCAGGCCCTGCCCCTCGAGCGGTCACGGAGAATCGAACTCCGGTCTCGGGGTTCCTGCCGGATCGGCGACAGGGTCCCTGCTCGATCGGCGGACGGGGTCCCTGCCGGATCGGCGAAGCCGATCTGGGAGGTCGTGATCGGGGAGGTAAGCGATCTGGGAGGTCGACTTGGAAGGCACTTGCTCTGCCACTGAGCTACGACCGCGTGCCACGGGGCAGGTGGCCCCGCTGGTACCCCTCACAGGAGTCGAACCTGTGGCCTCCCGGGTCGCGACCGGGCGCTCTCTCCTCTGAGCTAGAGGGGTGTGTCGCCGGGCGCCCGGATAACCGCGATAGCAGCCTCGGGCGTGACGGCGTCGTCGGGACGGCCGGATTCGAACCGACGTGGGCCTGATCCCAAATCAGGTGGGCAACCTCTACCCCACGTCCCGTTCCGGTGGCCCGAGGCGAGGCGCCTCGGGCCACCGGTGTGCCAGGGATGGCGCCCTGGCATGTCGTGTCCGCTGTGGAGTTTTCAATCGTGCGAGCGCTTCCCGAAAAGGGCGCGCGAGCAGGGACGGAGGGACTCGAACCCCCAACGAACGGTTTTGGAGACCGCCGCTCTACCTTTGAGCTACATCCCTAGGGAATGGCCAAGAATGGCTGTCTGGCTGGAAAAGAGAAGACCGCCTCGCGGGCGGCTGCCCGGGGCGGTCGGAGTCCAGTGACCTGTCAGGTCAGGACGTCCGCCCCGGGCTTTCGCCGCCGCGCCACATGGGCGTGGCCACATATGAGCGATGACCTCGGAGAATATCGGCCTGGGAGAGCTGGGACGTGGATGTCGGTCGCATGCCGCAGGCCTCCTCTGCTCGTCGCTCGCCGCGGTGATGTTGAGTGTCGCGCTGTCTGGTGCTCTGGTGCTCCGTTCGAGCGCCTGGAACAAGGATGCCTTGGAGCCGGCGTGACCTCAAGGGGTTTTCCGAGGAGGCTCGATGGACGGGAGTGCGGGTACACGCCGGGCCCGGTTGTGTCCGGCTGCCCCTCGCTATGGGCAGGGGTCAGCGGGCGCCTGTGAGTGGCGCCGGGTTTTCGAGGCTGGTCACGAGGCGCGCGAGCGCCGGGAGGGCGGCGCGGATGCGGCCCTGGTCGACGTCGGTGAGGCGCGCGAGCACCTCGACGACGGCGGTGTGCAGGTCGCGCTCGACGCCCTCGACCTCGGCGCGGGCCGTCTCGGACAGATAGAGGCGGGCGACGCGGCGGTCGTGCGGGTCCCCGCGCCGCTCCACCAGGCCGGCGCCGACCAGGTCCGTGATCAGGGTGCTCAGGTTGTGCGGGCGCATCGACAGCGCCTCGGCGGCCTGCCGCACCGACATGCCCGGCTGGCTGGCGAGCAGACGCAGCAGCTGGATGTGGCGCGGCCGCAGCTTCTCGAACACCGCCGGGGCCGCGGTCGGCTTCTCGGCGCCGACGACCCGCCACAGCTGCCGCGCGGCCTCGACGACCTCGCCGGCGAGTTCCTCGGTGCGTCCGTCCCGGGCCGCCGTGACCGACAGGACGGTCTCGCGGGCGACCCGGTACCGACCGTTCGACGTGGCCCCGCGCGCGGTCGAGGCGGTCATGTCGGCCGCCCGTGGTCGGGCCGGCTCGGGGCTACGGGGCGCGGGGACCCGGACGAGTGGCGCCAGCGGGACAGACGGCGCCGCGTGTGGCCGCGCCGGTTCGCTGTCGGCCGCGTGGGAGCCGGGCCTGCGGGCGGTGGCGTCGGGGCCGGGACGAGGTGCGGGCGTGGGAGGGTGGGACGGCTGGGGGTGGCGACGGGCGGGAAGGTGGACCGCTCGCCCCGGAGGGGTTCCTTGAGGAGTCCGCACATCACGAAGCCTGTTCTACCGGAGTTTCCTCGCCGTTCAGTCCAAGTTTCCTGAACGTACCGAGAGTCATAGGTCCCTCCGATGAGGCACCCGACACCAGCCGTCACTGCCCGTCGGCGGCGGCGAGGCCCGGTACCGCGCCCGAAGGCCCGGTTCCGACGGTAGCCGCCAGCGCCGCCAGGCGCGATGCCGGGGCGGCCGGCCCCTCCGGGGGCGACCTCGACGGCGCGCGCGGACGGGCGCACCTGGGTGATTTGTCGAGGCTCAGACTAGCTCTGCCAGAGCAACAGGTCCGGAAGTAGACCCATCTCCGGCATAGCGGACCGGCCGGGGTGCCCGCCGTGGGCGGGCGTGGGCTGGCTGCCGGCCGGTCGGTGACGTCGGCTACTGTGAGGCGTCGTGACCAGGTACGGAACTCCTCCGGGCGGCCTGCCCGAGGGCCGCGGCGCCCTTGCCACAGACGCCGTCCATGTCGGCATCCTCGGCGACGGCCCCACCCCGCCCGCCCGCGAGGCCGGCCGGCCGGGCGCGGCGCGCCACTCCCGCGTGGCGGCCGCGTGAACTGGTTCCAGGGTGGCGTCCTCGGCGTGGTCCAGGGGCTCACCGAGTTCCTGCCCGTCTCGTCCAGCGCGCACCTGCGCATCCTGCCGGCGCTGGTGGGCTGGCCGGACCCGGGCGCGGCGTTCACGGCCGTGAGCCAGATCGGCACCGAGACCGCGGTCCTGCTCTACTTCCGCAAGGACATCGCGAAGATCGTCTCCAGCTGGGCGCGGTCCCTGAGGAACCCGAAGTACCGCGGCACCCAGGAAACCCGGATGGGTTGGCTGATCATCATCGGGTCGATCCCGATCTCCGTCCTCGGCGTGACGCTGAAGGACTCGATCGAAGGCCCCTTCCGGGACCTGCGGCTGATCGCGACGACGCTCATCGTGCTCGGCCTCGTCCTCGGCGCCGCCGACTGGTACGCGGCGCAGGCGGGCAGACAGGGCCGGCACGCCTTCCCCCGCCGGCGCAAGACCGTCGACGACCTGACCACCCGGGACGGCCTGATCTACGGGCTGGCCCAGTCGCTCGCGTTGATACCCGGCGTGTCCCGCTCGGGCGCGACGGTCAGCGGCGGCCTGTTCCTCGGCTACACCCGGGAGGCGGCCGCCCGCTACTCCTTCCTGCTCGCGATCCCGGCGGTGCTCGCCTCCGGGCTGTTCGAGCTGAAGTCGGTCGCGGACGGCTCCGACGGCGACGTGGCCTGGGGGCCGACGATCCTTGCCACCGTGATCGCCTTCGTCGTCGGCTACTCGGCGATCGCCTGGTTCCTGCGTTACATCTCGACGAAGAGCTTCGCCCCGTTCGTCGTCTACCGCATCGCCCTCGGCGTGCTCCTGATCGCCCTGATCGCCTCCGGCCATCTCGACGCCCACGCCGGCGCCGACACGGCGACATCGGGCTGACCCACCCCTCCGGCCCGCACCCCTCCGGCCCGCTCGCGTCCACGCGAGTGGGCCCGAGGCACGCTCGGCCGCCGGTGGGGAGCGCTGTCGTCTGAAGGACCGCGGAACCCCCTCGCCAGCCCCGGTCACGACTTCATGCCGCGGCTGTGGAAGGCGCACCCGGACCGGTCAGGCGGGACCCGGTCAGGACAGGCTTGGTCGGGCTCAGACGACGCTGAGCCCGACGTAGTTCTCCGCGACGGTCGCAGCCGCGGCGGCGGAGCTGACGATGTAGCGCAGCTGGGACAGGGCGAGTTGATGGTCGAACGGGTCGGCCGCCGGGTCGACGTGCAGCATCGTCGTCATCAGATGGGAGAAGTGCTCGGCGCGCCATACCCGCCGCAGCGCCGTGTCCGAGTAGCCGTCGATGCCGGTCTCGTCGCCGTCGCGTAGCCAGCGGGCGAGCGCGGAGGCGAGCAGCGTGACGTCGGCGACGGCCAGGTTCAGCCCCTTCGCGCCGGTGGGCGGGACGATGTGCGCGGCGTCGCCGGCGAGGAAGAGCCGGCCGTGGCGCATCGGGGCGGCGACGAAGCTACGCATCGGCGTGATGCCCTTCTCTGTCACCGGGCCGTGGGTGAGCTCCCAGCCGCCGCCGTCCTCGAAGCGGGCCGCCAGCTCGTCCCAGATCCTGTCGTCCGGCCAGTCGGCGAGGCCAGCGTCCGGCGGGACCTGCAGGTAGAGGCGGCTGACGGTGGCCGAGCGCATGCTGTGCAGCGCGAAGCCGCGCTCGTGCCGGGCGTAGATCAGCTCGTCGCAGCTGGGGGCGACGTCGGCGAGGATGCCGAGCCAGGCGAACGGGTACTCCCGCTCGAACCGGTGCGTCCCGGCCTCGGGCAGGGCTTCGAGCGTCGCCCGGCCCAGGCCGTGGAAGCCGTCGCAGGCGGCGATGACGTCACAGGCCAGCGTGTGCTCGCGGCCCTCGTGTCGGTACCGGATCGTCGGCGTGCCCGTGGTGAGGCCGTCGAGCACAAGCGCCTCGGCCTCGAAGAGGACCTGGCCGGCGTCGGCGAGCCGGCGGGCGACCAGGTCCTTCACGATCTCGGTCTGGGCGTAGATCATGACGGCGCGGCCGCCCGCGAGCGACGGGAAGTCGATCCGGTGGCGCTCCCCGGCGAAGCGCAGCTCGATGCCGTGGTGAACCAGGCCCACCCGGTCCATCCGGTCACCGACGCCGGCGGCCCGCAGCACGTCGACGGTGCCCTGCTCGAGCATGCCCGCCCGCTGGCGGTGCTCGACGTGGCCGCGGGGCCGGGACTCCAGCACCACCGACTCGATGCCGCGCAGGTGCAGCAGGTGCGAGAGCAGCAGCCCGGCCGGCCCGGCGCCGACGATGCCGACCTGGGTGCGCGTCACCCGGCCGCTCCCCGGCGGCCTTCGCCCGCGTCTCCTCCCTCGTCGCCCTCGGCGTCGAGCGCGCCGCGGGCGATGGCGAACGGTGGCGGGGTGTGGGCGGCGAGGAAGACGGTGATCGCCGCGCCGGCCGCGGCGTCGAGGACCAGCGCCGACGAGCCAGACCTCGGCCCGTGACTCAGTGCAGGTTCCAGAGGCGGACAGCGCTGCTGTCGCCGGCTGTGACGAGGGCGGCGAGGACGTGGCCGTCGGGGGAGAACGCCACGCCGGCGCTGCCGGTGGCACCTCCGGTCAGCGGCCAGCCGAGCGCCGCGGCTTTGGAGGGGTCGGTCACATCCCAGAAATGGACACCGCCGTCGGCGCCGTCGGCGCTGACCAGCGTGCTGCCGTCGGGGGAGAACACGATGTCGAATCCCCCGTTGCTCGGGACATCGAAGATCGGCTGGCCCAGGGGCGTGGGACCAGTCGGGTCGGTGAGGTCCCAGAAACGAATGGCGGCGCCAACGGCCGCCAGCGTCCCGCCATCGGGGGAGAACGCCACCAGCCAGGCACCGCCGGAGTCGAAGGCCCCACCGACGGGGGCGGCGCTCGAAGAGTCGGTGATGTCCCAGAGGCGGATCGTGCCGTCGCCGGCGCCCACGGCGAGGCGGTGGCCGTCCGCGGAGAAGGCCAGGGCGACGATCCCTTCCGCGCGGCCGATCGGCTTGCCCACCGCTTCGGGGTTGGCGGGGGAGGTGACATCCCAGAGCTGGACGGCGCCGTCCTCGTTGCTGACGGCGAGGGTGTGGCCGTCGGCGGTGACCGCGGTGGAGCCGTTCTCGGAGGGTAGCGGTTTGCCGACTGCCGTGGGGCTCGTGGGGTCGGTGACGTCCCAGAAACGGACACTCTGGCCGGCGGTGGCCAGTGTGTGGCCGTCCAGGAAGTAGGGCACCGCCCAGGACTCGTGGATGCCGAACGGCTTGCCGAGGAGCGCCGGGGCGTCGGGCTGGTTGACGTCCCAGAGGCTGACGGCGCCGTTGCCGATGGTCGCGAGGGTGCGGCCGTCAGGGGAGAACGCCATGGTGAACGCCCTGCCGGTGAGCGGCTCGCCGAAGGGGCTGGGTGGGACACGGGCCAGGGTCTCGGCCGTGGTGACGCGGGGCGGCGACGTCGGGGTCGAGGGGCTGACCGGCGCGGAGGTCGACGCCGTCGCGGCGTCCGCGGCGTCGTTCCGGTCGGCGGTCGCGAGGATGATCGCGGGTACGGCGGCGCCGATCAGGACGGCCGCGGCGATGGCGACAACCAGCCGGCGGCGCGAAGCCCGCCGCCGCGCGCTGCCCGGCGCGCCTGCCGCGGCCGGCGGCCGCGGCGACCAGCCGGCCGCGGCGGTACCGGAGGCGGGCGGCGCTACCCGGCCGGCGGCGGCCGGTCCGCGCCGGATCGGTGGGAGCGGGGTGGTGACCATGCTGACCACGTCGGTGGCATCGTCGGACCCGGGCGGGGGAGGCGCGCCGCGCGCGGTTCTGGGGGCCGTGTGGACGCGGTGCAGGAGCAGGAGCAGCTCATCGGCGGTGGGGCGTTCGGCGGGGCTTTTCGCCATCGCGCGGGCGACGGTGGACCGCAGGGCGCCGGCGATGCTGGCGAAGTTGGGGGTCTCCGTGACGACGCGGTGCAGCACGGCCGGGGTCGGGCCCTCGCCGAAGGGAGGCCGTCCGGTGGCGGCGAAGAGGATGACCGCGCCCCAGGCGTAGATGTCGGCGGCGGCGGTCACGGGCCGGCCGAGCGCCTGTTCGGGGGCCATGAAACCGGGGGTGCCGATGCTGCCGTGGGTCAGCATGGTGGTGGCGTCGAGCGCGCGGGCGATCCCGAAGTCGATGACCCGGGCACCCGACGACGAGAGCAGGATGTTGCCGGGTTTGAGGTCGCGGTGGACGACACCGGCGGCGTGGATCGCCGTCAGCGCGGAGGCGACCGCGACGGCGAGCCGCTCGAGCGCCGTGGCCGGCATGGGGCCGCGCTCACGGACCGCCTCGCCCAACGTGGGCCCGTCGATGTACTCGGTGACCAGGTAGGGGCGTGAGCCCTCGGTGCTCACGTCGAGGACCTCTGCGGTGCAGAACTGGGCGACTTTGCGCGCGGCCTGCGCCTCCCGCAGGAACCGTTCCCGGAACTGCGGGATCCGGGCCAGGTCGGGCCGGATCACCTTCAGCGCGACCTGCGGCCCCTCAGGGCCGGGTCTGGTGCCGCCGCCGGGCCCAGGCCCGGTGGAACCCCGGCGGCGGGCGAGATAGACGCTGCCCATGCCACCGTCACCGAGCCGCCCCAGCAGCCGGTAGGGCCCTACCGTGGCCGGGTCGGTCTCGTCGAGCGGCGCCACCCCCGGCACCACGGCCACCGCATCCTCCGGCCCGAACGACTGGCCGTGTCCGTTTTCCCCGACAGGCCTTTGGAGATCTTCTCCGCGGACCTTATATCCCGTTTCGTCGGCACCGGTGGGTGAGTAGTCATTCTGACAGAAGTGCGCCCGTCGCGGTGGGCCGCCGGCACCGGTGGTGGTGCCGGCGGGGCCGGCCCGGCGGAGACAGGCTCAGGCCCTGGGCGGCCACAGGCCGCGCAGCAGCCGGGTCCAGGGCCGAGCGCCAGGCTCGGGCGGTGGGGGCGTGCGCGGCACGCGAGCCGGCGGGCCGGGCGGCGGCGGGTAGCCGTTGGGCGGCGCCGGGTACCTGTTGGCCGGTGCCGGTGCCGGTGCCGGTGGCACTGTCGGTGTCGGTGTCGGGAAGGGCGTCGGGGGAAGCGGGAGGAGCGCGGAGCCGGCGGGCAGGCGCAGCGTGGCCTCGCCGGTCGGGTCGGGCGCGGTGGCGTCGGTCAGCCAGAGGAGGAGCTCGCGGGCGGTGGGGCGGTCGGCCGGGTTCTTCGCCATCGCGCGGGCGACGACCTGGCGCAACGCGGGGGGCAGGCCAGCCAGGTCGGGCGCCTCGCACACGACCCGGCGCAGCAGCTCGGTGATGCCCGGCTCCCCGAACGGGAGGCGGCCGGAGGCGGCGTAGACGACGTTGCCGCCCCAGGCGTGCACGTCTGTGGCGGTGGTGGACGGCTGGTCGAGGGCCTGCTCGGGCGACATGAACACCGGCGTGCCCAGCTTGCCGACGGTGATGGCGGTGGCGTCCGTCAGGGGGCGGCAGACCCCGAAGTCGATGACCCGTGCCCCGGACGAGGAGAGCATGATGTTGCCGGGCTTGAGGTCGCGGTGGATGACACCGGCGGCGTGGATCGCCGTCAGCGCGGAGGCGACCGCGACGGCGAACCGCTCCAGCTCCGCCGGCGGCAGCGGCCCCCACCCGGTCACCGCGGTGGCGAGCGTCGGGCCGTCGATGAATTCCGTCACCAGGTAGGGCCGCGGGCCCGAGACGTCGACGTCGAGCACCTCGGCGGTGCAGAACCGGGCGACCTTGCGCGCGGCGTGCGCCTCTCGCCGGAACCGTTCCCGGAACGCCGGCACCCGCGCCAGGTCCTCGTCGATGACCTTCACGGCGACCAGTGGCGCGGCGTCCCAGCCGGCGCCGCCGCCCCGGCTGTGGGTGTGGGCCGTGCCGCTCGCGCCCGGTTCGGCGCGGCCGGCACGACGAGCGAGGTAGACCGTGCCCATGCCGCCCTTGCCGAGCACGCCGAGCACCCGGTACGGCCCGACCAGGTCCGGATCGTCCGGGCCTGGCGGCGCCACGTCCGGCAGGCCCACCACGCACACTCCTACCCGAGGGCGCGGCGCCGTCTCATCCCGCCGCGACCCGCGTCGCGAATCTCCCGTAGGGCAGGCTATCCCGCGGACCATCCCGAGGCCGGTCCAGCCCGCCCGCCGCTCGCCACGGTCCCGCCCGCCGAGCCCCGACGGTTCCCGTCCGCCCAGGTCCTCGCGCCGGTCAACGCGGCGGCGGCGCGGAGGTGAAGAGGCGGCCGACGGCGCGGACGCGCTCGGCGAGCTCCGGCGGGCCGAGCACCTCGAACGGCGCGCCGACTCGGGCGAGCAGCAACATCGCCCAGGCGGGGTCGTCGGCGCTCATCCGCAGCCGGCATGGGCCCGCGTCACCCCGCTGCTCGCCGGCGTCCTCTCCGCCGCTCCCTTGCTCGGAGGGGTCGTCCCGCTCGGCGCCGTCCCGCCCGGAGGTGCCTGCCCGCCTCGCGGCCTCCCCCCGCTCCGCGGGGTCCCAGGGCTCGACGGTGGCCCAGCGACCGACCACCTGGGCCACCTCGCCCGCGGGCGCCCAGACCAGCACGTCGGCCTGCTGGCGCGCCGGGACCGAGCGGACCGCGGCGCGGACGAACGCGCCGGCGTCGCCGCCGGGCAGCGGGCGCGGGCGGAACCGGGCGCCGGTGGTCAGCGGCTGGGCGATCCGGTCGAGCCGGAACGTCCGCCAGTCGGACCGGTCGACGTCGAAGCCGACGAGGTACCAGCGCCCGGAAAGCGAGACCAGCCGGTGCGGCTCGACGTGGCGGTGGGTCGCGGCGCCCTCGCGGTCGGTGTAGCCGAAGCGCAGCCGCTCCTCCGCCCGCGCCGCCAGCGCGATGGCGGTCAGCATCCCGGCGTCGACGGGCGGCCCGCCGACCGGCACCGGCACGGTGTACGCGCCGAGCGCGTCGGCCCGGTGCCGCAGCCGGCGCGGGATCACCTGCGCGACCTTGGCCAGCGCCCGCACGGCCGGCTCCTCGATCCCCGCGACCGGCCCGGCGACGGCGGCCCGCAGCCCGACGACGATCGCGACCGCCTCGTCGTCGTCGAGCAGCAGCGGCGGCACCGCGGCGCCGGCCCTCAGCTGGTAGCCTCCGGCGACGCCCCGGCTGGCGAGCACGGGGTAGCCCAGCTCCCGCAGCCGGTCGACGTCGCGGCGCAGCGTCCGGGCGCTCACCCCGAGCCGGTCGGCCAGCTCCATCCCCGCCCAGTACCGGTGAGTCTGCAGCAGCGAGAGCAGCCGCAGCATCCGCGCGCTCGGAGAGGCCCGCTCACTGTTGCTCCCGCCGCGGGCTCTCGTCGCGGCTTCGGCCTCGGCCTCGTCGAAGGCGTCGCCGAGGACCTCGTCGGGCAGCTCGCTCGCCATGCCCACCAGGATGCCCCCAATAGCGGCCAGATCCTGGCCGCAGGACGCGCCGCTCCCGCCCGGAAGGCGCCGCCCCTGCCCGCGGGGCGGCACCAGGCCGCAAGGCGGTACCGGGTGGCAAGGCGGTACCGGGTGGCAAGCGGCGCCGGGTGGATGGCGGGCTGGCCGTGAGCGGTCCGAGGGGTCAGCGGCCGTGCGGGCGGTCGCAGGCCATGACCTGGGTGATCTGGCCCGGGGCGAGCGCGGGCTGTGGCAGCGGGCTCGGCGCGGCGCGGTCGGTGCGCAGGCCGTCGACCACGAGGGCGAGGAAACGGCGCCACGACTCGGGCGCGACGTCGCGGGTGAAGTCGGCGACGGCGGTCAGCATGAGCTGGATCAGGGCGACGTCGGTGCCGGCGACGTCGGGGCGCAGCGCGCCGGCGTCCTGCGCCCGTTCCACCAGCGCCATGAACAGCGGGCCGATGCGGTCGCGGTCGGCCGCGATGCGGGCCCGCCCGTGCGCGGTGCTGAAGACCAGCTCCTTCAACCCCCGGTCGGCCACCTGGCGCGCGGTCGCCTGGTCGAGGAAGGCGACCAGGCCCAGCCAGGGGTCCTCGGCGCGTAGGCACTCCTCGGCGAGCTCGGCCAGCTTGCCGATCCGGTCCTCGAACAGGGCATCGATGAGCAGTTCCTTGGTCGGGAACCGGCGGTAGAACGTGCCGATACCGACGCCGGCGCGCCGGGCGATCTCGTCGGTGGTGACGTCGAGGCCCTGCTCGGCGAACGCCGCGGCCGCGCCCTCGAGGATCCGTCGCCGGTTGCGCTCGGCGTCGCGCCGCAGCGGCCGTTTGGCGGCCACCGCCCGCGTCGCCTGCTCCGTCACGCACTGATCATAGACGTCGGCCCGTCGCGGGGCCTCCCGTCCGGAAGTCCCGAGACGGTCTCGAGACGTCATGGCGAGTCATGGCCACATAGGACGCAGATCACGCGTCACCTGGGCGATCGAACCGCAGAGATGCCCTCCGCTTCTGGACAGGCTGACCGGGCAGCCCGCGCCGGCGCGACGCGTCCGTGCGTGCCCGACGAGCCGACCCGCCATCCGGCGGAGTGTCGTCGTCGGGCGAGACGGTGTTGCCCGGTCCTCTGGACCGGGTTTCGACGGTGGCGCCGGGCCTGAACCGACTTTCTGGGGAGCGAACCGCCATGCCAACCGCCGTTGACGACCCGTCGGGCATCCAACGGACAAGCGCATCTCCCAAACCGGGCAGCCTGGACAGGCGTGGCGGTGAGCTTGGCCCGGCGGTCGGTTGTTGCCACCGCGATGGGGGCAGAGAGGAAGAGTGATCTGCGCGTGGCTTCGCGTGGGGGAAGTGGATGGAGTTCCAGAATGTGACACCTGGCCGTGATCCGCCGGTGGCGGCGATGCGGACGGAGCTGCTCTGTGAGTCGGCGCAAACTCGGGTAACTCGGCTGATTTTCTCGGATGGGAGTCTGATCCGGAAGGAAGCGCTGGGGCCTGGCGGGCAGGCGCGGCTGCGTCATGAGGTGGAGATTCTCGAGCGGCTGTCCGGGGTCGAGGGAATCGTGCAGCTGGCGGTCGGAACACCGCAGTGCCCTGGGGCGATCCTGCTGGCCGACGTCGGCGGTATGGCTCTGTCAGAGCGGAGGGCTCCGCTGGATTCGGGCGAGTTGGTCGAACTGGCAGAGCTGCTCGCGCGCGCGGTGGCGGGGATTCATCGCCGGGGTGTGGTGCATCGGGATATCAACCCGGCGAACATTGTGGTGAGCGGGAATCGTGGCGTGCTGTGTCTGATCGACTTCGCGGTGGCGACGACCTTCGCGGTGGTCCAGCCGGGGTTCCTGCATCACAGGGAGATTGTCGGGACGGTGCCGTACCTGGCGCCGGAGCAGACGGGCAGGACCGGTCGCCCGGTCGATGCGCGGGCCGATCTGTACGCGGTCGGCGCGACCTTGTATGAGCTGGCCACTGGTGCGCCGCCGTTCGGTACGGGGGATCCGCTGCGGGTCGTTCATGGTCATCTTGCGCGGGTGCCCGCGCCGCCGTCTGCGGTGAACCCGTCGGTACCGGCCGGCCTGTCGGCGATCATCATGCATCTGCTGGAGAAGGAGCCGGATGATCGTTACCAGAGTGCCGACGGGCTGGTGCGCGATCTTGCCGTGCTGCGCCGGGGCGGCACGCTGGTGCGTCCCGGGGAGCATGATTTTCCGCTGCGCCCGCTGACGCCGTCCCGGCTGGCCGGGCGGGACGAGGAGATCGGCGAGCTGGGTGCGGTCTTCACCGAGGCGATGGCGGGCGGTTGCCGCGGGCTGCTCGTCAGCGGCGGGCCAGGGGTGGGCAAAACGTCCCTGGTCAATGAGTTGCGGCCGATCGTGGCCGGGTGCGACGGCTGGTTCGTGGCGGGCAAGTTCGACCAGTATCGCCAGGACCCGGAGTACGACGGGGTCCGGCAGGCGTTCCGGGCGCTGGGGCGGCTGTTGCTGGCCGAGCCGGAGGACGAGCTGGCCGAGGTGCGCGACCGGCTGCTGCGGGCGTTGGGACCCAACGCGGGACTGGCCGCCGCCGCCGTGCCGGAGATGGCGGCGCTGCTGAACGTTCCTCCAGAGCCAGGGGATCCAATGACCGCGCTGGCGCGGGCGGAGCATGTGGGGGTCGAGACGCTGCGTGCGGCCGCTTCCAGGAAGCGGCCGGTCGTGCTCTTCGTCGACGATCTGCAGTGGGCGGGGCGGGCCCCGCTCGGCTTCTTCGATCTCATCTTCTGCAGTGAGGAGCAGGTGGAGGGGTTGCTGCTGGTCGGTGCCTACCGTGAGGGCGACGTGGACGCCGCCCATCCGCTGGCGCCGATGCTCGCTCGCTGGCGTCGCGAGCTGGCCGGTCCTCGCCTGTTGCGGGTGAACAACCTGACGCCCGAAGGTCAGGCGGCGATGGTGGGCGACCTGCTGCGCCTCGCCCCTGAGGCCGCGGCCGGGTTGGCGGGGTTGATCGCGCCGGCCACCGGAGGCAATCCGTACGACACTCTGGAGCTGCTGAGCTCGTTGCGTCACGACGGGGTCCTGGTCCGCGGTGAGGACGATTGGCGGTGGGATCCGCGGGCCCTGCGTCGCGGGCTGGCGCATGTGGACGTGAGTGGGCTGCTGGCGACCCGGGCGGCGGCGCTGCCGCCGGCTACCAGGGAGCTACTGGCGGTGCTGGCGTGCCTGGCCGGCGATGTCGAGCTGGACCTTCTGGCGGCGGCGGCCGGGCTCGCGGCGGGCGAGGTCGAGCGAAGGCTCGCTCCCGCGTTCGCTGCCGGCCTGCTGGTGCTGGAGACCGAGGGTCGGCCCGGTGTGCGGTTTCACCACGACCGGACGGAGGAGTCCATCCTGGGCGATATAGCGCCGCGGGCGCGGCGCGCCATGCGGTTGCGCCTGGCTCGGCGCCTCGCCGAGCGGCCCGAGGCCTTCGCGGTCGCGGCCGGGCAGTACCTGCACGTGACCGACGCCGTGCGCACCGACGACGAGCGGCGGCTGGTGGTCAGGCTGTTCCGGCAGGCCGCCGACGAGGCGAGAGTGCTGATCAACCACGCGATGGCCGAGCGGTTTCTGGCCGCGGCATTGACGCTCATCGACCCGACCGACACTGACCAGTTGATCGCGGTCCACATCGACCGGCACGCCGCCCTGTACAGCCTCGGCCGGCTGCGGGAGACCGATGAGGAGTATCAGGCCATCGGCCGGCTGTGTACAGATCCGGCTGGGCGCACGGCCGCCACCGTGGTGCAGGTCAGCAGCCTCACCAATCAGGGCCGCCCCAGCGAGGCCGTGCGGCTCGGCCTCGACCAGTTGCGGCACCTCGGTCTCGCCGCCCCGGTCCGGGAACACCTCGGTGCGGAGATCGACCGCGGAATGGACGCGATATACCGGTGGCTTGATCAGACCAGCGAAGCTGACGATCTGCGCCGGCCGAGAATCGCTGACGATCTGCGGTTCGGCGCCATGGCGCTGGTCCATCGGCTTGTGCCTGCCGCATTCCTTTGCGACCAGGAGATGATGGCCTGGCTGGCTGGGACAGCGTTGGGGATCTGGGCGCGATCCGGCCCGGATCACGTCCTTGTCGGCCCGGCCAGCGTTGGCGCCTGTGCGTTCATGGCCCGCAGGGACGACTTTCGCACCGCACACCGCGTGATACGCCGGATTCTCGCGGTCTGTCAGGCACGCGGCGATGAACGCGATATGTGGCAGGCACAATTCGTATATGTCGTCAGCATAGGCCACTGGTTCAACCCCCTCGAGGAAAACCTATCCACGGCACGTCGTACGTTGGAAGGTCTGATCCAGAGCGGCGATCTACAGAACGCCTGCTGGACCCACTACGCACTGGTATCCGGTCTATTGGAATGCGCACCGTCGCTCGATGCCTTTGTCGCTGAGGTCGACGAAGCGCTGGCATTCGCCAGACACACTGGTAGCAGGCAGGTCGAGGAGATATTCCAGACGTACCGGCAACTCGCGACGGCGCTCCGAGCGGGGGGCCTCGCATCGGCGGCCGACGAGGCGGCCCAGCTGAGCACGCTGGCCGCCGCCCCGGTCGACGCCGCCGCTCATCTGCACATCGCCAAGGCACTCGCCGCGGCGATTCTCGATCATCCGGCTGAGCTGGCCGCGCACACGGCGGCCGTGATGCCGTTACTGCCCTCCATCCAGACGGAGTATGCGATGGCGCTGGCACGCCTGCTGCGGGCACTGGCATTGGCGGGACAGGCCCGCGAGACGAAAGCGGGCCAGCGCGGCGCCCTGTTGGCCGAGATGGACGGGTCGGTCGCGTGGCTGGCGGAGCGCGCGGCTGACGCGCCGGTCAACCTCCTGCACCTGGTGCGCCTGCTTGACGCGGAGCGAGCCTGGGCCGCGGGCAATCTACCTGAGGCGGCGTACGCGTTCGACGTGGCGCAGCGCGAGGCCGACGCGCGGGCGCGCCCGTGGCACCGGGCCCTGATCCTGGAACGATCCGCCCGGTTCTACCTGGCCCACGGCCTTGAGCGGGCCGGCTATTCGCTGCTTGCCGAAGCCCGCCGCACGTATCTGGACTGGGGTGCGACCGCGAAGGTCAGCCAGCTCGACTGGGCCCATCCGACGCTACGGGCCGGGCCGGACGGGCCGGAGTCAGCCGTCCAACCACCGACGCAGCCCGCGGCCCGCCGCCTCGCTGTCACGACCGGCACCCTTGACCTGCTCGGTATCGTCGCGGCCTCCCAGGCGCTGAGCTCCGAGACCGACATCGATGGCCTGCAGGCGAGGGTCGTGGGGGTCCTGTCGGCGATGACTGGCGCCACCGGCATCCACCTGCTGCTGCGTGACCAGCGGGAGAACGGCTGGCAGGTGTTCACCGGCGAGGGAGGTGGCTCTGTCTCGCTCGACGAGGCCGGCCGGCGGCGCCTGCTACCACCCTCGGCCGTCCTTTACTGCGAGCGCACCGGCGAACCCCTTGTCGTCGCCGACGCCAGCCGCGACGACCGGTTCGCCCGCGACCCCTACTTCCTTGTCCTGGACCGCTGCGCACTGCTGGCGATACCCATCATGATCCGGGGCGGGCTGCGGGCGATGCTGCTGCTGGAGAATCGGATGATCCGCGGCGCGTTCACCACCGCACGTCTCGAAGGAATCATGCTCATCGCCGGACAGCTGGCGGTCTCGCTCGACAACGCGCTGGTCTACGCGTCGCTGGAACGCAAGGTCGCCGAGCGCACCGAGCAGCTCGCCGCCGCCAACCAGCGGTTGGAACAGCTTTCCATCACCGACCCGCTGACCGGCCTGGCCAACCGGCGCCGCCTCGACGAGGTCCTCGACGCCGAATGGCACCGGACGGGGCACCAGGGGGCGACCCTCGCGCTGGCCATGGCCGACATTGACCATTTCAAGCTTTACAACGACCACTTCGGACACGTCGCCGGCGACCGCTGTCTGCGACAGGTCGCCGCGTGCCTGGCGGCGAACACCCGCGATACCGACCTGGCCGCCCGCTACGGTGGCGAGGAATTTGCCATCGTGATGCCCAGCACCGACGTCGACACCGCCGCCCGTATCGCCGACCGGCTCCGCTCCGCCGTCGCGGATCTGGCCGAACCAAACCCGTTGGCCGCCGAGCAGATCGTCACCGTGAGCATCGGCGTCGCTGTGGTCGCCCCGACCCCCGCAGACGACCTGGCGTCGCTGGTCGGGCTCGCCGACACAGTGCTGTACCAGGCCAAAGGCGGCGGACGCAACCGGGTGGACGTGGCACCTCCACGCTACGTATCGCAATAGGGACGCGTTGTGCGCAGCGCGGGACGACGCCTCCCCAGGAGCTGGGTGCCTTGGCTCGTCGGCAGTACCTTGCCGCACCTTCGGCTCTGTGCACATTTCCGTGGTTACCTTGCGTTAGTGGTGGGCGAACCGGTGCACACCACGACGGACCCCTCCCTGTGAGGCTCGGGTGAGATGCCCTCGCGGGTGCGAGTTGGCTGGCCTCCGGCTTTCACCGGGATGATCGTTTGTTGGGTTGCCGCAAACAGGAAAGTGCTCCTGAGTGGGGAGGATTGGGCTTGTCGAGGGCCTGATCGATCCCGTGCCAAGGAGCACCTTCGCGGTGAAGCCTGCGGTCGCGTGCCCCTCAGGCGGCGATGAGGACCATGCGGGTGTCGCTCCACAGCTCGCCCTCGGGGACGCCGCCGGCCTGGTCGGTCCAGGCCCAGGCGCGCCAGAGGAGGCGGTCCGGGGTCGTGTAGGCGTCCCGTCCGTGGGCGATCCGGGTGTTGTCGATGGCGAGCGCTTCGCCGGCGCCGACGGCGAAGCGGGGCGCGAGGCCGCCGATGGCGTCGAGTAGCCCGCCCCAGAGCGTGAGCATCCGGGAGGTGTAGGCGGGGTCCGGGTCGTCGTCCGCCGGCCGGACGTCGATCGACCGGCGGACGGCGCGGCGGCCCGACGGGAGTGGCAGCGCCAGCGGTCCGAGCGTCGGGTGGCCGCCCGGCTCGCTCTGGTCGACCACGTGGGTGCGAGCGAACGTCGCGAGTTCGGCGCCCCGCGGGCTGCGCTCGAGCTGGGTGAGCAGCGCTTCCTGGTCGACCAGGAAGGACAGGCCGTCGCCGTCGCTGGGTGTCGCGCACAGCAGGAAGAAGACATCTGGCGCGTGGGCGCCGTAGGCGAAGCCGTCTGTATGCAGGGGAAGCATCCGGCGTGCGAGGTCCGCGTGCCGGCGTGGGTCCTTGCCGCCCGCGTCGGTCACCTCGATCGGGATGCCGGCGGCGACGAACCGGTCGCCGAGGACGGCCGCCGCGAGGCCCGCGGCGGTCTCGCGGTCGGTTCCGAGGTCGGTGAGGATGGCGGCGCCGTCGCGGTCGAGGAGGTCGCGGGCGTGCGCGGGGTCGGCGGTCCGTGTGGGCGACACCGCGCAGGCACGGGCGAACTCGGTCAGGTCGAGGCTCATGGTGTTCGGGCTCCGAGGTGAGGAGGGCCGGATCGCGGCCCCGCTGGCCAGGGTCGTTCCCGGTGTCAGGTGAACTCGCCCCGGTCCCGCCACTCGCCATACACGGGCGTTTTCCACGTCATGGCGACCACGGCTGGGACGTTAGCCCGGGGGTGTTGCCGTTGCGTTTCCGCTGGTCGTAGGCCAGGGTTTCCGGGCGAGTGGCGGCGCGATCGGCCTGCTGCTCGGCGGCCTGGTCGCGATCGTCTACGGGTTCTCCGAGGCCGAGCGACGCAGCTGGTCGGACGGAGTGACGCTCGGGCTGCTGTTCGGCGGGCTCGCGCTGCTCGTCGCGTTCGTGCTCATCCAGCGCCGGTCCGCGCAGCCGCTGCAGCCGCTGCGGGTCGTGCTCGACCGCTCACGAGATGGCTCCTTCCTGGCCGGCGGGCTGATCTCGATCGGCATCTTCGGCGTCTTCCTGTTCCTGACCTTCTACATGCAGCAGATCCAGGAAGGCGCCGAGGACGAGCCCGCGCCGGTGGCGGTCCACTTCTAGGCCCACCGGTTCTGGCCCTGGCTAGGTGGATTCACGGCCACGCGACGTGCCAGCCGCATCGCGTGGCCGGGGCTGACGGCTCATGCCTGGACGGTGGCGTGCATCTCCCAGACGAGGATCTCGCTGGGCTCGGTGGCGGTGACCGCGTGGCCGCCGGTGGCGGTGAAGCGGGCCGCGTCGCCGG
This sequence comes from Pseudofrankia coriaricola, assembly GCF_032027725.1. Lineage (NCBI taxonomy): Bacteria > Bacillati > Actinomycetota > Actinomycetes > Frankiales > Frankiaceae > Pseudofrankia > Pseudofrankia coriaricola. The sequence goes on along the minus strand of NZ_JASNFO010000019.1, from coordinate 17,821 downwards.
TGGCCAGCGCGCCCTCGCCCTCCAGCGTCACCGCGCCGCGGGGCACGAACAGGTGCAGGAACGGCGCGTCGGGCAGGGTCACCGACCGGCCGGGCTCCAGGCGTGCGGCGTGCAGCGCGGCGTACCGGTTGCTGATCCGGATGGCGGCGGCGTCCTTGTCCCGCTCCATGCCGGAGGCCACCGGCACCAGCCCGCCGGCTAGCAGCTCACCGTCGATCTCCAGCTGCTCGTAGCCCGGCTCGATCCCCGCGGTGTCCGGGACCACCCACATCTGGACGAAGTGCACCGGGTTGGTGTGCTCGCCCCCGCCGGTCAGGCGCCAGGAGTCGTTCTTCTCCGAATGCAGGATCCCGGCGCCGGCGCTCATCCGCTGGGCCAGGCCCGGGTAGATGACGCCCGAGTGTCCCGTCGAGTCCTGGTGGACGAGGGCGCCGTCCATCACCCAGGTGACGATCTCCATGTCCCGGTGGGGATGGGTCTCGAAGCCGGTGCCCGGGTCGACGACATCGTCGTTGTTCACCAGCAGCAGGCCGTGGTGGGTGTTGTCCGGCGCGTAGTTGTGGCCGAAGGAGAAGGAGTGCTTCGAGTCGAGCCACGACATCTTGGTCGCGTACCGGTCCTGTGCGCGCCGGATGTCGACACTCGCCTCGCGGGTCGCGGTCACAGCGGCCATGGTGGCCTGTCCTCTCTCGGCCCGGTCTCCCGGCCTGTTCCCCGGTCCGGCCGGCCCAGATAGTTGCTTGTGCAACTATAAAGCGTCGGCCCCGGCCGGTCATTCCCGTGGGCCCCTGGCCTGCGACGGCGACCTGGTGCCGCCCCCGGCGGTGTTCGCCGCCCTCGGCATGGAAGATCGCCAGGACGGTATCCGGGTCAGGACACCGAGACCTCGCCCGTTCGGATCCAAGTACAGAACCGCTGATCAAGATCACGGCCGGCGATGCCGCTGGGCCAGCCTCGGCCGAAGCGGCACTAGACTTTCCTGGCGTCCGGATCTCCTCGCGCCAGCCCGGGCAACGGCCACCGGGCTGGCGGCCGGGCAACGGCACCGGCCGGGCGGGCGAGCCGGCTTGACGGACCGGACCGACAGGGGCGGCGCGTGCGGGAGCGGTTGCGGAAGATCGCGGCGGAGACGATCAAGATCGTCGACGCTAACGGGAAACATGGTGACCGTTGATCAGGGCGGTGCGCCGGCCCGGCCGCGAGGACTGTCCGGCATCACACCGGCGGCGGCGGGCCGTGCGGGTGCGCGGCCAGCGGCCCGCTGAGCCTGGTGGTGCCGAAGGCGGGCGCGATGGGATCGGGGCGCGGGTGATCGGGGAGGACGACCGGCGCCGCCAGGACCGTGTCGTCGTGGCCGGGGCCGTCGCCGACCAGGACCGGCCAGGCGCGTTCGTTGTGGCAGCACGCCGCGTAGGTCACGGCCCACCAGGGCGGGTCGGTCAACGAGAGGAACCGCCAGCCCGGCGCGCAGAACACCAGGTGCGCGGCGATCAGCGACTGGCGCAGCGCCTCGTCCCGCGCGGCGGCGCGGTCGGTCACGCCGGGCGCCGCGAGGCCGTCCGCCGCCGTGCCCGGTGACCACCGCGAGGTGTTCCGGAGCTCGGCGGACAGGCGGGCCGCCCGGAACGGGCCTGGCAGCCACCGGGCGGACAGGCGCAGCTCGGCGTCGAGCCGGTGCCAGGCGCGGACCACCCGTCTCGGCGCGCCGGGCGCCTCGCGGGCTGAGAGCGGCGCGGACGCGGCAGCCGGGGCGCCGGCGCGCCACGGCCCACCGGGCGCCGGCGCCTCTGATGGGGCCGTGACGGGCTGGACCTCCCGGCCCGCCGGCGCCACCACCGGGATCGTCCACAGCGCCGGGTCGGGGTCCGGGTCCCCGGACCCGACCAGCAGGTCGGCCAGCGGGATGAGCGCGTCCTCCTCGCACGCCACCGCCTCCTGCGAGGCGCATGGCCCGCCGTGCGGGGCGCGGACGGTGCCCACCGGGGAGAGGGCACCGTGTCGGCCCACCCACTCCGACCGGTCGACCAGCCGCAGGAACCGTACCCGTACCCGCAGGACACCCAGGTCGGCCTGATGGCCCGGATCCGTGACCAGGCCGGCACCGCCACCGGGCTCGTGCTCCAGCAGGCACTCCGCGTGGCAGGAGGAGTGCTCACCGGCGCCGGCGGCGAATGCGGGCGGGACCAGGGCGCCGAAGGGGCCGCACGCCTGGTGCGCCGTCACACCCGAGAGGTACGGGTAGAGCTGGTGGCCCCGGTAGAGCACGGCGTCGGCCACCGCGCGGGCCGTCTCGACGCCGGTCCGCGCGTTCATGACCCCACCCTCCGTCGGTCCGTCGCCACGTCTGGGTCCTGGGCGGCCGACGTCGCCGCCGCGCCGTCGGCCGCGCGGCCCGGTCGGTCGCTCGCGCGGGCGGTGCCGGCCGTCGGGCCCGGTGAATCGGCGATCACCTGTTCGGCGGGGCTCGGCCCCGTCGTGGCACCGGCGGCGGCGAGCAGGGCGAGGATCGCGTCGTCCCAGGTGGGGAGGGCGTTCGTCATCTTGTAGCGGGCGACGGCGTCGACGGTGCCACGACGCAGCCGCATCCAGGCCTCGCCGGGGAAGTAGGCGTCCATCAGCTGCCGCCAGACCGCCACCGGCAGCCGGTAGTGCGCCTCGAGGTGCCAGGGCACGGGCTCGACCCTCGGCCCCGCCAGCGTCGAGCGGAACACGGTGCCGCTGAACAGCAGCGACAGCGGGATCACCCCGTCCCGCAGCGTGTGGAAGTACTTCCCGGCGGCGACCTCCAGGTCATAGCTCACCGGTATGTGCAGCTCGGCCCCGACACTGCCGACGAACGAGCCGACCATGGCCGACACCGTTGCGACCGGGAACGAGCGCATCGAGTGCGACCATCGCGGCAGCCCACCGAAGACGGCCCACAGCTGCTCCCGCTCGTCGTCGCGGTAGCCACGCCCCGACGGCTCGACCCGGACCTGGCAGCGCAGCGCGATCGCCTGGATCGAGGCCCCGGTCGTCTCGGCGATCCGCAGCCTGGCCACCAGGGTCGGGCTCGCCCCACAGGGCATCGGCGCGATGTCCAAACAGTTGAACGCGAACTCGGCCACTCCCGTCACCCCTACCGGGTGATGCCCGGCCTGGCCGCCGATAACGTGCCGGTCGCGACTGGCACCCGGCGGCCGCCCCGCGCGGGCTCAACCGGTGGCGGGCTCAGCCGGTGGGCTCTCCCGGAGTGGTGACCTCCTGGGCGGCGGTGAGTGGTTTGCGCAGGACGGTGAAGGCGAGGTCGTCGCGGCGGGGGAGGCCGAAGCGCTCGTCGCCGTATGGGAACGGCTTCGTGTCGCCGGTCGGCTGGTAGCCGCGGCGGACGTACCAGGCGATCAGCTCGGCGCGCTGGGAGATCACGTACATCTCCATCCGGTCGGCGCCCCAGACCTCGCGGGCGCGCCGCTCCGCCTCGGCGAGCACCGCCGAGCCGAGCCCCCCGGCCTGCCTGGTCGGGCGTACCGCGAACATGCCGAAGTAGCCGGTCGCGCCATGCCGTTCCAGCTGGCAGCAGGCGATGATCCGCCGGCCGGACACCGCCCCGGCGCGAGTGCCGCCTTCGCCACCCTCGCCGTCCGCGACGCCATGGACGCCCTCGGTGTCATCCGGGACCCTGCCTGCTGCCTCCTCCGCCACCAGGATCATCCCGTCGGTGCCGGCCACGATCTCGATGATCGCCTGGGCGTCCGTGCGCTGGCCGCCGAGCAGGTCCGCCTCGGTCGTCCACCCCGCCCGGCTCGGCTCCCCCCGGTAGGCCGACGTGATAAGCGCCAGCAGCTCCGGCACGTCAGCTAGCGTCGCCGCCCGGAACCGCACGTCAGCCCACCCCGCCGCTCCGTTCGTCCGCACATCCTCATCCTCGCAGTGTCCGCCGGCTCTCCGACGGGGCCCAGGGCCGGCCGGGGGCGGCCGGTCGCGGCCCGCGGGCGACGGCCCTCAGGAGGAGGCGGCAAGCTCGGCGGCCAGGGGCGGGAGGATGTCACTGAGGGGGGCGTCGACGAGGAGAGCGGCGCGGGTGTCGGCGCGGGTGGGGCCCTGGTTGACGATGGCGACCGGAATGCCCAGCTGGCCGGCGCGCAGCACGAAACGATAGCCAGACATCACGGTCAGCGATGATCCGAGTACCAGCAGGAGCCGGGAGCGCTCGACAACATCCATCGCGGCCGTCACCCGGTCGCGCGGGACCGTCGCGCCGAAGAAGACGACATCGGGCTCCAGTCTGCCGGCGCCGCACCGCCGGCAGCCGACCATGACAAACCTGGCGATCTCGGCCTCGGCGAGCGCGGCGTCGCCGTCCGGGTTGACCCGCCCGGCCGGCGTGAGCGCCGCACCGGGCGTGCCGGCGCCCTCCGCGCCCTCCGCGGACGGGCCGCTCCGGCTGTCCTGCCCGTCGGCCGGGCCGGGCTCCTCGGCGCCGGACACGCCGGCGTCGACGGCCTTGGGGCGGAAGTCGGGGTTGGCGGCGGCGAGACGCGCCTCGAGCTCGGCGCGCGGGCTGACGTCACCGCAGTCGGAGCAGAGCACCCGGGCGAGGCTGCCGTGCAGCTCGATGACCGAGCGTGCGCCGCCGGCCTGGTGCAGACCGTCGACGTTCTGGGTGACGAGGCCTGCGAGCAGGCCAGCCTCTTCGAGCACCGCGACCGCGGTGTGCCCGGAGTTGGGGCGCGCCTCGACGATGTGCCGCCAGCCGGCGTGGCCGCGGGCCCAGTACCGCCGCCGGGCCGCCGGGTCACCGGTGAACTGCTGGTAGGTCATCGGGGTGTGGTTGCGCCGCAGCGCGCCGCTCGGGCCGCGATAGTCCGGGATCCCGGACTCGGTCGACATGCCGGCGCCCGTCAGCACGGCGAGGCCGCGGCCACCTCCGTCGCTGGCACCGCGGGCGTCACCTGCACCGCGGGCGGCTGAGATGGCGTCCCGGAGCGCCGCCACTCCGGCCGCCGCGTCCCTGACCACCGGCAGGCCCGGCGGCCGCGGGCCGAGAACCGCGGTGCGCGCGAACGGTTTGACTCGGTAGGCCAGTGGGGCCGCGCTCACGGCCAGCCCTTCGGTTGCCATGGTCCTATGGTGCAGGCACGACGCACAGCCGCACCCGGCCGGCGGCTTGTGGCGCTGACATCAGGCCGCCGGCGGCCGGGTCCGCCTGGTCTCATGCCGATCTGGTCTCGTGCGCGGCGGTGCCGATGCAGGGCGAGGCCCCGGCGCCCGCCGGCCACGTGACGGCCGAGCCCTGGGCGCCCGGCTGGGCGCCATGGCCGAGGATCATGCGCACGTCCAGCGGCAGGCCGCGTCGTGGATCCCCGTGCGTGGAACCGCCCGCGTGAGACCTACCTCATAGCAGGGCGCCGGTACCGCCCGCGCCCCGTGCGGCGCGCCTGCCCCTCGTCTTCCATTGCGCGCCCGGCGGGCGTGCCGTGGGCGCCCGCCGCGCGGAGACGCCGGCGGGCCAGGGTTGCGTCACCGGCTGGTCGAACTCCTCGCATACGGTTGGCGATGTACGCGCAGAGTGCCGGTCGCTCCGCCGCGCCGCGGCCATGCGTCCGACTGAGCGAGGGGGAAGCGAAGCATGGAGCAGCGGGTCGGCGCCGACCCGGCTACGCCCGGCCCGGCCGATGCCGATGCCGACGCCGACGCCCCCGCGCGCACCCCGGCCGGTACCGCCGCGGACGGCGGCGGCGCATCCGCCACGGCCGCCGGCAACGGCAGGACGGTGGTTCCCCCCGTGACCGACGGCCCCGATGGCCCTGACGGCGCGGGGGACGTCTCGGTCGCGCCGGCCGCATTGGCCGCGCCGGCCCCGCTCGGCGCGGAGGGCGAGCCCGACGGCGTCGGGGCCGACGACGGATCGACGAGCGGCGTCCTCGTGTTCTCCTCGGGCGGGCTGACCGCCGCGGAGGTCGCGAGCCGGGTCGCCGCCGGCCAGGTCAACGACGTGCCGACCAGGACGAGCCGAACCGTCCGCGAGATCCTCGCCGCGAACGTGTTCACCCGGATCAATCTGATCATCGGCGTGCTGTTCGCGCTGATCTGCGTCGTCGGGCCGATCCAGGACGGCCTGTTCGCCGGGGTGATCCTCGCGAACTCGGTGATCGGCATCATCCAGGAGCTGCGCGCCAAACGGACCCTCGACCGGCTCGCCGTCATCGGCGAGGCCCGCCCCGTGGTCCGCCGCGACGGCCAGGCCCGAGAGCTTCCTCCCGGCGAGATCGTCCTCGGCGACGTGATCGAGGTCGGGCCTGGCGACAAGGTCGTCGTCGACGGCACGGTGGCCGAGGCCGACGGCCTGGAGGTCGACGAGTCGCTGCTCACCGGCGAGGCCGACCCGGTCCACAAGCGCCCCGGCGACCCGGTGATGTCCGGAAGCTTCGTGGTCGCCGGCTCCGGCGCGTTCGTCGCGGCGAAGGTCGGTGCCGAGGCCTACGCCGCGCAGCTCGCCGCCGAGGCCAGCCGGTTCACGCTGGTGAACTCCGAGCTGCGCAACGGCATCGACAGGATCCTGCGGATCGTCACCTACCTGATCATCCCGGCCGGGATCGCGCTGGTCATCAGCCAGCTCACGATCGACGACAACGACCTGGCCGAGGCGATCCGGCGGATGGTGGCGGGCCTGGTCAGTATGGTGCCGGAAGGGCTGGTGCTGCTGACGTCGCTGGCGTTCGCGGCCGGTGTCGTGCGGCTCGGGACGCGCAACTGCCTGGTGCAGGAGCTGCCCGCGATCGAGGGGCTCGCCCGGGTCAGCGTCGTCTGCCTGGACAAGACCGGCACCCTGACCGAGCCGGCGATGGACGTCCTCGAGGTCCGCCGCCTGGGGGCGTTCGCCGCGGGCACATCCGGGGACGGCGATGGCGAGGCCGGCGCGGGCCGGCGGGTGCCCGCGGTGCTTGGCGCGCTCGGCGCGGCCGACCGGCGGCCGAACGCGAGCCTGCAGGCCATCATCGACGCCTACCCGGCACCCGAAGGCTGGCGGCCGGTGGACGCCGCGCCGTTCTCGTCGGCCCGCAAGTGGTCCGGGGCGAGCTTCGTCGAGCCGGACGGCACGGAGTCGACCTGGCTGCTCGGCGCGCCCGACGTGCTGCTCGGGCCCGGCCACCCGGCGCTGGCGGACGCCGACGCGTTCGGCGAGCGCGGCCTGCGGGTACTGCTGCTCGCCCGCTCCGACCGTTCGCTCGTGGACGCGCTCGCGGGCGGCGCCGGCGGTCTCGCCGGCGCGGTGGAGCCAGCGGCGCTGGTCGTCATCGCCCAGCGGCTGCGCGCCGACGCGCCGGACACGCTGCGTTACTTCGCGGAGCAGAACGTCGCCACCAAGGTCATCTCCGGGGACAACGCGCTGTCGGTCGGCGCGGTGGCCCGCGAGCTCGGCCTGCCCGGCGCGGAGGACCCCGTCGACGCCCGCACTCTGCCTGAGGACCGGGCAGAGCTCGGCTCCGAGCTCGAGACGCACACCATCTTCGGCCGGGTCACCCCGCACCAGAAACGCGAGATGGTCGGCGCGTTGCAGGCCCGAGGCCACACGGTCGCGATGACCGGCGACGGCGTCAACGACGTCCTCGCCCTCAAGGACGCGGACATCGGCGTCGCGATGGGCTCCGGCAGCCCCGCGACCCGCGCCGTAGCCCAGATCGTTCTGCTCGACAACAGCTTCGCGGCGCTTCCGTCCGTCGTCGCCGAAGGCCGCCGCGTCATCGGCAACATCGAGCGGGTCGCGAACATCTTCCTGGACAAGACGGTCTACTCGGTGCTGCTCGCGATCGTCGTCGTCGCGGCCCAGGTTCCGTACCCGTTCCTGCCTCGGCACCTGACGCTGATCAGCTCGCTGACGATCGGCATCCCTTCGTTCTTCCTGGCGCTTGCGCCGAACCACGAGCGGGCCCGGCCGGGCTTCGTCTCCCGGGTGCTGCGCTTCGCCATCCCCGTCGGCGTGCTGTCGGGCCTGGCGACGGTCGCGACGTACTTCCTGGCGCGCGAGGTCTTCTATGACCACGACCTGCGGGCCGAGACCTCCCTGTCGACGTTCACGCTGTTCCTGGTCTCGATCTGGGCGCTCGCCATGATCGCCCGGCCCTACACCTGGTGGCGGGTCCTGCTGGTCGCCGCCATGGGCGTGCTGTTCGGCGTGGTGCTGGTCGTCCCCTATCTGCAGGACTTCTTCCAGCTCTCCCTGGTCGGGACCACCGGCCCGCTCATTGCCCTCGGCATCTCCGCGGCGACGGCCGTCCTCATGGAGATCGTCTGGTTCTTCTTCCGCCCCCCGCACGGCTCGGGCCCGACAGCCGAAGCCGGTGCCGAGGCCGTCCCGTCCGTCGGATCCCGGCAAATCCCGGCAAACCCCGTCTCCGTCGACCACTGAGCCGCCCGGCTCCCGCCGGCCCGCCGGTCCCGTCCGCCGCGCTGGCCGCCGGGCGGGTACCGCTGGCGAGCCTCCGCGACCTGCGCGGCCGAGGGCGTGCGCCGGGTCGCGGGGGGTCGGATAGGATCGCGTTCTACGGCATGTAGTAGAGGTGGGCGGGCGGATGGTCAGGGTCATTGCGGTGGCGGTGGCGGTCACGGCGCTGCTGCTCGCGGCCTGGGTGTTCTTCCTCGCCTGGCAGAGCCGCCAGATCGGGCGTGCGGTGATCGCCGGGGCCGGGGCCGTCGAGGCGCTGATCCTCGCGCAGGTGATCGGCGCGATCGTGCTGGTCGCCCGGGGCGAACGCGCGGACGAGCCGCTGACGTTCGTGCTCTACTTGATCGCGTCCGTCGTGGCGCTGCCCCTCGGGGCATGGTGGGCCGTGGGGGAGCGCTCCCGGTCCGGGACGGCGGTGCTCGGGGTCGCGGCGCTGGTGGTCGCGGTCATGCTGCAGCGCCTGCAGCAGACCTGGTCCTGACGGGGACCGACGGGCGCCCGGACCAGGCCCTGGGGCGCGGGAGGCTTCGCCGGTGCCGGGCGTCCTTCGGCCGGAGACCCGGGTGGGTCAGACAGGTATGGCGGGAGGACAGGATGACCACCGAGACGGCGGCGGAGGCGGCCACGGCGGGCGGTACGCCCCCGGAGGGCACCCCGGGGACGCGGCGGACGGCGAGCGGGCCGGGCCGGCTGCTGGTCGCCGTGTACGCGGTGTTCGCGGTCGCGGCGACGTCACGGGCGCTCGTGCAGATCATCACGAAGTTCCACGAGGCACCGGTCGCCTACCTGCTGTCCGCGCTCGCGGGCGTCGTGTACATCCTGGCGACGATCGGGCTCACCCGTTCCTCGGCCGCTGGCCGGCGGCTGGCGACCGCCGCCTGCGCCGCCGAGCTCGTCGGGGTGCTGACCGTCGGCACACTGAGCGTCGTCGACCGCGACCTGTTCCCAGACGAGGCGGTCTGGTCGGTCTACGGCCAGGGTTACTTCTTTCTGCCGGTCGTGCTGCCTGCGCTCGGCCTGTGGTGGCTACGGCGGTCACGTGGCGGACGCTTCGCGCCCGCCACCGTGCACCGCCTGGTCGGGCGCGGGGCGCCCTCCCCACGTGGTCCCGAGTAGAGGCATATGGCGGTGGCTGACCTGGTGCGGGGCCGAGGACGTGGCGGGTTTGGCGCAGCGCTGATGCGCCGTCACCAGCGGCGGCCGGGTTGCGTGGACGGCTCACCAGCACGGTCCACCGAAGATCGATGCTTGACAGCCAAGCGCATGGGATTCCGTCGGCCGGGGTTCGTACGGGTGCACGGGCGGCTGTGGCACCGTCACGTCGTGCCACGCGCGCAGGTGATGTCGAAGGGGTCGCGATGCGGTTCGTGGGGTTCCGGGAGGGGGGCAGGGCGGTCGTCGGCGTCCTGACCCAACCTGGCGGCGGCGCGCCAGGGGCGGCGACGCCCGCGGCGGCCGTGCCGGCGGTGATCGGGCTCGCGCCGGTCGAGGAGTTCTACGCCGATCTGTCCCGCTGGCGTGACCGGGCCGCCGAGGCGCTGGCGCTGCCGGGGACCGCGGCACGGCCCGTCCCCGAGCTGACGCTGGTCCCGCCGATCCCACCGGCGGCGCGGGTGCTGTGCGTCGGGCTGAACTACCGGGCGCACGCGGCCGAGACCGGCCTCCCGCTGCCGAAGTACCCCGCCATCTTCGGCCGGTGGACGGTGTCGCTCACCGTCGACGGGACGCCGGCGCCGGTGCCGGCGGGGGAGCGCGGGCTGGACTGGGAGGGGGAGCTGGGCGTCGTCGTCGGCGCGACGCTCGCCGACGCCGACGAGGCGACGGCGCTCGCTGGCGTGCTCGGCTACGCCGCGTTCAACGACCTGTCCGCCCGCCGGGCCCAGGGGCGCTCGCCGCAGTGGACCCTGGGCAAGAACTCCGACCACAGCGGGCCCCTCGGCCCGGTCGTCACCGCCGACGAGGTCGGCGACCCGGCCGACGGGCTACGCGTCGTCACGCGGGTGCGCAGCCGCGCGGACGACGGCTCCCCGGTCGAGGAGGTCGTCCAGGACGGCGACACCAGCGACATGATCTTCAGCGTCGGCCAGGTGCTGTCCTTCATCAGCCAGACGATGACCCTGCATCCCGGCGACCTGCTGGTCACCGGCACCCCCGCCGGCGTCGGCTACATCCGCAGGCCGGCCCGCTACCTGGTGCCCGGCGACTGGGTGGAGGTCGAGATCGAGCGGGTCGGCCGGGTCGCCACCCCGATCGTCGACGCCACCGGTCGCGGCTGACCGCCGTGCCGGCGTATCCCGGCTGACCGGTTCGGCTGGTTTCCGCGGGCGGCCGGTCACCGCGATCCCATTCGCCCGCCGCCCGGCCGCCCCCGGTTTCCACGAGCGTGGCGCGTGACTGTGACCGCGGCCGGGGTACTTGATGACCCGAAGTCCGGGCGGCAACGACCTGTCTGATGGCGCCGGCCGGCATGGCGGACGGCCATGAGGGCCGGGCACTTGTTCCCGAGAAAGCTGTCAAGCACCAGCGCCAGCCGATTCCATGACGGCTTCCCGGCTGCCTCCACCGTTTTTTGTCGGCTCATTTTCTTCGGCGGATGAGGTGGGATGGTGGATATCTTCCCCAGCTCTCGCGCCGCTCGCCCCGGTGTGGGCGGAACCGGCCGCAAATCCGGCTAAAAGGCGTACGTGGCGAAACGACGGGACGCTCCCTGATCCTTTTTTCGGCTCGACGAAATCTAGCTACGCTGCGTCACGCAGTCATTCCGACGTCGCATTCCGCGGCTGGCCGAAGATCGCGCGAGAGACATCCCGCGTGGCTGGAGGCCGCCAGGTGATTTGGGGGAACGGTCAGATGAAGAAGTCGATTGGTCGACGCGCGGCCACCATTGCCGTGACCGGGGCTGTCGCTGTGGTTCTTGGTTTCGGTCCGGGAGTCGCTGCCGCGCAGGCCTGCGACTGGGGCTGGGGCGACAAGAAGGACGGCGGCTGGGACAGGGGCAAGGACGGTTGGGGCAATGACCGCAAGGACGGTTGGGGCAAGGACCGCAAGGACGGTTGGGGCAAGGACCGCAAGGACGGTTGGGGCAATGACCGCAAGGACGGCTGGGGCTGGTAGTCGCCCGCTGTCCGGCCAACCGGCCGGCTCCTGCCGTGGCCGTGCGGATCAGCTGATGCTCCGGCGGTCCTGATGGGCTGGGGCGGCGCTCCCTGTCGGGGCGCCGCCCCTCTTTCGCGTGTCGCTTCCTTCCCATCCCGCGCGGCGATCCCCGGTGCCTCCCCACACGCCCGTCGACACCCGCTCGGACCCGTCCTCCCCGACCCGGCTACCGCGAGCGGTCGGTGGCCGGCGGCCAGTGGCGGGAACGGCTGCCCGGCGACGGACGGTGAGCGCGGGCGGCGGGCCGGGGCGCCACACAGCGGGCCGGCCGCGGACCACACGGGCGCCGCAAGCCTCCCACCGGCTGCCGCCCCCTGGCAATAACGTACCGTATTCAGACGGACTCCTACTGTAGTTATCGGGCGTACAACTATATCGGTATTCGATTACTGAAAGTGGCCGAAATATGGTGAGACTGTAATTGCTGTGGTCACGGTCAGCTCGGAAAGGGAGTGCGCTACGTGAGTTCGGGTGATTCGTCCGACGACTACGGCGTACGGCTGCTGAATCCCGACGGGTCAGCATGTGAGCATGTGGATTTCCTCGCGCTGCTCGGCGTCGAGGGGCTGAAAGGCTGCTACGGGGCGATGCTGCGGGCGCGGCACCTCGACGAGGCGGCGACCGCGCTGCAGCGCCAGGGCGAGCTCGTGCTGTGGATCCCGCTGCGCGGCCAGGAGGCGGCCCAGATCGGCTCCGTGCGCGCGGCCTCGCCCGCGGACTTCATCTTCCCGAGCTACCGGGAGCACGCCGTCGCCTGGGACCGGGGCCTGCCCGCGGTCGAGGTGCTGCGGCTGCTGCGCGGGATCACCCACGGCGGCTGGGACCCGGCCGCCCACAACCTGGCCAACTACGCCCTCGTGCTCGCCTCGCAGACGCTGCACGCCGTCGGCTACGCCCTCGGCCTCCAGCTCGACGCCCAGCTTGGCCCCCGGCTCGACGCCCAGGCCGGCGTGCCGGGCGGGCAGGAGCCGGCGGCGGTGCTCGTGTACCTCGGCGACGGCGCGATGAGCCAGGGCGACGCCAACGAGGCGTTCGTCTGGGCCGCGAGCTTCAACGCCCCGGTGGTCTTCTTCTGCCAGAACAACCAGTGGGCGATCTCCACCCCGGCGGCGCGCCAGTCGCGGGTGCCGCTGGCTGCCCGGGCCGCCGGGTTCGGGTTCCCGGGCGTGCGGGTCGACGGCAACGACGTCGTCGCCGTGCATTCGGTCACGTCGTCGGCGCTTGCGCGGGCCCGCGTGGGCGAGGGTCCCACACTGATCGAGGCCTACACCTACCGGATGGGACCGCACACCACCTCCGACGACCCGACTCGCTACCAGCCGGCCGGCGAGGTCGACCACTGGCGGGCGCTCGACCCGATCGACCGGGTCGAACGGGCGCTGGCCCCCGTCTGCGACGCCGCCTGGTTCGGCGAACAGCGGGCCGAGGCCGAGGCGGCGGCCGCCCGGCTGCGGACCGAGACGCTCGCGCTGCCGGACCCGCCGCCGGACGCGTTCTTCGACGAGGTGCTGGTGACCGAGACGGAGGAGGCCCGCGCCCAGCGCACCAGCTTCCGCGAGTACCGGGAGTCGTTCCAGGTATGACCACCACGCGTATTCCGCGACCAGGCACGCTCCTGGTTCCCGAGGCCAGGTCCGCCGCCGAGCCGGCGCCGGTGTCCGTCCCACTGGCCAGGGCGCTCGGCGCCGGGCTGCGGGACGCGATGGCGGCCGACCCGAAGGTGGTTCTGCTGGGGGAGGACGTCGGGCGGCTCGGTGGCGTCTTCCGGGTGACCGAAGGGCTGCAGGAGGAGTTCGGCGAGGCGCGGGTGATCGACAGCCCGCTCTCGGAGAGCGGCATCGTCGGCGCCGCGATCGGGCTCGCGATGCGCGGCTACCGGCCCGTCTGCGAGATCCAGTTCGACGGCTTCGTCTACCCCGCGTTCGACCAGATCGTCACCCAGCTCTCCCGGCTGCACCAGCGCTCCGCCGGCCACCTGCGGATGGCGGTGACGATCAGGATCCCCTACGGCGGCGGGATCCACGCCGTCGAGCACCACAGCGAGTCCCCGGAGGCGTACTTCGCGCACACCCCGGGGCTGCGGCTGCTGACCCCGTCGACGTCCGCCGACGCCTACCTGCTGCTGCGCCAGGCGATCGCCTGTGACGACCCGGTGATCTTCTTCGAGCCGAAGCGGCGCTACTGGGAGCGCGGCCCGCTGACCGTCCCCGAGGACCCGCCGCCGTTGATGGAACGCGCCCGGGTGGCCCGGCCCGGCACCGACATCACGCTTATCGCCTACGGGCCGACGGTGCGCACCTGCCTGGACGCGGCGAGCGCCGCCGCGGCCGACGGCCGCTCGGTCGAGGTCGTCGACCTGCGCTCGCTCGCCCCGCTGGACTGGGCGACGCTGACCGGCTCGGTGCGCCGCACCGGCCGGGCGGTCGTCGTGCACGAGGCGGTGGTGACGGCGGGGCTCGGAGCCGAGATCGCGGCGCGGCTGACCGAGGAGTGCTTCTACCACCTGGAAGCACCGGTCGGCCGGGTTGGCGGGTACCACGCCCCCTACCCGCCGGCGCGCCTCGAGCACGAGTACCTGCCCGACCTCGACCGGGTGCTTGACGCGGTGGACCGGGCCTTCAGGTACTGACCGCGCGGAGGGCGCCCCGGGGCCACGTCCGAGACAGCCCTGCCCGCCCGCCGAACGCCGACAAGGCGACCCAGATACTGACCGCCAGCCGAGGCCGACCCACAGGGCTCGGGCCACACCACAGACAGATGCCAGGCGGGCGTGGGGCGTCTGTCGCCGGGCGCCTCCAGGCGCCCGGCGCACGCGACCGCCCGACCGGTGGAAAGAGGCCAGATGTACGACCAGTTCCACCTGCCAGACCTCGGCGAGGGCCTCGCCGAGGCGGAGATCGTGCACTGGCTGGTGCGGCCCGGGCAGACCGTGGAGCTCAACCAGCCGCTCGTCGAGGTGGAGACGGCCAAGGCCGCGGTGGAGATCCCGTCGCCGTTCGAGGGCATGGTCCACGCCCTGCACTGCGCCGAGGGTGACCTGGTGCCCGTCGGCTCGGCGCTGCTCACTGTGGCCACGGCCGAGGCCCCGGCCCCGGCCGGGACCGGGGCCGGGGCCGACGATGCGCCACCGGCCCCGGTCGTCGGCCACGCGCCGGTCGAGCCCGCCGGGGGCGAGCCGCCGCGCCGCCGCCCGCGCCGACCGCTTCACCAGCCGCCTGCCGCCGCTGCCGCACCCGGGACCGCCGCCGACCAGCTGCTGCCCCGGCCCGTTGCCACTGCCAGCGCCGCGCTGTCGGCCCTCGCGCCGCTGGTGCGGGCCCAGCCCGCGCCGGCGCTGAGCACCGCGCCGGCGGCGAACGGATCGGCGGCCCCGGCGCGGGCGCGGGCGCTGGCCACCCCGCCCGTCCGCAAGCTGGCCCGCGACCTCGGCGTCGACCTCGCCGCGGTCCGGCCGACCGGCCCCGCCGGGACGATCGCCCGCGCCGACGTCACCGCGGCCGCCCGGCTCGGCGCGCCGGAGAGCCGCCCGGACGCCGGGGAGGCGCCGCCCCAGCGAGCGGGCGACGGCGGGGCCGAGCTGTCCTCGGCCCGGCCGGGTGAGCGGATCCCGGTACGCGGTGTCGCCCGGCAGATGGCGCTCGCCATGGAACGCAGCGCCTTCACGGTTCCGCAGGCGACCGTGCACCGCACCGTCGACGTCACCGCGATGCTGGCGCTGGTCGCCCGCTGGCGGGCGGAGAACGAGGCGGCCGCGCGTCCCGGTGCCGCGGCCGCGCCGCGGGTGACGGCGCTGGCGTTCATCGCGCGCGCCGTCGTCGCGGCGCTCGCGGCGCACCCAATGGCGAACGCGCGCTGGCTGACGTCCGCCGACGGGTCCAGTGAGATCGAGGTGTTCGCGGCCGTCAACCTCGGGGTGGCCGTGGCCGCCGACCGCGGGCTGATCGTACCGATCATCCCGGACGCGGGCAGCCTGTCGCTGCCCGCGCTCGCGGGCGCGCTCGCCGAGCTCGTCGCCGAGGCGCGCGCCGGGCGGACCCCGCCGGCCAGGATGCTCGGTGCCACGATCACCGTGTCCAACGTCGGCGTCTTCGGGGTCGACTCCGCCGCCGGGCTGGTCCGCGAGGGCGAGGCGGCACTCGTCGTGCTCGGCGCCATCCGGGAGACCCCGGCCGTGTGGGAAGGCCAGGTCCAGGTCCGCAAGGTGATGACGATCTCGGTGTCGTTCGACCACCGGATCCTGGACGGCGAGGCGGCCGCCCGCTACCTCGGCGAGATCGCCGCCGTGCTCGCCGACCCGCCGCGGCTCCTCCTGCTGGGTTAGTCCGAACTTGCGAGTGCTCGAAGATCGCTACGCGCACAGCCTGGCACTTTGGCCTGTGTTGTCCGAAGTGTAGTCAGTAGGTTGCTTGATCGGGATCTTGCTGGATGGGATCATCGACTCGTGGCGAGGCAAACGGGTGCTATGCACGTGGACCGGATTGTCAGTCGGCAGACGAACGCGGCCGGCGAGCCGCGGGAGTACGTGTCGCATCTGGTGCGGCGTACCTTCCGGGAAGACGGAAAGGTCAAGAACGAGACCATTGCGAACGTCTCGCACCTTCCGCCGGCGGCCATCGACGTGCTCAGGAAAGCGCTCGCGGGCCGGACGCTGGTCGATGTCGAGAAAGATGTCGAGATCGCTCGGTCTCTTCAGCACGGCAATGTCGCCGCGGTCATGACGGTCGCCCGGCAGCTCGGCCTGCCGGCACTGCTGGGGCCGGCTGGGCGACAGCGGGATATCGCCCTAGCGCTGATTGTCGCCCGGATTATCCAGCCCGGTTCGAAGCTCGCCACCAGATCCTGGTGGTCCGACAACACGCTCGGCGCGGACCTGGGGATAGACACGGCGTCGACCGACGAGATCTATGCCGCCATGGACTGGCTGCTACACCGGCAGGACGACATCGAAAGGCAACTCGTGGGCCGGCATCTCGTCGACGGCGGCCAGGTTCTTTTCGACCTGTCGTCGTCCTGGATGGAAGGGCACTGCTGCCCGCTGGCGTCCCATGGCTATTCCCGTGACGGCCGTCGCGGGCTCGAGCAGATCGAGTACGGAGTCCTCACGGACGCCGACGGCCGGCCTGTCGCGATACGCGTCTTCCCCGGTAACACCGGCGACCCGTCCGCGTTCATCGAAGCCGTGCACGCCGTCCAGAAAACGTTCCACCTGAAGAGTGTGATCATGGTCGGCGATCGAGGGATGATCACGTCGGCGCGTATCAGGGCGCTCCGCGAGTCCGACGACCTGGGATGGATCACCGCCCTGCGCGCGCCCCAGATCGCCCAGCTCGCGGCCGTGGACGGCCCGCTGCAGCCGACCCTGTTCGACGAGACCAACCTCGCCGAGATCCGCCACCCGAAATTTCCCGGAGAGCGGCTGATCGCCTGCCGGAACCCTTTCCTGGCAGCCGAGCGTGCCCGCAAGCGTGACGAACTGCTCGATGCCACCGAAAAGGCGCTCGCCCCAGTCGTCGCCGCCGTCACGGAAGGCCGGATCGTCGGCGCCGCGGACATCGGCATGAAGATCGGGAAGATTGTCCACAGGCGGAAGATGGCGAAGCACCTCGAGATCACGATCACGGACGCCGATGTCACCATCGCCCGGCGGGAGGAGAGCATCGCCGCCGAGGCGGCGCTCGACGGCATCTACGTCGTCCGCGCCGAGGAGAAACACGCGAGCGGAATGCGCGGAGACGAGATCGTCACCGCGTACAAGAACCTCTCCCAGGTCGAACGAGTCTTCCGTACGATCAAGACGACCGACCTTCAGGTGCGACCGATCTACCACTACCTGGAAAACCGGGTCCGCGCACATCTCTTGATCTGCTCCCTCGCTGCCTACATCACCTGGCACCTGAGGAAACGGCTCGCCCCCCTCACCTTCACGGACGAGGAGCCGCCAGGCCGCACCGACCCGGTCGCGCCCGCTCTCCGTTCCGAGGCCGCCAACCGGAAATCCACACGCAAGGAACAGCCCGACGGAACGCCTCTTTACAGCTTCCAGGGCCTCCTCGCGCACCTGGCCACCCTGACCCGCGACGAGATCCGCATCAGCGGCGGCGGCAGCCTTCAGCTACTCACGAACGCCACCGAAACCCAGAGAAAGGTCTTCCAGCTAATCGGCGCGCCTATCTCCAAGACCGTTGGTAGTCAGTAAGACGATCAATGGCTGCCGCGAACCCGCAAGTCACGAGCCCGCAG
>NZ_JASNFO010000018.1:0-264112 GCF_032027725.1 Pseudofrankia coriaricola | reverse complement strand
GGACCTGCTCGTCCGGATCAAGGGCGACCTCGCCCGAGGGACGGCGCACATATCCCGCCGGCAGCGGCACCGCCAGCTCCCCGCGGCCCGCCCTGGCCAGCCGCCCCGCTGTCATCCGCTGCCTAAGCAGGTGCAGCTCGACCTCGCTCATGGTGCCCTTCAACCCGAGCAGCAGCCGGTCGTTGTACTCATCCGGATCGTAGACCCCGTCGGTGTCGGCCAGCAGGACTCCCGCCAGCGAGCACAGCTCGACCAGCTGATGCCAGTCACGTCCAGCGCGGGCCAGCCGCGACATCTCCAGCCCCACCACCAGGCCCACATGCCCCATGCTGATCTCGGTAACCAGGCGGGCGAACCCCGGCCGCTCGACCACCCCGGCCGCCGAACGCCCCAGATCCTCGTCGATCACCAGCACCCGCGACGACGACCACCCCAGCGCCACCGCCCGCTCGACCAGCCCGTACTGCAACCGGGTCGACTCGCCGTGATCGAGCACCTGCTGACGGGAGGACTGGCGCACATACACCACCGCCAGGCGATCCCGATGCCGGCCCTGGACTTTCCCGATCTCACGCTCACACAGCAGCATCGACGTCACCGCCGTCCCGCCCGCCGCTGCCGACCGCCCGACCCGCCAGCCGCTCCACCAGCACGATCAGGACTGCGACTGCCTCCCGCCGGCTCGGCTCCGGCAGCAGCGCCCACGGCATGCCCGCCGGGATCTGGGGAGGCCGTCTGATCCGGTGCCGTCCACAACGCACCGCCTTCACACCGCTCACGGGCCCGTAGCTGATCGACCACTTCGACCAGCCGCAGCAACCCCTCCCCACCGATAATCGGCGCGTCAGCGCCACCCTGTCCAACTCTCCCTGCACCGCGGCAAGCCGACTGAAAGCCTCTGGGCCTATCTGAAGACCGGGACGCTGGCCAACCTCGCCGCGCACGGCCTGGACCACCTGATCCACGTCATCAGGACCGCGATCAAACGCCTCCAGTACCGCCCTGACCTGCTCGCGGGCTTCCTGACCGGAACCGGCCTACAACTCGAACCCCACAGCTGGTCACCTCGCGAGTTCAACGTCAGTAAGCGACGGGCTCAACCTTCGGCACCAAGCTCGCCCGACGTCGTCCAGGTGACCACAGGCATTTTCCGACGCCCCACGTGGCCGGCGACGCCGGCCCTCACCACTAAGCGGGTACCTCGGCGCATGAGGTGTAGAAGGTTGCCGCGGCTCCCGCCGTCGGTCTGCGAGAGCTCACGGGGCGGTCACGAAGCGAGTTCCTCGGGCACTGGGGCGCCGAGCCTCGTGAGTAGATTCGCGACCAGCCGATCGAGGTGGCGGCCGACCTCGGCGATGGCGGGGTTGCCGTAGCTGTCGAACAGCGTGCTTGGCTGGTCTATCGCGAAACGAGTGTCGCCCTCGGTGTTGGCGTAGATGACCGTGCGCAGGGGTGCGTACAGCATCACGGTCGGGTCGTGGCGGAACATGCGTTCGGCGATCGTGTGGTTGCCCATCAGGTACTCGACGCACTTCCAGTCCGAGGGCGAACCGGCCATCGTGGCGGTGACGTCGCTGCGCCAGTAGATCATGAACCCGTGCGGCGCGTTGATCTCGGCGAGTTCGAGGGCGGCGTCCCAGGTGGCGAGCAGCCCGAACCGGGCGAGGTCTACCGCGGGGACGAGCTCCTCATATCGCGACACGGCCCGGTCGTAGGGCAGGGGCACCGCAACGTCGAGCCGGCGCACCAGGTGCTCAGTGACGCATACGGGCTCAGTAGTGTGTACGGGGACTGTCATGAACTTCTCCGCATGTCAGCTCGCTCGACAGCACAACACGCCGCTGTCGGTCAAATACAGAGGGATGTCTACCCGGTCGACGTCGGCGGGCAAACGGCTGTCCGCCGTGCATCGCCTGGACCAGGTGGCTTTGGTGGTCCGGCAAGGTCGCCAACCACGGCGGCAAGGTTCAGGTACCCGTGCGTTCGCCGGCAGCGGCTCTAGCCCCGCCGGGTCGCCGCCTCCAGTGGCCGCGACGACGAGCACGTCCTCGCCCGCGAGCCCGGCCAGCGCGGGCCGGATCAGCTGGTCGGCGTCGGTCGCGACCGTCCCCTGGTTGACAAGCACGACCCGCCGCCCGGACAGTTCGCGCCACCAGGCCGGCGCCCGCCAGCCGAGGTCGACCGGCTGGCGTGGCGGTCCGACGAAGGCGACCTGGGGATGGGTGAGCGCGACGAAGTCGTCGAGGTCGCCGTCGACCATCGCGCGGATGTGGCGGACCGTCACGTCGACGAGCACGTCGCGGTCGAGCCCCGTGATCGCCGGCCGGGGCGCCCGGACAACGACGGGGGCGACCGCCGGGGCGGGCCGCCCCTGCTCAACTCGAACGGCACGCTGTGGGGCGGCGCCGGTCTGGGCGCCGCCGTCGCCGAGCAGGTGCTGGGGCGTTCCGTGATCTGGGCGAACGTGCAGTACATCAGTCCGATCCGGGCCGGCGAGCGGCTTCAGCTGCGGTGGAGGCCGGATGGCGTGGCCGGAGCCTGTCTCAGGCCGTCGTGCGGGGAGCGGTGGACGGGCGGCCGGCGCTACTCGTCCCTGGGACCTTCGGCGCCCGCGCCGATGACGCGGGCGAGAACACCGACCGGCACCTGGTGGCGCCGCCCATCAACGTGCTGGCGCCGGAAGGCACCGAGGACCGGGGAGTCGGGCGTCACCCGCCACCTGGCGGGTGATGCCCGTCGGACGGCGGGTCGTGGTGCGGGATGCGTGAGGTGCAGCATGCGTCTGACGGTCAGGTCAGGACGTCGATGACGGGAGAGCCAATGACGACCACGACTCCGGCACCTTCTGCTGTCGGCCCGCCGCCTCCGTTCGACCTCGAGCTGGCCGCCGTTCTGGACGTCTTGGGCGATCAGATGTCGCTCCCGGTGACAGTGGACATGATCCCGGCGATGCGGGCGTCCTTCGCACAGTGGAGGACCTCGGATGAGGATCTGAGCCGCGGCGGGGCGTTCGAGGTCCAGGATCTGTCGGTGCCCGGGCCGCCCGGCGCGCCAGCGGTCTCCCTGTTGGTGTGCCGGCCCACGGCGACCAGCGCGCCGATGGCGGCGATCTACTACATGCATGCCGGAGGCATGATCCTCGGCGACAACCGGTTGGGCCTCCCGGAGGCGCTCGACTGGGCGCAGGAGCTGAACCTCGCGATCGTCTCCGTGGAATACCGTCTCGCCCCCGAGCATCCGCACCCCGCGCCGGTGGAGGACTGCTACGCGGGGCTGGTGTGGACGGCCACCCATGCCGGCGACCTGGGCGTGGATCCGGATCGGATCATTGTCGCCGGTGGCAGTGCGGGGGGCGGTCTGGCCGCGGCGGTCGCGCTGCTCGCCCGGGACCGCGGCGGCCCACCCCTGGCCGGGCAGATGCTGATGTGCCCGATGATCGACGATCGGAACGACAGCCCGTCCAGTCGCCAGATGGCCGGACAGGGGGTGTGGGATCGCAATGCGAACAGCACGGGCTGGTCGGCACTGCTTGGGGCCGGGTGTGGCGGCCCGGACGTCTCGCCCTACGCCGCGCCGGCCCGGGCCGCCGACCTGTCAGGGCTTCCAACGGCCTTCGTCGATGTCGGCTCGGCGGAGACCTTCCGGGACGAGGACGTCACCTACGCCACCCGTATCTGGCAGGCCGGCGGCCGCGCTGAGCTGCACGTGTGGCCGGGAGGCTTCCATGGATTCGACCGCACGGCTCCGCAGGCCGCGATCTCGCGGGACGCCAAGGCGGCGCGGGTACGTTGGCTGCGCAGGGTTCTGCAGGCATGACTCGAGGCCCCCGGACCGGGCGCAGCCGTCCGTATACGGCTGGGCACCGGCGGTTGCGGCAGGCACGATGTAGCGGTGAGAGAGCTCGTCGCGAAGCTGGCAGCGCTCGACCCCGACGCGGGCGCCGCCGTCAAGGTGATCGCCTATTTCGACCGGCTCATCGAAGGGCAAGCTGGCCTGGAGCCGATCGTGCGCGGCGCGGCGGTGCTCGCGGGCTGCCCGGCGCGGCTCATCGACGACGAGCGCCGGGTGCACATCGAGATCGAGGCCGACGGTCGGCGGCGCGACGCTGTCACCCGCCCGGATCCGGCGTGGCTGAGCGCACCTGTTGTCCCCGGCGGTCCCCAGGCGCTCTGGCTGGAGCGCCCTGGCCCGGCAGGTCCGATCGACGCGATGGTGCTCGAGCGGGCCACGGCGGCGGCCCGCGTCGTCCTCGCACGGACCAGGCGCGGCGTCGCGGCCGGCTGCGTGACACCGCACGACCCGGCTTCGGTCGAGGTGGTGCTCGACGCGACGGTCCCCGCGGACCTCCGTCTCAACGCCGCCCGGCGTCTTGGTCTGGACCGTACCGCCCGGGCACGGGCGGTGGCGCTGGAAGGTGGTCTGGCGCGAGTCGAGGCTGCTTCGGGGTCCCAAGCGCCGGACCCGGATGTCGGCCGCCGGCGTGCGGGTGTCGGCCCGGCGGTGGCGGTGCTGGAGCTACCCTCGTCCTGGGCGGCGGCGCGGACGGCGCTGCGCCTGACCGCCGACGGCACCGCATCGGACCCAGGCCCGAGGATCGTCCACGCCGACCATCTGGGCGGGCTCGCCGTCCTCGCCGCCGCGGTCGTCGCCGCGACGGAGCCGGCGCCCGACGTCCGCGCCCTGGAACGCGTGGGGGCCGACGCGCCGTGGATGCTCGCCACCCTCGACGCCATCGCCTCGAGCCCGAGCCTGCGCGCCGCGGCGGGCGTCCTCTCGGTGCACCACTCGACGCTGCAGGATCGGATCGCTCGCGCGGAGCACCTGCTCGGCTGGTCGATCCGCGAGCCGCAGGGACGCCTCCGTCTCCAGCTCGCGCTCGTCTTACGACGCCTGCACAGGAACCGGCCCCTCGATGCGGAATGGGATCGACGACCACCCTGGACGTAGCCGCATGACGACCGGGCTCTGCGGGCCGGAGGCGCGGCCCGTCAAGGCGACGGCGCGGACGCGGACGGCGGCGTGGCGCGGTCCACCGCCATGACACGGCGGTGGACCATACGGGCCGGATTTCTGCTGATTAGGGATTGATCGCGATGAGGCGGTTGGACAGCGTTGAGGACGGGCATCGACGGGCACGTCGACGCCTGCCGAACTCCGTGTACTGGTTCATCGAGGGGGGCACCGAGGAGGAGCTCACCCTGCGGGAGAACCGCCGCGCCTTCCAGGAGGTGACCTTCCGCCCGCGGGCCGCCACCGCCTACACCAACCATGACCTGACCACCACCGTGCTCGGCACGCAGCTGTCCATGCCGGTGATCGTCTCGCCGGCCGGGTACATCCGGCTCGCGCACCGCGGCGGCGAACTGGCCGCGGCCCGCGCCGCGGCGTCCGCCGGCACCGCGATCGGGGTCAGCACCCTGTCCAGCTACCCGATCGCTGAGATCGCCGCCGCGGGCGCCCGGGCCACCTGGTACCAGCTGTACTTCGCCGGCGGCCGTCCCGGCGCCCAGATCGCCATCGACGCGGCGCGGAAGGCCGGCTGCACCGCTCTGATCCTCACCGTCGATCTCGCCGGCACCGCCGGACGGGACCGCCGCCGCCGCGCCAATGCGCCGATCAGAGTCGACCTGCGCAGCGCGCTGACCTATGCCCCCGAGATGGTGCTGCGGCCCCGGTGGCTGGCCGGATTCCTGCGCGACGGCCTCGGCCTGAACGTGCCCAACGTGCGGCTCACCCACGACGGCCCCCCGCTGTCCGTCGCCGAGGCCAGCGCCAGCATGCGGCGCCACCCTCCGACCTGGGACGACGTCAGCTGGATCCGCGAACGCTGGGACGGCCCGATCATCATCAAGGGAGTGCTCTCCGGCGACGACGCCCGCCGCGCGGTAGACACCGGGGCGGCCGCGGTCGTCGTGTCCAACCACGGCGGCAACGCCCTCGACGGGACACCGGCGACGCTGCGGGTGCTGCCCGAGGTCGTCGCCGCGGTCGGGAACGACGCCGAGGTGCTCCTCGACAGCGGTGTCCGCCGCGGCGCCGACGTCGTCAAAGCCCTCGCCCTTGGCGCCAGCGCGGTACTCGTCGGACGGGCCTACATCTGGGGCCTCGCAGCTGGCGGCGAAGAAGGCGCCCGTCAGGTACTGGAAATCCTGCGCCACGGGATCTCCACCACGCTGTCCCTGCTCGGCTGCCCGAGCCTGGCCGACCTCGACGACACCTACCTACGCCGGCCGACCGGACAGGGCGGAGAAAGGTGATGATACCGGCACCGGCTGCTGCTGATGTCGGCGTCCGCTTCTCGCGCCGGGCCGTTCGTACCGGCGGGCCGCTCGGGGGATCGGAACACATTGGTGCGCCGCGCCAGCACGCCGGTCTCGTGTCGATGCGCGCGGAGCTGGGCACGGCGCACTCTTTAGCGCATTGGAACCTTGGTGGAGCTGCCCGCGCAGTCGACGGGCTCCGCCAGAGAGAGGAATAGTATGTTCGAGTTAACCGGCCATGTGGCGCTGGTGACCGGCGCCGGTCAGAACATGGGTGCCGGAGCGGCCCTGGCTCTTGCCGCGCAGGGAGCCGCCGTGGCCGTCAACGATCTCGTGCCCGAGCGGGCCGAAGCAACCCGCGCGCACATCGAGTCAGACGGCGGGCGCGCCATTGCCGTGCCGTTCGACATTCTCGACCCAGAAGCCGTCATGGCAGGGGTCGCCGATGTCAAGGCGGCGTTCGGTCGGCACGTGGACATCCTGGTCAACAATGCAGGCATCCACCCCGACATGACGGCGACACCGTTCCGTCAGCTTCCCGTGGAACGCTGGCGTGGCCCAGTGGAGATCAATGTCTTCGGGTCGATGTACTGCATCCATGCGGTGCTCGAGGACATGTGTGAGCACGGGTGGGGTCGAATTGTACAGATCTCCTCCGGGGCGGGCCGTACCGGCCTGAGCATCGGCGTATCGGTGTACGGGGCCGGCAAGAGCGGGATCGAGGGTTTCATCCGCCACCTCTCCCAAGAGGTCGCCGGAACCGGGGTGACCGCCAACAGCCTGGCCCTCGGACTCATGAACAACACCGCGACCGGGGATGCGCACATCACCAGGGCACAGGCCGCCTCGATCCCGGTGAAAAGGCTGGGGACCCCGGGTGACGCCGGCGCGGCGGTGGTCTTCCTCGCCGCCGAAGAAACGTCCTGGCTGACCGGCCAGACTATCAACCTCAACGGTGGGGCCACGATGAACTGACCGTGGGAAGCGCGCGGGATGGTGAAGACAGCCGGCATCGAGCGCCACCCCGATCTGACCACCCGCCAACCCGCCCCGGCCCAGGAAGGACCCGCCTGACCCCCCGGGGCCGTGGACCCGGCGCCCGCCGAGGCGACAACCGGCCCCGACCCTGCCCACCAACCACGAAACAATAATCAGAAGCGTCGGATCGTGACCGACGGGGCACTCTCACGATCCCGGTGGAAGATCCAGGTCGACGAAACTCGCGACTTCTTGCATATTCCTCGCGCGGATGAAGATCGCCGCGGGACCTGTGCTGCAATCGTGGCATGTCTCTGGAGGAGCTTCGCGATCTGCTTGAGCGGCATGTGCGTCCCGATGGAGCCATTGCTATCGACGGGGTCCGGACCTGCAGAGCCGACCACAACGTGGCGCCGGTGTCCTCAATGTCCGGCGCGGTGCTGGCGGTCGTCGCTCAGGGTCGCAAGCGTCTGGCGCTGGGAGACCGGGTCTACGAGTACGGCGCTGGTCAGTACGTCGTCACCTCGGTCGACCTTCCGGTGACGGGGCACTTCATCGATGCCGACGCGGGGCGCCCCGGGCTCGGTTTCGGGATGACTCTGGAGCCTGCCGCCATCGCGGAGTTGCTGCTGGCGGCAGGGCCGGGGGATCTGCCACGGTCGCCGGGCACGGCACGGCCGGGAATCGCGGTCAGTGACGCCCCGGACGAGTTGCTGGACGCTGTCGTGCGGCTGCTGCGTCTGCTTGACCGGCCACGGGACCGGAAGGCACTGGTCCCGTTGGTCAAGCGCGAGATCCTCTGGTGGTTGATGACCGGGGAACAAGGTGACGTCGTGCGTCAGCTCGGCCTGGCCGACAGTAGCCTGGCGCACATCAGACGTGCTGTGGGGTGGATCCGGGAGAACTACACCCGGCCGTTCCGGGTCGAGGAAGTAGCGCAACTTTCGGGGATGAGTGTCTCCGCCTTCCACCGGAACTTCCAGGCGGTAACGGCGATGACCCCGATCCAGTACCAGAAGCACATCCGGCTGCAGGCCGCGAGATTGCTGTTGGCGAACCGTCCGAACGACGTCACCGGTGTCGGCCACCGGGTCGGATACGACAGTCCGGCCCAGTTCAGCCGGGAGTACCGGCGCCAGTTCGGTTTCCCGCCCAGCGTTGATGCGGTGCGCCTGCGCGGCGGAGCCGGTCCCGTTGCCGCGGCGCTGCCGTAAAAGCCGGCGAAGCGAAGAGGATCGTGCAACGACTCGAGAGGATCCTGCTGGCCCGGCGCTCGTGGCGGAGTTTTCATGGAGTCACCGGAACGTGCGACGGATCCCGGGGCCCTCACCACGACGAAGGAAGCGGGTAATGATGGTCACAGACCGCGCACTGACCGCCTCCGGGGAGAGAAGTTATGAAGTACCGCACGCTGGGGCGGACCCGAGTCGAGGACCGCGACGTGCCCCTCGACGACGAGCGGCGGACCGGGCTGTGACCGTGGACGACGCCGTCATCCGCGCACTCGACATCGGACCGGACTCCTCCGCGGCCGAGCGCACGATCGACATCACGACACTGGGTGCACGTAGCGGTATCCCGCGGCGTATCGAGATCTGGCTCCACCGCGTCGACGGTCGCTGGTATCTGAGCGGCATGCCCGTACCCCGTAGCTGGTATGCGAACCTGCGCGCCCATGCTCGATTCGTCGTGCATCTCAAGCACGGGGTCACGGCCGATCTGCCCGCGACCGCGGTGCCGGTCGACGAGCCGACACGGCGGCGGGTGATCACTGCGGTCCTCGACCTGCAGAACCGGCCCGAGATCGCCGCGCGAGTCAGCCAGCCCCAGAACTTCGACGACTGGTTCGCGCGCAGCCCGCTGGTCGAGATCGTGTTCGACGACGAGCAGTTGCGGACAGCGTCCTCGGCGCGGTCCGAATAGTCCGAACCTCGCCGGCCGGTGATGTCGTGTCCGTCGTCGGGTCGGTTCCCGGCGTCAGCGCGTCGAGGCACGGGGCCGCCCACTCACCAACCACTCACCACACGCTCCGAAGGAGGAGAAGCATGAAGTGCCGCACGCTGGGCCGGACCGGAATCCAGGTCAGCCCTTACTGCCTGGGCGCCATGATGTTCGGGGCCATCGGAAACCCCGACCACGACGACTCGATCCGGATCATCCACAGGGCCATAGACGCAGGGATCAACTTCATCGACACCGCCGACGTGTACTCCCAGGGCGAATCCGAGGAGATCGTCGGCAAGGCACTCAAGGGCCGCCGCGACGACGTCGTGCTCGCCAGCAAGATGCACTACCCGATGGGCGACGATCCGAACCACCGTGGGAACTCACGGCGCTGGATCATCGCCGCAGTCGAGAATTCCCTGCGCCGCCTGCAGACCGATCACCTCGACCTCTACCAGGTCCACCGCCCCGACCCGACGGTCGACGTGGAGGAGACACTGTCAGCCCTGTCCGATCTGATCCACAGCGGCAAGGTACGCGCGATCGGTACGTCGACCTTCCCGGCCTCGGAGATCGTCGAGGCGCAGTGGGTCGCCGAGCGGCGCGGCCTGGCGCGCTTCCGCACCGAGCAGCCGCCGTACTCGATCGTCAACCGAAGCGTCGAACGCGAGGTGCTGCCGATCTGCCAGCGGTACGGGATGGGCACGCTGGTCTGGAGCCCGCTGGGCCAAGGCCTGCTCACCGGCCGGTACCGCAAGGGCCAGCAGACCGACACCCACCGATCCGGCGGCATGCCGCAGCACTTCAGCGACGAGCGCAAGCTCGACGTGGTCGAACAGCTCATCCCGCTCGCCGACAAGGCCGGCCTGCCGATGACCCACCTCGCGATGGCGTTCGCGATCGCCCACCCGGGCGTCACCTCGGCGATCATCGGGCCCCGCACCATGGAACACCTCGATGACCTGCTCGCCGGCGTCGACGTCACCCTGGACGACGAGGTCCTCGACCGGATCGACGAGATCGTTCCGCCCGGGACCGACGCCGGCCCCAACGACGTGGCATACACACCACCGGCCGTCTCGAACGTGAGCCTGCGTCGCCGGCCAGTCGCCGAGCGCTCCGCCGCCTGAACGACCGCCGCGTGGAGGGGCCGTCATGTGGACCGCGACTGCCTCCACCCCGGAGTAGCACGCATGGGCCTGTTCGCCGTAGCCGGAGCCGGCCAGCATGTACATCGTCGTCACGACGTTCGCGCCCGAGGCGAGGATCCGCTCGAGGTGGTCGAAGTCCGGCCGGTACGCCATGTACGCCACGCAGTCGGGCCGCAGCGCCGGACTGACGCAGGCCACCAGCACGGTGCCGCCGGTGTCGACGAGCAGATGACGCTTGATACCAGGGACTTTCTTGCCACCGTCGTAGCCGTGCAGCCCACCCCGGTCGGTGGCGCGCACACTCTGGCTGTCGAGAACGCCCGCAGCCGGAGTCGGGTCGCGGCCGCCACCGACACGGTCGCGTTCGCGCAGCCGGGCCAGGATCGGCTCCCAGCGGCCTTCAATCCGCCAGCGCCGCCAGTAGTGGTAGACCGTCTGCCAGGGCGGCAGGTCATGCGGCAACAGCCGCCAGGCACACCCCGCCCGCATCCAGTAGGCCAACGCGTTCACGATCTCCCGGCGCTCATGCGCTGGCGGCCGACAACCTGGCTTGGGACCGGGAATCAGCGGGGCGATCAACTCCCATTCGGCCCGCGTTGTAGGTGCTGCTGGTGACCCGCGCCCTGGGTGCCGCCCGTGGAGCTCACCAGCGCGATCCCGCCGCGGCCGCGCGCGGCCATCCTCGCGCCGAGCAGGTGGCACAGGATCACCGGCGTCGCGCAGTTGGCCCGGGCCGAGAGCACGTGCAGATCGACCCGCAGACCGCGGGAATGGCGTTGACGGCGTTCATCGCCGTCCAGACCCGACCCCAGTAGCCCCCGTCCCCGATCGGGTGCTTCCGCGACGGCTCAAGGGTGAGCGTCGTCGACGGCTCCCATAGATGATCACCGAGTACTTGAGGGTGCCGTATTCCCGCCGTCCACGCGACCACCTCCGAAGGCAACCCAACCACAGCCACTCCTGTGGACTCGTCACCACCACTCGCGACCTTTGACATCACCAATCACATAGAACCCTCTAGGTACAGGCAGTCCGGCTCCTCCTCTGGCCCGTCGGTCGCCGGTCGTCGCCGGACTCCTTCGGTTGCCGATCACCGTGGGCGGACGGCTCGAGGCCGAAGTGAGGACGGACCGGGTCGCGCCCGACGAGGTCGGCGGCAACGGCCCGGCGCTACGTCGCGAGCCGGCTCGCCGCTGCGACACCGGCGCCGATGATCAGCCGAATGAGCTCGGCGCATAGGTAGAGGCCCAAGGGCCGGCCGCACGGCGTTTCTGCTCTGCCACGGCCAGCGGTGATGCCTACGGATGGCGGTGTAGAGATTGAGACCTTCGATGGCGAAGCCACCAACAGGCCCCAGATCGCCATCTCGAGTGTGGCCCCCGTCACGCCACGGACCGTAGCCGATCGGTACGCCTGTTGGAGCAGCAATCCCTACAAGCGCCATAAGATTGGCCTGGTCAGCAGGCCTGTTGCGGTGCGAGGAGCCAGGGCGCGCGGAGCCCCGGCCGGCCTGGTGGTCAGATGGCGTGGGCGAGCTCGGCGAATGCCGCCTCGAGCCGGCGTTGTGGTTCGGCGTCGGTTCCGAGTTCGTAGTGGCCGCGGCGGATGTTCCGGACCAGCGCATGTCCGGTACTGATCGTCTGGGGCGGGCGCAGCCGTTTCGGTCCCCGCATCGGCCGCAGACGAGGGCGGGCGGCGCGCCATCGCTCGATCATGCCTTGGCTGCCGAGGAGGGCTACGACTTCGGATGTACGGCAGCGCCGATTTAAGTAATCGGCGGCGGTCTTCCTGCTCGCGCTATGTGCGAGTGCGTTAGCCCTGGCGCCGATAGCGGTCGGGTGGCCGTCGGAATCTTGTTCAGGGGGCGAGGTGGGCCGTAGAGCGGGCCGGTGCCGAGGTGGCATCCGGCGTTGGCGAGGTGCCGCGCTTGGCTGTCGTTGTCGATGGCGGTGGCGACCGCCGTCAGGTCGAGCCGGGTGGTGACCGCGAGGATCGCGTCGCGGACACGGCGGGGGTGCGGGGTGGCCGGGGTGGTGTCAAGGCCGGTGAGGCAGGGGTGCAGTCTGATGATCTCGATATACGCGAGGTGCCAGCAGGCGAAGCTGCCGGCGTTGCCGCCAACGCCATCGAGGGCGAGGCGAACACCGCGGGCGGCAAGGCGTTGTAGCAAAGAATCGTTGATGGTGAGGCTGGAGATCGCGCAGGTTTCGGCGAGCGAGAGGATAATCGCCCGGCCGGCCGTGCGCTGTTCGGTGAGCAGACGCACGGCGGATGCGACGGGCGCCTGCTCAAGATCGAAGCTCATGGGAACGGAGACGAAGACAGGCTTAGCCGCCTGCGGGCCGCCATCCATCACGTCCCGACAGACCTGTTCGAGGACCCGGCCGGCAAGAGCCGCAGTTAGCCCTGCCTCGTCGGCAAGCCGAGTGAACAGGTCGGGCGCGAGCTCTCCGAACTGCTGGTATTTCCAGCAGGGCACGGCGTCGACGGCGACGGTCTTCCCGGTGTTGAGATCTACGACAGGTTGGTAACGGACTTCCAGGTTTCCGGCGCGGTCGACACTGTGGATCGCCTCTTCGAGATCAGCGCGGATCTGTGGGGCAGCAGCTGGAGTGGACAGCTCGGGTCGGTACACGACCAGCCCACCTTTACCCTGCCGTTTTGCCGCGTACATGGCGATGTCGGCGTCTCGCAGGAGGGCGTCGGCGCAGGGCGGGCTATGGTCGTCGGCCAAGACGAGTCCGAGGCTGACACCGACGGGCCGAGTGTGTCCGGCGAGGATGGTCGGCGCGCGGATTTTAGTGGCAAGCCGTTGGCATGCTCGCTCAGGGTTGCTGTAACCGTCCTTGAGGAGAATCGCGAACTCGTCACCACCAAGCCGGGCGACGGTGTCGCCCGATCGGACACCATTGCGCAACCGGCTCGCAGTGGTCCTGAGCAGGGCATCGCCGGCGGCGTGGCCGAGGGTGTCGTTGATCCTCTTGAAATCGTCGAGATCGCAGTAGACCAATGCGAAGGGATGACTGGCACGGCATATGAGCGCCTGCTGGATCCGGTCAGTGAACAACCTTCGGTTTGCCAGGCCGGTGAGAGGGTCATGAAACGCGAGGTAGTGCAGCTGCTGTCGGCTGGTCTGAACCGATGCGAGGAGCCGGGTGTTCTCGTCCAGAGTCATCATCTGGCGGAGGAGGACTACCAGCAGTAGGCCGATCAGGGCACCGCGTTCGATGCTGTCAATGGCGCTGTTCGCGATCAGCTGGCCGATCACCATCAGACCGGCCACTCCCAGTGCCAGGTAGGGCAGCGCGGCGCGTATCCACAATGTGCGTGGACTGCCACCGCGGCGAGCTGGCACAGGGGAGCCTGGCACCGGGACCAGGCCGGCGAGCAGGAGCAGCAGCCAGCCTGCGGCACAAGTGATGTCCACAACCGGCGCGATGCTGTGTCCCCCCGCGGCGATGACGATGAGGTAGATCGCCGTGGACAGCATCGTCACGCCGAGGCCGGCTCCGAGGAGAGCCAGCGCGAGCCCCGACCGCGGTTGCCGGAAGGTCGACAACAGCAGGATGGCAGCTAGCAGGACCAGGTAACCGACCACAGTCCCCGTGTTGGAGACGATCCCCGGGGCGTCGAGACGTCGTGTTCGGACCGCCGGCGCCAGGACCGTAGCCCAGGTCAGCAGGAACATGGAGCCAACGACCACCAGGCTGTCCAGCGCTGTGATCACATACCAGTGGTATCCGTCGCGCCCTACGGCGAACCCGCTACTTCCGGCGTCGAGCGGGTCCGTAGGGAACGCCAGCACCCCCGCCAGATACACAATCATGATCACAAGGAAGGCGTTCGCCGACCACGGCATATGGGACGGAAGAGCCGAGCCGTGTTCGATAATCCACCGGACGTGCCAGGTGGATGCGGCGGCAGTCAAGATTGTCGCGCCGCCGATGATCAGCCGCCACAGGCGGTCCGCTCCTCGGACCCGCCAACCAGTCCACACCAGACAGACCGCCGCGGCCAGACATGCGCCGAGGGCCGCGCAACCCGCAACCTTTTCACCAAGATCCGGCGGAAACACAAACCCACATACCGTCACGACAAGGACATAGGCCGCGCAGGCCAGCGCCACGCATCGCGCTTTTCTCCGGGCGCCGATCATCCCAACACGCCTCGTCGACGTGCAGGGCACTGCACTTTTGCCGGCTAGCCCCGCTGGCCCGTCCACGGAATCGTTCTACCACCACCATCCGGTAATCAAACACCGATACCCGGGCGTCTTTTCGCCCATTGTCGGACGAAATCCGATTAGTCGGTCTGCAGGTGCATGGTACGGTCCTTTAGCGGGCCTACTGAGGGGCCAGCGCCCGTCGACGGACAGGGAACGGACCGGCGGATCGGCCACGTCAACACTCGACCGACCCTAGGCTCGTCGAGAAGGCCCGCGAGATGATTGGCGTGACGGTGGCCACGCCACGAGTATCACAGTCACGTTCCGCAAGCGGCATAGCAACGAATCGTTCCTCTCCGCCGCCTCGGCGGGTTCGGCCGGAATCAGTTGGCTGATCGATCCGGTGCGCGGCACTCACCAAGCCGAGGTCACCGCCGCCATCAACGACCAGGGCGTGTAGATCGTCAAGGAACGCCATCCGCCTTATCCCTCGAGGACACAGTGCTCGCTTAGAGGAAGCTGCCGCCGCCATCGACCATCAGGGTGCAGCCGGTGATGTAGCTGGCGGCCGGGGATACTAGGAAAGCGACCGCGCGGCCAATGTCCTGTTCGGCATCGCCGGTTCGTTTGATGGACAGCGAGCGCAGGATCCCGTCGAGCATTTTCGGGTGCTCCTCGATCTTGGCCTGTGTCGTCGGCCCGGGCGCGAACGGGGACACCGCGTTCACGGTGATGCCATGCGTGCCCCATTCACGGGCCGCGACCTTCGTCAGCCCGCCGACGGCTGCTTTCGCCGCGACGTAGGCCGAGTAGCCAGGCAGCCCGGACAGCTCCGAGCCGGACCGCAAGTTGACGATCCGCCCGTCACCTTTGAGATGCGGGAAGGCCGCCCGCATGAACGCGAGTGTCGCGACCGGCCCGGTCGCGAACGACAGCGCGAGAGTCGCGTCGGTCGTCTCCTCCAGGGGAACACCGACGACGCTCGCCATCGCGTTGTTGACCAGGATATTCAGCCCGCCGAACCGGTCCACGGTCGCTGCGACGCACGCCGTGACCTGCGCGGTGTCCCGGATGTCGCATGGATAGGCAAGTGCCTTGGCGCCGCGTTCCTCGACCTCCGCCGCGACCGCCTTCGCGTTCTCTGCGTTCAGCTCGGCGATCGTGACAGCCGCGCCTTCGGCAGCCAGCGCGAGTGCGATTCCTCGGCCGATGCTCTGCCCGGCCCCGGTGACGAGGGCGACCTTGCCATCGAGCGTGCCCACGCGCTTACCTTTCGTCGATCGTTCGGCAGTCAGGATGCCCGCAGGACGGATGATCGGCTTCACACCTTCTCCGAGCTCTGACCGAGGTCCCGATCCATTCAGTCGTATCGGAGGCCGCCGACACGAGCGCGGAGATTGGTGTCGAGAGTCCGGTTGTCCGATCGGGACGAGGACAGCCGCGCCGGTGAGCGCGCAGTGAGGTCGAGCGGTGCCGTCCTCACTGCGGACCAGCGGCAGGATGCCGCCTACCTGGGGAGCCGCATTATCACAACCGGGAGGGTCCCACGCCTAGCGGATCTTTGCGTCTCTCGCGGCAGCGCCGGGCGTGCGTGGCAGGCGGCGATCTTGTCGTCCAAGAGCTGGATGCGGCTGTCAATTTCGAGCCCGAAGGTCTCGTACTCCTCTGGCTTCCAGCCGGTGCGATGCCCAGTTCGAGGCCGCAGGCCGCACGCTGTTCCAGGCGGCCTCGGGTGGGATGCCGCCCAACAGCGAGCACGGAATGCCAACTTTGATCGGCTGTGCGGTGGGCCGCTCCTTGGTATAGGTGGCCGGCGTCAGCGCCCCAGTACTGCCCAGACGCACGCAGGCCCTCCGTCGACTCAGGATCTCGGTATGCGCGGGGCCATGGCACCCGGGCCGCCAGCGCCCCAATCACATGTCGAAGCGGAGATCCGCCACGACTGCCGCCCTGGAGTACCCTGACGAGACGAACGATAGCATCCACTATGTAGTGGTGCAACGAGTCGGTTCGGCCCGACCAGCCCGCAGGGCTACCTACCCGGTCAACCCGACGACCGCCGTCGATCACGCGCCCGCCACGAGCCCCCAAAGGTGGTGACGAAGGAGAGCGGATCTGCGACAAACTGTCACAGTTACATGGTCTGCGGCTAAGCCACTCGCTCGCAACGCCCACGTCAGTTGCACTTCATTCACTAGAACGCCAAGATCAAGGCAATCTGAATAAGTCGTTGGGGTCGTCCGAGCGATGGGGTGGATGGGCGCCGGCGTGCCGAGAGTAGCGTCGTCACAATGAGAACTGGGTCACCGGACTCGACGAGCTACGCACCGGTCAGCACGACGCCGAGTCTGCCTCTCTTGTTCAAGCCGCAATTGCTGCCAACCAGCCAGTCGTCATCTACGGCAGTGAGCCACCCCGCACCGGTCTCGCCCTCGCTCATCATTACCGCTCTTTCCCGCCAAGGCCAAGCGAACTCTACACCGATATTTCCAGGGAGGCGATCGAGGCCGCGGGCCGGAATCATCAGGCCGCAGGCCCTGGTATCAGCACTGTACGCCGATTCATTCACGGAATACCGGCCGGCGGCGTCCAGCCAGGTTTGAGACCGATGTTGGAGATCACCCCAGGTTCGCCGTTCGGGTCGATCCCTATCTCTCCCCGCTGTTCGGCGATTTCACCAAGGGCTTCCCTCCAACCCTGCTTACCACAGGTACCAGGGATCTGTTCCTGTCGAACACGGTGCGGATGCACCGCGCCCTGCGCGCCGCCGGTATCACGGCGGATTTGCATGTAATGGAGGCGGCTGGCCACGGGGGCTTCCTCGGCATGGCCCCTGAAGACGCCGAGCTGGACCGCGAGGTCCGCTGCTTCGTTGACGCCCACTGGTCCGACTGAGGGTTCTCGACCCCAAGCGGGTCCGGAGCAGCGCGTCCGCCCGATCCCATAGGCCGACACTACGATGCTCATGAGGGCCGCCAACTCATTGAGCTTCTCCTCGACGTTCTCCTATGAGACGCGGCATCTGGCCAAACCGGCTCCCGGATGTCCACCGCCTCGGACGTCGTCGGCAACGTGCTCGCCGCGTTCGAAGCCGCGGCCGTTGGCACGGCGTTTTCGTTCAGGGGCAGTTTGGGGCCGAGCCGTCGCACCCCAAGCGCACGCGTGGCGTTACGTGCTGGTCTCCATCAGTGCGGCCAACTGCTTTTGTCACGGCAGGTAGGGGCCGTGCCCCGGTCGCCGTCCCCGAGCAGTCCCTACACTGCGAGCTCGTATGGCGAGATGCCGAGATCAGGACCAGCCATCGCGCCCACCTGCGGTACCCGGGCCGCCCCATCCACCGAGCCCTCATCGGCGCCCGGCCAGATTCGACCGGGGCTGACGTCGCCCATGGGTCTGGATGGCAGACCGCCGTGAGCGCCTCCTCGGCCATGACGTACTTCGCCATCGTCGATGATCCTCCGGCCGTCAGGCCGTGGTCGTGCACCAGGCCGCGAGGGGAACCACCCAGCACCCCTCTAGTGACTTGCGGTTGACTATGAGCCCGAGGCCTGCGTTCCGGATGTCTACGGTTGAGGGGCCTTGACGCGATCTCACCTCACGATAGTGAATATATAGTCACTATCGTCGGCCACAAGCCAACCCGGTGTCGCTCGAGGGCAGGGGCGCCATGCCGGCTAGCCCGCGCGCCATCCGGGCGCCACCCGGCCGCCAGCACCCCGGTGGCCCACCTCGACCACGCGGGCCCAACGGCAGCGTAGACCGCGTGGTTGATCCAACATTGCAATATAGAATAGTACCTGCTATCGTGAGGTACCTCACAATCTGGTCGCGGGCGGACATCTCCGCGCTCATTCGCGATGGAGGGACCCGCAGCCGCTATGTCGACGCTCCTTGACGCCCGTGGCCTCGGCGTTTGTAACCACTGCGATGACGGACTGCCATCGCGCCAGACTCAACCTCGCCGGAGGAAGATCATGCGCATCCTGCGCCAGTTATCGGCTCTACGCGCCGCTCCCGTGGCCGTCGTTGCGGTCCTCGTGGTGGCCGCAGCGGCCTGCGGTGGCTCCTCGGCCGGCGGTTCGGACGTCGCCTCGCTCGACGACACATCCGCCTGGGTGAAGACTGGACCGACCACCGGCCCGTCTACTGGGTGGAGCGACGGCGGCTACAAGGTCGACACCAGCAAGCTGACATGCACCCAGCCGTCCAAGGATGAGACGCGCGGGATCACTGACACCTCAATCACCGTCGAGGGCCTCGCCTATCTGACCAGTCCAGGCGGAGCCTCGATGCAAGGTGCCGACGTCGGCGCCAAGGTCCGGTTCGATGCCGCCAACGAGGCGGGTGGCATCAACGGCCGCAAGATCGACTTTAGGGGTGTGCTCGACGACGGCCAGGATGCCAGCCGCAACCTGTCCCAGGCCAATATCATCGCGACTCGGGACAGAGCGTTCGCCGCCGTCCCGGTTGTCACCAGCCTTTCCGGATACGCCGATGTCTTCTGTCAGAACAATGTTCCCTACTTCGGCTGGGGCACCAACGACGGCTTCTGCGACTCCGCGCTTGCTTTTGGCGTCACAGGATGCAACTACAATACCGCCGTGCTGGCCAATAACCTCGCCGGGTTGGTCAACTCGATGTTCCCGGACTCGAAAGCCACACATACCCTCGCAATCGTCGGCCAGGACCTCGACTCCAGTCGTACCGCCGTCGACGCCCTCAAACATTACGCCGAAGCAGGCGGCACGAAGGTTATCTACGCTAAGACGCCTATCCCAGCCGGCGGCCTGACCGACGCCACCGCCATCGTCCAGGCAATCATGACCGCCAACGGCGGCACTCCGCCGGAGGTCGTCTACTACATCACCGACTTCGCCACCACGCTGAAGCTCATCCAGTCGCTGAAGGCCGCCGGGTACCCGGGCAAGAACCTCACCCCAATCTACGACCCGGCGCTGTCCGGCCTGAATGACCTCGACGGTATGTACGCGACCGGCAGCTGGCTGCCCGGCATCGACGACTCCAACAAGGTCGCGAGCCAGATGGTCGCGGACTTCAAGAAGTACGCCCCCGACCAGCGAATCGGCATCGCCGCGCTCGCCGGCTACTGGTCAGCCGACTTGTTCGTCGCCGCCGCCACTGCCGCCGGCAAGGACCTCACCGTCGACAAGTTCGTCAATTTCCTGAACGCCGGCTTTGTCCACAACGGCGATGGCGCCGTACCGGAGACCCGCTGGCCACTCAACCACTTCGTGACAACACCCTGTAGCTCCCTTGTTCAACTCACCGGCGGAACCTGGAAGCCAATCACCCAACTCACCTGCGGCTCACTACTCGTGAAAAAGCCGGCCAAGGGATAGGCGTAGGCCGAGGTACTTCCCCTCTGGGGCACGTCGGCGATGTGTGCCCCGACGTGCCCCAGAGCGAGCTACCTGCCCCCTGAGCCTCTTGATAGCCAACGGCCACGGCCGCCCGCCTGTTCATCACCAGCACCCTCTCTGGGGGCAAGGCGCCGATACAGCCGCCCAGTTCGGCG
The DNA here is from genome assembly GCF_032027725.1 of Pseudofrankia coriaricola. Classification (NCBI taxonomy): domain Bacteria; kingdom Bacillati; phylum Actinomycetota; class Actinomycetes; order Frankiales; family Frankiaceae; genus Pseudofrankia; species Pseudofrankia coriaricola. The sequence continues at coordinate 244,078 of NZ_JASNFO010000018.1, read as the reverse complement.
CCGGCCGAAAAGTTTTGCGCCTCGCCACACTCGTTACGTCGACTGTTAGGGAACAGGAACGTCAGGCGGGGAGTTCGCGAATGGCTGCCGCGGACCACCAGGCAAGGGCCAGCAAGTCCAGATGGAGGCCTACACGTGGCCGCCTCAGCGAATGGCTTGGAACGGTGTCCGCCACGCGCTGTGCCCGGCTGAAATGAGGAGCCCGCGTTGGATCCCACCGGGCGACGGCATCCCGCGGTAACGCTTCGCATTTTCCTACAACGGGGAGACCGAGCGTCATGAGCCTCCGCCGACTGCGGGCGCGGGCGATTACCACTGCTCTGGCCGCCATGCTGGTCGGCCTCCCCGCCATCCTCACGGATGCGGACTGGCGTCAGACACCATCGCCGCAGAAGGCGAAACCTGCCCGACACAGGCGCCGGGCATAACAGCGAACTCCATCAAGATAGGCCTTTTTTGTCCCGGCACCGGTCCTCCCGGCGTCGCATCCGCCGTCAACGCGACGAGCCCGCCTCATGGTCGACGGCGGCCCGATCGACGTGCTCACCGGGGACTACCTCGCCGAACTGACGATGCTCATACTTTGGAAGACCAGAAGCAGGCCCGGTGGCGCGGGCTACGCGCGCACGTTCCTCGCCCAGATCGAGGATGTCCTCGGTACCTGCCTGGACCGCGGCATCAGGATCGTCTCTAACGCGGGCGGGCTCGACCCGGCGGGCCTCGCCGAGAAGGTCCGCACGGTGGCGGCTGACCTCGGCCTGCGCCCCAACATCGCCTACGTCACCGGCGACAACCTCGTCGACCGCGTCAGCACGCTACAGGCCGCCGGCGAGAAGTTCGTCCACCTCGATACCGGCCGGTGTCTCGCCGACACCGGCATCGAGCCGGTCACGGCGAACGCCTACCTCGGCGGCTGGGGCATCGCCGCGGCGCTGTCCGCCGGCGCCGACATCGTCATCACCCCGCGGGTCACCGACGCCTCCCTGGTCGTCGGCCCGGCGGCCTGGTGGCACGGCTCGGAACGCACCGACTGGGACCGGCTCGCTGGCGCCGTCGCCGGGCCGAGCCCGCAGCGGCTCGGGCCGTGCCGACCGAGGGTGGGTGATCCCTCGACAGTAAGGATAGCAGCTACTATAATCTAGGTATACATTATCCTATTTATCGATCATCATGGTCGCTCATCTGCTCCGAAGGAGACCCGCATGACCGAAGGCGACGACGCCTTGGTCCGGGTGACGCTGGACGACGGGGTCGCGATGCTGACCTTGGACGCCCCCGCCCGACGCAACGCGCTGTCCTATGAGTTGAGCATGGATCTCGCCCACGCCGTGGACACAGCGCTCGAGGGCGGTGCGCAGGCCATCATCCTTAGTGCCACGCCGCCTGTGTTCTGCTCTGGCGGCTCGCTGGAGGACCTGGTCAGGCCCAAGGCTCCGTTACGCGAGATGTACGAGGGTTTTCTCAAGGTCGCGGACGCCCCGGTTCCCACGATCGCCGCCGTCAGCGGCCCCGTCATCGGGGCCGGCCTGAACCTGCCGATGGCCTGTGACGTCGTGCTCTGCTCGCCGTCAGCGGTCTTCGACCCGCGATTCCTCGATGTCGGCATCCACCCGGGCGGCGGCCATCTGTGGCGTCTGTCCCGGCAGGTCGGCAGCCAGGGCGCGGCGGCGCTCGTCCTGCTCGGCGACACGCTGACCGGCGAGGAGGCGGCGGCGCGTGGCCTCGCCTGGCGCTGCCTTCCGGAGAACGACTTGCTTGACGCGGCGCTGAAGCTCGCTCGTCGGGCCGCCAACAGGGACCCGGAGCTAGTGGCACGGACCAAGCAGTCGCTGCGGGCCAGCCTTGCATTGACCGAATCAAAGGCCGCGCTGGAGCTGGAGCTCGCGGCACAGGAGTGGGCGGTCTCCCGGCCCGGCTTCGCGGCCCAGGTTGCCGAGATCAAGAAGAGTCTCAGCAAGCGCCAGGTCAGGTAGTAGAAACCGATCCGGGCCAGGTAGGGAGTACGAAATGGCTGGATTCGTCACCCGGACGCCGCCGACCTTCAGCTCTGTCGAACAGGAGCGGCTGTACCGCAGGCAGCGGCTGGCGGCGGCATTTCGGGTACTTGGCCGGTCCGGGTTCAACGAGGGCGTCGCCGGACACGGCAGCGTCCGCGACCCGGAGCTGCCCGACCACTACTGGGTTAACGTCTACGGACAAAGCTTCCGCCAGGTCAAGGTCTCCGACCTCTGCCTGGTCGACGGGAGCGGCACGGTCGTCGACGGTCCGAACAGGGGCCCCAGAGCGCGCAACCTGGTTGCCTACGCCGCGCTGACCATCCATGGCGCCGTCCACGACGCCCGTTCCGACGTCATCTCCGCCGTGCACACCCACGGCCTTTACGGCCGGACCTGGGCGGCGCTCGGCCGCCCGCTTGACCCGATCTCCCAGGACGCCTGCGCCTTCTACCGGGACCAGGGCATTCTCGACGACTACACCGGCGTCGTCCTCGAGGAGGAGGAAGGCAGGAAGCTGGCCGCGGCGCTCGGCGATCACAAGGCGGTTCTGCTGCGCAACCACGGCGTCCTGACCGTCGGCCACTCCGTCGACGAGGCGTTCTGGTGGCACCTGAGCTACGAGCGCTGCGCCCACTCCCAGCTCATGGCCGAGGCGTCCCTCACGAAGCCCCACCTGATCCCACCCGAGGACGCGGCGCTGACCGCCTCCCAGGTCGGCACCCACCGTTTCGGCTGGTTCTCCTTCCAACCGCTCTACGACTGGATCACCGCCGAGGAGCCAGACCTCCTCGACTGAACTGCGCAACCTGAGTGGATCATCCGCCCTGGCTAGGTCCACACCGGCCGGCGATCCTCGTGACGTCTCGGGATTCATCGGCGACGCCCGGTCCTGCGCCCCGCGGTGAACACGACATCGTGGCTGCCATACAACGACGAGCGAGCTGGATTCCGCACACCGACGCGACTCAACGGAGCTATAGGTTCCGGCCGAAAACAGGCCGCATGGTAAATGTAGGGAGTTGCCATCTTGGGTGATTTGTGTCATGGGCGCGTCGCGATCGTCACTGGCGCCAGCCGTGGCATCGGAAAGGCGGCAGCGATCCGCCTCGCCGCCGAGGGTGCGGCGGTTGCGATCACCGCGCGCTCCCTCGATGCCGAGCGGTTCGGCAGCTCGCTTCGGCGCACCGCTGAATATATCGAGGCCGCGGGCGGCAACGTCCTCCCGGTCGAAATCAACCTCGAAGAGCCGATCCCAGGCAGGGACTGGCTCATCGACCGAGTCGAGGCCGATCTCGGCCCAGTCGACATCCTGGTCAACAACGCGGCGATCGGCGGCTTCAAACGCTTTACGGCCTGGGCCGACGAGGAACTGCGGGCGATGCAGGAGGTCAACGTCTGGGCACCATGGCAACTCGCCCGCAGAGCGCTCCAAGGAATGGCGGCGCGAGGTCGAGGGTCGGTAGTCAATGTAACGTCCATCTCCGCTCGTATCCCCAATGGTCCGCCGTTTTCGGCGGGCGCTGTCGCCTACCGAGGTTCGGCGTACGGTTCCACCAAGGCGATGCTCGACCGATGGACCGTCAGCGCGGCGGCCGAGTACGAAGACGCTGGGGTGGCCCTCAATGCGATCGCGCCCACCGGGGCTGCGGCGACCGAAGCCGTGCTCATGTCGATCAAAGCCGGCCAGATGCCCGCGACGGCCTGCGAGCCGCTCGAGACGATGGCCGAGGCGATCCTCACGCTCGCGACCGCCGAGCCGTCGAGCGGCCTGACTGGACGGCTGACTACAAGTCTCGAGCTGTTGGCGGAGTTGGGACGGCCGGTCTGGGACCTTTCCGGGACCACGCTCGTCAACGGCTGGCAGCAGGCCGATCTCATCCAGCTTCTTGCCGACGTAAGGAGGGCCCGGTAATGGATACGTCATCACACGATCGCGAGCTGAGTGCTCTCACGGGCCATATAGCGTTGGTCACCGGTGGTCGCCGTGGCATCGGACGAGCGATCATGTGTCGCCTCGCGGCCCATGGAGCAGCGGTGGTATTCACCTGCGTCGATACCTCCGAGGACTTCGTCAGCGAAACACTCGAGATCTTGAGGAAGGCTGGCGCCGCTCATGGCCTGATCGAGGCTGATCTCGCAGACGGGGCGTCAAGATCGGATCTCGTTGATCGAGCGTCATCGCTCTTCGGCCCTCCAGATATCATCGTAAACAATGCGGCGCTCGGCGACGTCCATCAGGCGCCTCCAAGCGGCGTCACGCTGGGCCAGCGGCGGACGATGTTCGAGGTGAACCTGCATGCACCCGTCGATCTGATCCAGCAAGCTCTTCCAATGATGAAGGACAAAGGCTGGGGCAGGATCGTCAACCTGTTGAGCGACAGCATCCACCAACAACCTGTGCCGTACCTCGCCCCGGCAGGGACGGTCCACGGACTGACGGCATACGGCGCCTCGAAAGCCGCCCTCGAACGCTTTACACTCGGTCTCGCCGCCGAATTACACGGAACCGGTGTCCATATCAACGGGCTCTACCCGCACAAGGTCGCCGTCACGGAGAGCCAGTCCGCCCGAGCAGTCGCCGGGATGCGCGCTCAACCACAGGCGGCGGAGAGCTTGGAGACCATGGCCGAGGCCGCATACCAACTCGTAACGGGTTCGTTCACCGGGCTGTCCACCAACAGCCGAGCGTTTCTCCACAGCCTGCAACAGTCAGTCCGTAGTCTCGACGGGAGAACAGTGGTAGGGGACGCCACCACCGTACCCGACCTATGATGCGACTCGCCGCCTGATCGTTGGTAGCGGCGAACCGTCCAAGGTGACGACCCGTACCGTGAATAGCCTGGAAGAGCCGCGGATGTATTCGGCGCACAGGCAGCCCGGCCGAGTAGAGCATATTTATCGGGACGTCAAGCAGCTCCCTGTCGTACACGGCGCCAGATAAAACGACCTTGAAACCAAGACCGGCTTGGCGTGTGGCAGCGATGATCTCGCGGAGACTGTCGGGGGCCACCTGGCCGATCACCGCATCCGCTCGACTGGCCGCGATGTTCGCAGCCGTCTGCGCGGCGGGACTCTGGCCCGCCGTGTAAGCGATGCGTGCCACCACCTGAACGCCCGCCGCGGTCAGGCTTCGCACCATCCCGTCGCTGTAGGAGCGGGTAGCAGCCGAGTTCGGGTCCTCGACGATGGCGGCTCTCCTGCCTCCACGTGCCGCGACAAACTGGCCATAGGTGGTGATCGATCCCTCGCTGACGACCGAGTACGACGTAGGCGACGGGGACTTCCTACTTGGTGGCGGCGAGGAGATCGGCCCATAGCGACGGCTCAGCGTTGTACCCGCTGTAGAATGTGATGCGCTCATAGGCCTTGTTGACCTTGGCGACGAGCTTGGGTCCGACCTCGGCCGGGGTGCCGACGATGGAGAATTCGTGCAGCATCTCGTCGGTGATCACGTCGGCCATGTCATCCCAGCGGCCCTGCTTGGACAGGGTGTTGAGCTCGTCCTGCGCGTCACCCCATCCGTGTATTTCGAGTACCTGGCGGTAGGCAGGCGTGGAGCCGTAGAAGGCGATCCGGGTCTTCGTGCCGCGGATCGCGGTCGCCAGGTCGTCCTCCGTGCGGCCGATGGTGACGAAGGATGGACCGTTGATGACGAAGCCATCGAGGCCACCCTTGCCCGCCTTGGCACGCCCGCGCAGGAGTGCCGGAATCGTGACTTTCTCTAGGTACCGCATGGTCGTGAACGGGTGGACGAAGAACCCGTCTGCAACCTCGCCAGCGACTTCGGTCATCTTCTCACCGACCCCGGCGAGGTAGACCGGGGGCGGCCCGAACTCGTGCGGCTCAGGTGTGAAGAACGGGGTCATGAGGGTGTGCGAGTAGAAGTCGCCGCGGAAGTCGAGCTTCACGCCGTCGTGCCAGGCTGCCCAGATGGCGCGGGTCGCTAGGATCAGCTCTCGCATGCGAGCAGCCGGGTTTGACCACGGCATGGAGAAGCGACGCTCGATGTGGGGCTTGATCTGCGAGCCGAGGCCGAGCACGAAACGACCCCGGGAGTAGAGCGCGAGGTCGTAGCCAGCGTTCGCGAGTGTCATAGGCGATCGGCCGAACGCGACGACGATCGCGGTCCCCACGGTGAGGGTCTCGGTCGCCATGGCGGCCTGCAGGCTCTGCAGAAAGGGATCGTGCTTGGTCTCGGCGGTCCAGGCTCCCGCATAGCCGCTACTCTCAATTCTCGCGGCATCCGCCTGCGTCACTCCGATGTCGTCGGACAGGCTCGCGTCGATCTTCATCCGTCTCCTTCTGACTGGCCGCCCGTTCTGGGACCGGCGGCCAGTGGTCATGGTTTTGCGGCGTCGTCGGCGTCAGGAGCGGTCGGCATCCGGGCCGTGACGATGACGATGGTCTTCATCTCCGCGACCAGCCGTCCATCCGCTGCGCGGAACTCGTCCCAGGTCAGCGACGCCGACTTGGGCACCAGGTTCTGGGTCGGTGCGGCGACCCGCTCGGCGAGCGTGCCGGGGTGCAGTTCGGAGAACGGGGTGCGCCTGGGGTTGAGCGTCTCGTCGCCGCCAGAGACGGCCGGGTCCCCGATGGCCGCGTGAACGATCACGTCCCGTCCGTCCTCGGCCACGCCGGCGGCATCGCAGCCGATGATCATCGGCAGTCGTTCCGCTGGCAGGCCGACCCCTCGAAGGCTGAAGAGCTCGTGATGGTTCAGCGTCGCGGCGTGGACCGAGACCGTCGTCCAGCCTTCGGGCGCAGGTCGTTCCGGCTGCTCGTCCACAGCCAGACCGGCGAGCGGATCATCAGGGTGCGCGGAGACGGCGGCGGCGGCGAGCATGGCCAGCAAGCTATGGCTGTTCCTGCGACAGACGCCACAGATTTATATAGTGAACACTATGTGGCATTGACCACAGAGCGGCCGCGCCCGCCGGATGGTCCCGTCTCCGATACAGGCCCCATCCTCGGCATTCAGCCTCGCGATGCGACCGTCTGGGAGGGTCGACGGCACGGACGCGCTCAGCGGTTCCTACGTCTACGGCCGCCGATCCAGCCGCATACTGATCGGTACCGGTCGGCCGTACTGGAGCTAACCCCGTGCACGACGTCACCGTTGCGCTCTACGACCGGACGATGCGGTCGCGCGGGGATGAAAGGATCGCCTGGCAACACCCACACGCTCGGGCAGGCACCGGGCAGACGCTGCCGATCCGGGCGATCCGCATCGGCGGCCCCGGCGCCGTCATCGGCGCGGCAGACCGGCTGGAAGAACTGGAAGGAGCACCGTGGCGGAGGCGATCGAGGGTGTCACGGGGCAGGCACCTCGGGACCGGTCCCGGAGGGGCCGCGCGACGAAGGACCCGGCGGGCCGGACCCAGATCCTGGACGCGGCCGTCGCCTGCATCCTGGAGCTCGGCTTCTACCGGGCCAGCACCAACGAGATCGCCCGGCGCGCGAACGTCAGCTGGGGTGCCATCCAGTACTATTTCGGCTCCCGCGAAGCCCTGATGATCGCCGCTGCCGAAGAACTCAACCGCCGCTTCATCGACGCCATCGCCGAACGCCACGTCGAGGGCGACACCCTCGAAACACGGATTCACTCCCTCTACGACCTGCTCGCCCAGTACTACAGCGAACCGACCTTCCTCGCTCGCCTGCAGATTCTCCTCAACCTCCAACATGACCCCGACACCTCGGCCGACGCGACGGAAAGCCTGCGCAGTCAGGCAGAGCGCGTCGCCGGCGAAATCAGACGCCTCCTCACCGAAACCCTCGGCGAGGACGCCGACCCGGGCCGCAGCACCGTGCTGTTCCACGCCATCCGCGGCTTCGCCATAAGCCAGCAGCTCGCCGAGTCCGCCTGCCCACCCATCGCCGAGCGCGAGGCCGCGACCCGAACGCGCTTTCTCGCCGGCATCGTCGCCACGGAGCTGCAGGCGAGAAACGCGTAGGCCAGCCAGCGAAGTCCGTCGCTATTCCTTGGCAGACCAGTAGGTCACGACGATGGAACGGGTCGCTGTTCACGGTGCCGAAACCCGTCAGTCAGACCGAGATAGGGACCGACGCATACCCACGCACCGTGCTGGTGTGCACCCGTTCCAGCCGGCTGTGGTCGACGCTCCAGGACGGGAAGCGCCTCAGGGTTTCCTCCAGCGCGACGCGTCCCTCGAGCCGGGCCAGCGCCGCGCCGAGGCAGAAGTGCACGCCGTGGCCGAACGCCAGGTGCCGCTGCCCCGCCCGGCGGACATCGAAGCGGTCGGGGTCGTCGAAGGCTCGCGGGTCACGCCCGGCGCTGCCAGTGAGCAGGAGGACCTTGGAGTCCTTGGGAATGTCCACGCCGCGCAGGGTCACGTCACGGGTCGTCCAGCGTCCCTGAACGGGAGACGGCGCCTCGTAGCGCAGCAGTTCCTCGACCGCACCCGGGATGAGCCTCGGATCGGCAGTGAGGTCGGCAAGCTGCGCCGGGTGATCGGCGAGGATGACGGCCGCGTTGCCCAGCAGCTTGGCAACGGTCTCCGTTCCCGCCGAGTAGAGCAGCAGGGCGAAACGGACGCACTCGTCGGTGCCGAGCCGACGGGACCCACCGGTATTGTCAGTGATCTCCGCGTTGACGAGGTCAGTGACCATGTCCTCGCGCGGTGACCGGCGACGCTCCGCCGCCAGGTCCGCGAGGTAGCCGGCCAGGGCGAGTCCCGCCGTCGCCGCCTTCTCGTTGACCATGCCCACACCCGGCTCGATGTGGAACATCCCGTCGACGAGCCGGCGCAACTCCTCCTGGTCCTCGCTCGGCACGCCAACGAGAGCCGAGATGACCCGCGACGGCACCTGCGCGGCGAAATCGCGGACATAGTCGACCGAACGCTCATCGGGCCGCCTCGACCTCCGCTCCGACCACCATGTTCGATTCCCTGACGCCACCTCAGGCGACCAAAGGTAGCACTCACTATGTGATGATGACCACCGAACGGCTTCGCCGCGAGCCATGGCGTCCGCCGCAGGGCGCCGCTGGTGGCCACTCCAACGATCGTTCGGTCAGGATCCAGCCCGGTCACCGAACCGAACGGGATGGCCGCGAAGCGACTGGGCGGCCAACGGGTTTCGAGAGCCCGACACCTGACGGATGTCCGCGTAGCTGACGGCGACGTCGAAATCATTTGCTCGGGGCTGGCAGCCCCTCGGTCGTAACGAGCCACCTCAGATGAGATAGTGCGAGATACATCACTGTTGCTATGCTGTCGCTTCTTTCGAATTCGGGCAGGAGACATGACGTCATGAGCCCTCAGCGCATGCGTGCGCGAGTGGTCACCTCAGCGACCGCCGCCTTACTCGTCGGGCTGTCCGCCCTCACTGGTTGTGCAGCCTCCTCGTCCTCGCCCAGCGCGGCGGACGCCGCGGGCGGCCCCTGCGCATCGCCGGGCGTGACCAGCAAGTCGATCAAGATCGGACTCATCTACCCGGACACCGGCGGCGCGGTCGCGACCGGCTTCCGATCGGCACGCAGCGCCGTCGAGGCGCGGATCGACCACCAGAACGCGAACGGCGGCATACACGGGCGGCAGGTCGTCCTCGAGTGGCGCGACGACGAGTCGAGCGCCGAGGGGTTCACCCACGCGGCGCACGACCTCCTCGACAACGAGCAGGTCTTCGGCCTCATCGCGCAGACCATCGGCATCGGGCCGTCCGCCGCATGGCTGGACGAGGCCGGCGTGCCGGTGGTCGGGGTCGCCACCGACAGCTCCTGGACCGACGACCACGACAACATGTTCACCTTCGGGTCGCTGTTCAACGAGGGAAACCCGGTCTCCACCTTCGGTGAGTACGTGAAGAAGCAGGGTGGGACGAGGGCCTACCTCGTCATCGACCCGTCCGCCCCGGCGTCGCACGGCCTGGCGACGCAGTTCGCGCCCAGCCTGACCTCCCAGGGCGTGACGGTCGTCGGCACGAGCGACTACACCCAGTCCGTCTCCAACCCGACCCACGTGATCGACAGCCTCGAGAGGACCGGCGCCGACGCGCTCATCGGCGTGCTGCAGTTGGGCGCTTACGTCGACATCTACGCCGCGGCGAAGGCCGCGGGCATCAGGCTGAAGGTGGCACTGACCACCGCCGGCTACAACATGGAGCTGCTCGCCGCCAGGGGCCGCGACATGGCCGGCATGTCGGTTCTCGTGGGCTACCAGTCCTTCCAGCAGGACTCCCCCACCATGCGCGTCTACCACGAGGCCATGGCCGCCTACGCGCCGGAACTCGCCGACCCGAACGAGGAGGTCGCGCTCGCCTCCTACGTGGCGGCCGACGAGATGCTCGTCGGCCTCGACCGTGCCGGGCAGTGCCCCACCCGCGAGGCGTTCATCCACAACCTGCGCCAGGTGCACGACTACTCGGCCGGCGGCCTGATCGCGCCCACCGATCTCAGCCAGCCGAAGGCACCGGCAAGATGCTTCAACTTCCTGCGGGTGAACGCGTCTGGAGACGCCTACGCCGTGGTCCCCGGCGGGAACGGTCCAGCGGGGTTCTGGTGTGGCACCGCCCTGGGCTCCGGCAACGGCACGCCCCGTTCTGGCAGGTGACCCACGGCACTTCCCGCCCGGTCACGCAATGCCACCAACTTCATCGCGCCTCCTACAACATAGTTACTGCTATTGTCACACCTTGTTGGAGTTGGCCCCAGTCTGGGTGAGGAGCGTGTCGACGTGCGGCGAGAACTCTTCGGGCCTGACCACGAGGCGCTGCGGGAGACCGCACGCACGTTCGTCGAGCGTGAGGTGGTTCCCCATCAGGATGCCTGGTTGGAGAAGGGTCTCGTGGACCGGTCGGCCTGGCTGGCCGCCGGCGCCCAGGGGCTGCTGGGTATCGCCGCACCGGCCGAGTATGGGGGTGCCGGCGAACGCGACTACCGGTATCGGCTGGTGCTCATTGAGGAGCTGGCCAGGGTCGGCGCGGCGTCCTTCAACGCCGGCACGTCCGTGCAGGACGACCTCGTCGTCCCCTATCTGAGGGACCTCGGCACTCCCGAGCAGCAGGCGGCCTGGCTGCCGCGGTTGTGCGCGGGGGAGGCGATCGGCGCGCTGGCGATGACCGAGCCGGGCGCGGGCAGCGACCTGCAGGGCATCCGCACCAGCGCGGTCCGCGACGGCGACGGCTGGCGCCTGTCCGGCAGCAAGACCTTCATCACCAACGGCATCCTGGCCGACGTCGTCATCGTCTTCGCCCGCACGGACCCCGCCGCCGGCTCCCGCGGGTACAGCCTGTTCCTGGTCGACAGCACGGCCGCCGGCTTCCGCCATGGCCGCAAGCTCGAGAAGCTCGGCCTGCGCGGTAACGACACCGCCGAACTGTTCTTCGACGACATCACGCTGCCCGCGACCGCCCTGCTCGGCACGGAGGGCCGCGGCCTGGCCCACCTCATGGAACGGCTGCCGCTCGAGCGGCTGTCGATCGCCGCCACGTCCTACGCGTTCGCCCGCGCCGCCTACGACTGGACCGTCGAGTACTGCTTCGGGCGCCGCGCCTTCGGCCAGCCGATCGGCGACTTCCAGAACACCCGGTTCACCCTCGCCGAAATCGCCACCGAGCTGGACGTCGCACAGGCCTACCACGACCGCGCCGTCCTCGCCCTGAGCGACGACTCACTGGCGGCGGTGGACGCCGCCAAGGTCAAATGGTGGCTGACCGACCTGCAGAACCGAGTCGTCGACCGGTGCGTGCAGCTGCACGGCGGCTACGGCTTCATGTGGGAATATCCGATCACCCGCGCCTACGCCGATGCCCGCATCCAGCCGATCTTCGGCGGCACCAACGAAATCATGAAAGAGATCATCGGCCGCGACATCGCCCGGCGGGCCACCACGGACACCCAGCGCTGATCAGCGGGGCCGGGCCGCCCGCCCACCGCGTCACAGCCGACGGGGCGGACGCAGCACAGCGGACTACCCAGCGGTCGCCAGCAACCGGCCGTCCTCATCGAACATCCGGGCGTGCAGCTGCGCGACGCCGCGCACAAATGCCTCCACCGAAATATCGAGCAGCACCCAGCCGCCCGCTGGACCCGAGTTATGGATGGCTGGCCTGAGGACGTTCGAGGTGGAAGACCCGCTTGGCGTCGCCGCATACGGGCTCGGTGCGGATCAGTCGGTGTACTCGCCAGCCAGAACAGGGTGGTCCGGCTACCCGCCCCGTCGGGTTAGCCCGGTAACGAGATGCCGACGGACGTGAGCCAGCTGGCGATGCGGTCCCAGAGCACCGTCCTGGTCATGGCCTGGTTGTGGCAGTGCGCTGAGCCGCGTAGGACGAACAGGGTCGCGTCCCTCACGGATCGGTAGCGGGCGAGGTTCCCGAGGTAGTCGTCGGTGAGGTCGTGGTCACCGAACGCGAGGAACAGGGGGATGTCGATGCTGGCCTTCTCCGTATCCGTCGCCCCAGGGATCAGTGATGCCATGCCGCAGCTGTGCAGTAGTTCGGCCTGCTGGGCGACGAACGCGGCGCGGACCGGGGCGGGGACGTCGGGCAGGAAGAACGAGTTCGGTGGTAGTCGTCGGCCGCGGCCGGGCGGCCGCTCGGCGTGGGCCCGGGCCAGGGCGCGAAGGTGGTCGTGCAGCGCGTCGCCGGCGGGCCGGTCGGCGTCGCTGATGAACTGCGGCAGCCCGTCGCCGCCGTGGCCGAGGCCGACGAGCGCGTCGAAACAGCGGTGGCGTGCCTGCTGGACCGTGGCGAGCATGCCGCCCATGGAATGCCCAAGGCCGACGGCCAGCACGTCGCCGTCGACCATCTCCCTGACCATGCCCAGGGCACGGGCGTGGATGGCCGCGAGCATCCGAGGCGTCACCAGGAAGATGTCGTCCACCGCGCTCGACGCGCCGATGCCGAGATGGTCGAGCGCCACGACGATGGCGCCCCGGCTGGCGAGATGCTCGGCCATGCTCCACCCGTCGAGACCGTCGACGTGCAGGTCGAAGTAGGCGGTGGTGCAGCGGCCGCCGGCGAGGCAGTAGACGAGCGGGGTTCGCGGCCCCGGCCAGGTCGCCGTCGGCATGCGCAGCCAGCCATGCAGCACGTGCGTGCCCGGCAGGTCGACGGCGTCCGACACGTCGATCTCGAGGTTGGTCCGGCCCGTCAGACCGGGCTGGCCGGGCCGGTGGCCGTTGACCCCTGTCACCACGTCGAGACCCCCGCTCGCGGCCTGCCCTGGCCGGTCCGGTGCTCCTGGCTGGCTCATTCGACGCTGGCTCATTCGACCCAGTGCTCTTCGAACACCGCTCCGGCGGCGACGAGCTTGTCGATGTCGGCGTCGTCGAAGCCGTGCTCGCGCAGGAGCTCGCGGGTGTGCTGGCCGCAGACGGGTGGCGGGCCCCAGATGTGCTGCGGGGTGTCGGACAGCTGGATGGTCTTGCCGAAGTGTTCGAAGCTGCCGAGTTTCGGGTGCTGCTGATGCACGACGAGCTCGTGGGCGTCCATCTCCGGGTCGTCGAAGACGTGCCGGCCGAATTCCGCGTCGCACAGTTCGACGGGGACGCCCGCGGCGTCGAGAAGGGCGAACGCCTCTGTACCCGGCCGGGCACGGAACCAGGGCTCGAGGTGGGCCGCGTCGAGCCGGTCGAGGTCGATGCCCGTGGCCGCGGCGAGCGCGTCGCGGTGTGGCGGGGTGACCGCGGCGACGCACGCCCATCCGTCGCCTGTCTCGTAGAGCCGGTAGAGGTCATCGAGCCCGAGCTGCATGCGGTCGAGGCGCGGCCGCGGGAGCGCGCTGCCGTCGGCCTTGACGGCGGCCATGGACGCGACCAGGAGACCGGCGTTGAGGATGGAGGTATCGACGGACTGTGCCTCGCCGGTGCGCGCCCGGTGGTAGAGGGCCTGGATGACGCCGATCGCGGAGAAGAATCCGTTGCCGGTGTCACCCAGCGAGGTGAGGCTCCAGAACGGCTTGCCACCGTCCCAGCAGCCGCCGTCCTCCCAGGTGACGCCGGCCAGCGAGTTGCCGGTCTGGTCGTTGCCGGGCGAGTCGGAGCGGGGGCCGCGGTCGAAGCCGCGGGTGTGGCAGTAGATGATGTTCGGGTTGATCTCGCGCAGGGCGGCCTCGTCGCACTTCAGCCGCGCCAGCGCGCCCCGGCGCATGTTGGAGTGCACGACGTCGGCGGAGGCGACGAGCCGGTGCAGGACCGCGAGGCCGTCCGGGGTCTTCAGATCGATGCCGATGCTGCGCTTGCCGCGGTTGGCGCCGTAGGCGATGTGCTGGGCGTGCCACCAGCGGTCACGAAGAGCGTTGACCTTGATGACGTTCGCGCCGAGGTCGGCGAGCACCTGGGTGCCGAACGGGCCGGCGACCGCGAAGCCGAGGTCGAGCACGGTGATCCCCTCGAGCGGGGCTCGCCGGCTCGCCACCGGCGTCGGCGCCGCGCCGGCTCGTACCGGAGATCCCTTGGAAGCGGATCCGCCGGCCAGGACGCTGTCGGTGTGTTCGCCGACGCGCGGCACCGGGCCCCGCGCCTCCCCCGGCGTGCGGCTGAGTCCGTAGAGGATGCCTGCCTGACGCAGCGGCCCGTGCTCGGGATGGTCGAGCTCGATGACGGCGTGCTCGGCAAGCAGCGCCGGGTCGCGCAGCGCCTCCTCCGGGGTGCGGACTGGCTGCAGCGGGACGCCCGCCCGCGCGGCGACGGTGACCCACTCGTCGCTGGGGAACCGGGCGAAGGCCTCGACCATCTCCGGGAAGTAGTGGGCGAGGATGACGATGCTTTCAGGGTCGGGCCCGATCCGGTCCGGGTCCTCGCGCGCGCTGGTGATGTCGCGGCGCTCGGCCAGGGTGTCGCCGTCGGCGCTGCTGATTGCGAAGCGGGGGTTCGGTACCCACTGCTCGATCCAGCGCCCGTCGGAGCACTGGAAGAAGCCCTTCGGAGCTCGCCGGTCGTACACCCAGGAGCGGTAACCGACCGCGTCGGGCCGGCCGACCCGCTGCCACTTCGACGCGGTTCCGCTCAGCGCGGCCTGCAGCAGGGATGTCTCGACGTGCTGGCCGCGACCGGTGTGCTCACGGGCGAACAACGCCGCGTTGATGCCGGTGGAGGCGAGGAACGCGGCCCCCATGCTCAGCCACGGCGCGTAGGTGAAGATCGGCCCGCGACGAGGCGCGCCGGGCTCCATGCCCGCGGGAATCTCGAGGTCGGCGAGGTACGGCTCCTCGCCGTGCATGTAGGGGACGGCGCCGCCGTCGTGGCCGCGCTGCGTGTCCAGGATGCCGAGCCTGGCGGCCACGAGCGCCTCGTAGCCCGGCCGGTCGCGGTGACCGGCGTGCGGCCCGTACCCGGTGATCGAGCACACGACCAGCCGGGGATTGCGGGCCAGCAGCGTTTCCGCGTCTAGGCCGAGACGGGCCATCGCGCCCGGCGCGAAGGCCTCCAGCACGACGTCCGCCTTCTCGACCAGTGTCAGGAACCGGTCGCGCTCGTCGGCCCGCTTGAGGTCGAGGACGACGCTGCGCCGCCCCCGCAGCCAGACGTCATAGCCGGGACTGCCGCGGAACGGGTCGCCGCCGGGCGGCTCGACCTTGACCACGTCCGCGCCGTGGTCGGCCAGGAGCATCCCGGTGACGGGGCCGGCGATGCCCCAGGACAGGTCGAGCACGCGGACGCCGTCGAGAACGCTTGGCATACTTCTCCTCAGTGTCGCTGGACTGCGGCGTCACTCGGACCGCGACGTCACTGAGACCGCGGCCTCCGGTACTGCGGGCCGATGCCCATGGACCGGTCAGTCCCGGGTCAGGATGGCGCCGGTGCGGCTCGCGGTCACCAGGACCCGCGCCGCATCGGGCACCTGGTTCACGGCCGTTCCCCGCAGCTGGCTGACCGCCTCGAGCACGAGGTTCAGCCCGTGGATGTAGCCCTCGCCGATGAGTCCGCCGTTGGTGTTGGTGGGGAGCGCGCCGCCCGGGGCGAGGCTGCCGGCGGCGACGAAGTCCTTCGCCTCGCCGAACCCGCAGAACCCGAGGGCCTCGAGCTGCATCAGCAGGATCGGTGAGAACGCGTCGTAGATCATGGCGGCGTCGAGCTCGTCGCGCCGGAACCCGGACCGCTCGAACAGCCGGCGGCCCAGCGCCACCGACCCCTCCATCACCGCCAGGTCGCGGCTGTAGTGGTCGGACGCGATCTCCTGCTCGAAGAGGCCGGCGCCCGCCGCGGCGGCGATGAACGCGGGCCGGTTCGGCAGGTCGGCGGCGCGCTCCCGCGACGTGATGACGAGGGCGACGGACCCGTCGGTCTCCTGGCAGCAGTCGAACAGTCGGATGCAGGGCTCGGCGATCCAGCGCGACGCCTGGTGGTCCTCGAGCGTCATCGGCCGCTGGTATCCCCAGGCCGCCGGATTCGTCTCGGCGTAGGCCCGCAGCTGCACGACGGCCCGCCCGATGTCGGCGCTCGTCACGCCGTAGGTGTGCATGTACCGGGTGGCGTTCAGCGCCATCCACGACGCCGGCGTCAGTACCCCGTAGGGCATGCACCACTGCATCGCCGTCGTCCCCGAATGCCCGGACGTCGGTGACGCCGCCGTCTTCGCGCCACCGAACCGGGTCGCGCCCGACCGTGCCCGGATGGCCCGGTAGGCGACGACGACCTCGGCGGCGCCGCTGGTGATCGCGGCGGCGGCGTGCAGCAGGGTGCCCATGGAGCCGCCGCCGCCGTAGGGCACCCGGGACGAGAACCCGATCTCCTGGAAGCCGACGGCCCGCACGAGCTCGGTCTCCTCGACGGGGTCGACCGTGTAGCTGACGATTCCGTCGACGTCCGCGGCGGTCAGCCCCGCGTCGCGAAGCGCGTCCCGGATCGCCTCGCACGCCAGCCGCAGCTCGGTCCGGCCGGCCTGGCGCGAGAACTCGGTCGCGCCGACCCCGACGATCGCGGCCCGGCCGCCGAACCCGCTCACGACGCGCTCCGTGCCGGCCGGAACACCGGTACCGACCCGTCGCCGGCCGTCGGCTCAAACGCGACCTCCAGCCGCATGCCGATCCGGATGTCCCCCGGCGCCACGTCCACCAGGTTCGACACCAGCCGGATGCCCTCGTCGAGGTCGACGAGCGCGGCCAGGACCGGGTAGTCGAAGGCAGGGTTGCGCGGGTGGTGCAGCAGGGCGTAGCTGTACAGGGCGCCGCGACCGGACAGCTGCTCGGCCTTGTAGTCGAGCGACTGGCAGTGCGGACACATCGGACGGGGCGGATGACGCAACACCCCACACCCGCCACACCGCTGCGCGACCAGCCGGCCCTCGGCGGCCGCGTCCCAGAAGATGGCCGAATCGTCCGTGACGACAGTAGAAGGTCTCACACTGCTAGATAGTAAGTGCTATGGTTCCCGGGACGCAAGATCTTGGGAGGACACATGGCCAAGCTGATCTCAGCGGACTCGCACGTGGCGGTGAGCCTCGACGCGATCCGAGAGCGGGTGCCACGGTCGCTGCACGGCGCGTTCGACGACGCCATCGCCGCCCAAGCCAGGATCGATGAACACCTGCGGGCCGGGCGGAAGATCTCGATGGATGACTGGGACCTCGAGGCATTCCGTGACCCCGGTTACCGCGACCCGGTGGCACGCCTCGCCGCGATGGACCGTGACGGCGTACGGGCCGAGGTCCTCTACTCCGAGGTGAGCGCGTTCCGATCGTTCGGCCTCGTCAAGGGCGACTGGAAACCGATCAGCCGCGCCTTCACCGACCACCTCGTCGAGTTCGCCTCCCACGACCCGGACCGGCTCGCGGTGTCCTACCAGGTCCCCATCCTCGACATCGCCTACGCCGTCGCCGAGGTCGAGCGCCTCGCCGGACTCGGCGCCCGCTCGGTGCACCTGCCGAACTTCCCGAGCGAACTCGGCCTGCCCGACTACCACGAACCGCTGTACGACCCACTGTGGGCCGTGCTGCAGGAGACCGGGATCTCGATCAGCCACCATCTCGGCAACCGCCACTGGCTGTACGACATCATGCGCCGCGACCCGACCCCACAGGCAGCGATCTTCACGTCGATGCCAGCCCTGGCGCTGTCAGAGGTGATCGCCTGGTGGATCCTCACCGGCACCCTCGAACGGTTCCCGGACCTCAAAATCGTCTTCGTCGAGCCCAGCCTGTACTGGGTGCCGGGCTTCCTGGCCAGCCTCGACCGCAAGGCGGACGTCTACGACCTGCCCGGGGTGCGGCGAAAGCCCAGCGAGTACTTCCGCCGCAACATGGCGCTCACGTTCATGGACGACGAGGTCGGACTCGGGCTGCGTCACCTGATCGGGATCGAGAACATCCTGTGGTCCACCGACTTCCCACACCCCGCGACCACCTGGCCGCACTCCCAGGAGATCGTGGCCCGCCAGTTCGCGGACATCCCCGACGACGAACGCGACCTGATCTGCGCCGGCAACGCGGAACGGATCTACGGCCTGGCATGAGCGGATCGGGGTCCGGGCCCGTGGACGCGAGCCGCCGCCCGCGGCCGGACGGCGCCGCCACCAGGGCCCGCGTGCTCGACGCCGTCGTCGAGTGCATCCTGAAGAACGGCTATTACCAGGCCAGCTCCAACGCCATCGCCCGCCACGCCGGAGTCACGTGGGGCACCATCCAGCACCAGTTCGGAACCCGCGAGGCACTGCTGCTCGCCGTGGTCCAGGACCGATGGCAGCGCCTGACCAGGCACCTCGGCACCGCCGCCGTGTCCGGTGAGACCCTCGAGGAGCGCCTCGCCGGCGTGATGGGCGCGCTCGAAACGCACTACGGCTCCCCCGAGCACCTGGCGATCATGCAGATCATGCTCGACCTGGCCCAGTCGCCGGCCACCGCCGAGTCGACGAAACGCGCCGTGGAGACCCACGCCGCCGAGCTTTCCCAAGTGTGGCACCCTCTGCTCGCGAAGGCTCTCGGGGACGCGGCAAGCGACGAAGACCTGGTCCGTTACGCCTTCCTGACCATCCGCGGCTACCTCAGCGCCAACGCCATGGCGGCCCGGCTTGGCCCGCAGCCTCCCGACGGAGCCGTGCGCGCGCTGCTGCTGCAGGGCATCGCCCGCGCGATCCGAGAACACGCGACGCGAACCGGCCGGGCGCCGGGCCCGGCGACCGGCAGTTCGAATTCTCCGGCAGGCGGATGACGGGCTGGATCACCAGCCAGGGACACAGGAAGGAATCGTGCAGGTGCGACCGAGCTCGGCCGGCGAGACCCGGTGGCGCGGCATGGGCCTGCGGGACGAGTGTGGGTGTAGGTCCGTCACTCGGGCGTCAGTCGGCCATCCAGACGTCGAAGAGCAGCAAGGTGTCCTGGTACTCGCGGAGTTCAACGATCTCGCCCGCGCGGCAGACGAACAGGTGGTGGTACCGGTTGTCGTACGTGCGTCCGTTCGCTGCGTTTACGGCGTAGCCACGGGCCTCGACGGCGACGCGGTCGTCTTCGGCCGTGAGGGTGCGCGCGATGAGGTCGAACCGACCGTCCACGCATCCTTTGACCGTGTTTCTGAAGATCTCCAGCGTCTCGGCCTTGGAGTAGCCGATGTCCGCATTGAGCGCGGGCGCCGCGGCGAGCATCGACGACTGGCGCCGGCCGCTGGTGGGCTGCCGCCACCGGAAGTCCTCGCTGAGCAGCTCTGCGAGGGCAGTCCAGTCACCTGCTGTGTAGAGCTCGCAGAAGCGGCGCGCCAAGCCCTTGTTCGTCGCGAGATGGTCGCCATCTCCTCCGGTACGAGGGTTGCCATAGCGCCGCATGAAGGTCACGTTGAAGCCGAACCATTGAGCAGGATCGCAGACCAGCTGATAGACCGCCTGCGCTTGCTCGCAGTCGTTGCCGAGACGACTGTCGTACTCGAAGACGATCCGGTACCCGTGTTCCTGCAGCCAGCTCCTGGTCTCGTCGACATCGGCGACCTCCCAGACGAGCGGCCCGATCTGCCCAGGACCTCGCCGGAGCTTCTCCCCGAAGCCGCCCGCCGCTCCGATCGGGGCGACCAGCTCGATGAATCCACCGAAGTCCGTCGCAGAGAGGACCGGCCGGCCATCGATCGCGTGCGGCTTCGGTAAGCACAGGCCCAGGACCTCGTTGAACTGTTGGACCGCCCGATCTATCTCGCTCTCGGCGACGACCAACTCGACGCGGTTGAATCCCTCGATCTTCATACGCCACCCTGTCCGGCGCACGCTCCGCGGAGCAGTCATCCCCCGCGGAGCGTGCGCACCCTGGCACCTGAAAGTTCAGTTATCTACGACGTCGGCGCGTGGCCGGCGGTGTCATCCGTTCGCGGTGAACCGGTCGGAGGTCGCCCGGATCCACGTCTGGTCGGCAGGCCGTCAGGCGGCCAGCGGACCCGACGTGGGTGCCGCCTCAGTAAGCCAGGGCCTAGAGGGCCAAAGGGTGTGCGAAAATGATCTTCCTTCGCACACCCGGCGGCCGTTGTCCCCAGGATCACTGACGGCCGATCTCGCTATTGCGACAGCGGCCAATTCCAAGGGAGGCCTCGCGATCACCATCAGATCGTTAACACGACATAGTAAACACTATCTCACATGGATGGACTGGACCAGTATTCGTAGGCAGGGACTGCTACCAGGCCGGACCGCTCCCTACCTACGAAGGGGTGTGGGCCGTCTCCACAGCGGCACCGCGCGGGCTCGCGACCGGACCAGGATGCGCCGCGGTACGTCCGTTGCCGTCCTACGCGTCCGAGCGAGATCCGGCGTTGGGCTCGGTCGACCGGATCCAGTCGTCGTAGAACGGCGGCAGGTCGGTCGCCGCGGAGGTCGTGAACCGTGCGTCGCGCTTCTC
This sequence comes from Pseudofrankia coriaricola, assembly GCF_032027725.1. Classification (NCBI taxonomy): domain Bacteria; kingdom Bacillati; phylum Actinomycetota; class Actinomycetes; order Frankiales; family Frankiaceae; genus Pseudofrankia; species Pseudofrankia coriaricola. The sequence goes on along the minus strand of NZ_JASNFO010000018.1, from coordinate 223,310 downwards.
GCGGAACGCGGCGACGCCCTCGGCCCCGTCGCCGCGGCTCGTGTAGAACATCGACAGCGAGTCGATCCGGTGCGCGTCGGCCGGGTGCGCAACAGCCGCGTTGCGGTACATCATCTGGCGCGTCAGTGCGACGCCGACGGGCGACCGGCCCGCCGTCCAGCTGTCCGCGAGCGCTCTCGCCGCGACCAAGAGCTCGGCGGGGTCGTGGACCGAGCCCGCCAGCCCCACGGCCACGGTCTTCTCCGCGTCGAGGATCTCCGCGCTGTAGACCAGATCGAGCGCGGTCGCCATGCCGACGAGCCGCGGCAGGAACCAGGTCGAGCAGGCCTCCGGGGTGATCCCGAGACGCCCGAACACCAGGCCGAACCGGCCACGGGTCGACATCAGCCGCGCGTCCATCGCGAGCGTCATCGTCGCCCCGATGCCGACGGCGGCCCCGTTGATCGCCGCGATCACCGGCTTGCGACAGTCGTAGATCGCCAGAGTCACCCGGCCACCCGTGTCCCGGATCCGCCGAAGAGCGGGATCGTCAAGGTTCACCAGGTCCGCGAGCGTCGGCGTGGCCGTCTCGTCGAGGCCGAAGGCGTTGCCCCCGACCGCGAGGTCCATGCCCGCGCAGAACGCGCGACCAGAGCCGGTGACGATGACGGCACGGACGCGGTCATCGTCGTTGACATCGCGGAAGGTCGTCTCCAGTTCGTCGGCCATCTCGACGGTGAACGCATTGAGCGCGTCGGGACGGTCGAGCCTGACTGTGAGAACCCCGTCACTGACCTCGTGCTGGAGGGTCGTGAAACCCACGAACAGACCTCGTTTCACCGGGCGCCACGACGGCGCCGAGAGCCGCCCGCCCGGCGCGGCCTCGGCGATGCCAGTTGCTAGCTCGGGCGATCTCGGCACACGACGGTCCGGCACCGGGCGGCGGCTGGCCGCCCGCCGCGCGAACCTCGCCGGGGCGCCGCTGGCTATTCGACGGTGCTGGTTATTCGACTGTGCTGGTTATTCGACGGTGCGGGCGAGGATTCCGAGGGTGGCGCGCAGCGCGGCCTCGGGGATCACGGGGAAGATCCCTTTGCCGCGGTAGGCGTCGGGGATCTGTGACCAGTCGTAGTACGAGGTGACCCGGGTACCGGCGCCCTTAGGTTCCAGGCGGTAGCCGTACAGGTGCCGCAGCGGCTGGTCGTTCACCTTGCTGCCGATCGTCCATTCGATGAGCGCGTCCGGCTCGTACTCCGTGATGATCACGGTCACGTCGTACTGACCGAGCGGGTAGTCGTTCAGCGCCTCGCGGTCCATGTGCACGACGAACGAGTCGCCGACCGTACTCACCGGCTCGCCGTCGGCCGACTGAAGCATCCCGGAACTGTCGATCTTCACATGCCCCGCGGGATCCCGCAGCACGGCGAACACCGTCGAGGGCGACGCCGTCACCTGCCGAGAGACCTCGAACCGCTCCGCTTCCATCATGGACACCACCCTGCCACGGCGACCAAACGCAGGCCAGAACAGAACATTCACCCAGGCCACGGCCATCTCGACAGACGTCCGCAGAGAAGCGAGCTCCACCTTCATCACGTTCGGTAGCCGGTCGGCGCCGGGCGACACCTACCGGAAGACCTGCGATCTTGGGAGGTCCCGCACTATTCGCACCGGACTGTTGCATTACTACATAGCGATAACTATCTTGTATGTGGTCACAGATGGCAGGTGGGGCGCGACATGCGCATGGCCGACGGATGAGGCGACTTCCTGATGAGTGCGCAGGCAACGGTGAGTGAGCTAGGTCAGCTGATCAACGGCGCGCTGGTAACGAATGATCGATCCATGCCCGTCGCTGATCCGTCCACCGGGGAGCTGGTCGCGCACTTCCCGGCGGCGACGGTCGCGATGGTGGACGACGCGATGTCGGCGGCGTCCGCCGCTCTCCCCGCATGGTCGGCCAGGCCGCAGGCAGACCGTCGCGCGGTGATCAAGGCGATGGCCGAGGCGATTGGGGCCAACTACGCGACGATCGAGGAGCTCACCGCGCTGGAGAAGGGCGCCACCTCGATCGCGCTGGAGGCGTTGGCCGCGCCCTGGTTCGGCAACCACATCGCCGAGCAGGAGCTCCCCGTCGACGTCATCGAGGACTCCGCCGAGCGCACCGTCAAGGTGGTTCGCGCCCCCGTCGGCGTCGTCGCGGCGATCATCCCATGGAACGCGCCAATCCTCATTCTCGCCGAGAAGGTCTTCAGCGCCCTGCTGGTCGGAAACACGATCGTCGCGAAGCCCTCACCGTTCACGCCGCTGGCCACGCTCTACGTCGCGAAGATCTGGAAAGACCTCGTCCCACCGGGCGTGGTCAACATCCTCGCTGGCGACGACGAGGTCGGAAAGGCGATGGTCTCGCACCCGACCACCCGGCTGATCAGCTTCACGGGCAGCGTCGCGGCGGGCCGCGCGATCGCCGCCGCCGCCGCGCCGGGCCTCAAGAACCTGCTGCTCGAACTGGGCGGCAACGACGCCGCTATCGTGCTCGACGACGTCGACCCGAAGAAGGTCGCGCAGCGAATCTTCGATTCCGCGTTCACCGGCCACGGCCAGGTCTGCGCCGCGATCAAACGGGTGTACGCCCATGAGACGGTCTACCAGGACCTCGTCGACGAACTCGCGGTGATCGCCCGGGAACGGGTTGCCGGCATGATCCCGCTATCCACCAAGCCCCAGTTCGACCGTGTCAGCGCGCTCGTCACCGATGCCCTCGACAACGGCGGGAAGGCGGTCACCGGCGGCGCCGCGGTCAACGGCTCCGGCTACTTCTACCCGCCGACCATCCTGACGGGCGTCGGCCCTGGCGTGCGGGTCGTGGACGAAGAGCAGTTCGGGCCGGTCCTGCCGGTCATCCCGTTCAGCGACGTCGAGTGGGCCGTCAAGCAGGCCAACGCCACCGAGTACGGGCTGTGCGCCTCCGTCTGGACCTCGGACCTCGCACGGGGCGAGCAGCTCGCCACCCGCCTCGAAGCCGGCACCGCCTGGGTGAACCAGCACACCGAGATCGACCCGAAAATCCCGTTCGGCGGCGTGAAGTCCAGCGGCATCGGTCGGAACAACGGCCAGGTCGGCCTCGACGCCTACGCCGAGCTCAAGACCGTCATCGTCTACAAGGACCCGGAGCGGGTCTGATCGAAATCTCATTTCGTCTCCGCGGGTAAGAAGGCTCACCCCAATGAGCCAGACAGAAGCCAGAACAGCGGCCGCTGTAGCAAAGCCGCACCGGGCGAGGCCGCCGCAGAATGGAATGGAGAAGTGCGTGGAGGACCTCGAAGGAAAGGTCGCCGTCGTCACTGGCAGCGGCGGGCCGCACGGCATCGGCCGGGCCACGGCCCGGCTCTTCGCGCAGCAGGGCTGCAGGGTCGTGCTGTCCGACGTCGACGCTGCGGCGTTGGCGGACGCCGTCGGGGAGCTGCACGACCTCGGTCACGACGTGCTCGGCGTGCCGACCGACGTCGCGGACTTCGACTCGGTCCGACAGTTGGCCGACGCCGCCTTCGAGCAGTACGGACAGGTGGACATCCTGTTCCTCAACGCCGGTGTCGCCGGGGGCGGCGGCCTGTTCGACGACGAGATCTCCGACTGGCGCCGCATCTACGACATCAACTTCTTCGGGATCCTGCACGGCATCAAGGCGTTCGCCCCACGCATGATCGCCCAGGGAACTCCCGGCCATATTCTCGGTACGTCGTCCGGGTCCGGAGCCGTTGGCGTCATGTACCAGACGCCTGCGTACTCGACCTCCAAGCAGGCTGTCTGCACGCTGATGGAATGCCTACACGGCCAGCTACGCGACCAGCGGTCACTGATCCAGGCGCACGTCGTGCTCCCTCCCCTGACGAAGACGAACCTGGCGGGCGACCGCGAGACTATGACGTTCGTGCAGCGAGGCCTTGAGGCGGGCGGCGTGGCGGCCGTGCTCGCGGAGCCGGCGGAAGTCGCGACGACGGTGCTGGAGACCGTGCGTAGCGGGAACTTCTGGGCTCACCACGACCACGAGGCCGACAAGCGGCTCCACGGTGGCCGGTTCGCCGCCGATATCGACTGGCAGGATGAAGTGATTCGCCGGCGGGCGGCGGCCATCATCGACCGGTCGGCTCCCGATCCCTACCTGTGGGGAATGTGACGTAGCGGGACTGGGCTGCTGCCTGCAGGTCCCATATCAGGACCCAGGTCGGAAAGGCACCAGCTCGCGGGACCACATCCAGGTCGACAGTCGAGGCTGCGGGCTTGGCCAGCACGGGGAGGAACGTCGTGGGAGATCAGACCATCGTCATCACGGGCGGAAGCAGTGGTGTCGGTGCCGCCGCCGCCCGACAACTGGCGGCCAAGGGCGAGCGGGTGGTGCTGGTCGGCCGCTCCCAGGACAGGACGGCGGCGGTCGCCGCCGAGATCGACGTTCCCTACCACCTCGCCGACTTCGAGGACCTCGAGAGCGTCCGCGGCCTCGCCGACCAGCTCTCCGCCGGGTATCCGCGGATCGAGGTGCTCGCCAACAACGCCGGCGGCATCTTCGGGGACCGGGAGGTCACGAAGGACGGCTTCGAGAAGACCTTCCAGATCAATCACCTCGCGCCGTTCCTGCTCACCTACCTACTCATGCCGACGCTCGTGTCGTCGCGAGCCAAGCTGCTGCAGACCTCCAGCGTCGCGGCGAAGCGCTACGGCCACCTCGACCTTGACGACCTGCAGAACGAACGGAGGTACTCGCCGAACAAGGCCTACGGCGACAGCAAGCTGGCCAACATCCTGTTCACGAGCGAGCTGCACCGCCGGTACCACGACCGGGGTGTCTCGGCGGTCGCGTTCCACCCTGGCAACCTCGCGACCAACTTCGCCAGCGAAACCACCAGCTGGTTTCGTTGGATCTACCGTCCTCCGTTCTCGCGATTGCTTCTCAAGGGAGCGGACGAAGGCGGCGACGCCCTGGCCTGGCTCGCCGAGGGAACCCCTGGCTCGACCTGGGAGCCCGGCGAGTACTACTCCGGCAACAAGCTCGCCCGCAGCGCCCCCCAGGCGGAAGACGCTCGCCTCGCGGAGGAGCTGTGGGACCGCAGCGTCTCCATGCTCGGGCTGTAGACGGCCGTATTGGGCCGGGCCGCGCGTCGTCCCGGTGGACGGCAGCTGCCACCGGCGACGGCTGCTCCCCCGACCCCCGGCGCCGGGGGTCGGCTCCGCGACAGTGGGTGGCCCGGGCCCGGGCTCAGAGGTGGAAGACCCGCTTGGCGTTGCCGTAGACGAGCTTGTGGGCCTCGTTGGCGGGGACGTCGCGCATGAGTTCGGCGACGACCTTGCGCGAGTTGGGCCAGGTGCAGGCCGGGTGGGGGAAGTCGGTGGACCACATGATGTTGTCGATGCCGATGTCGTGGCGCATGTTCACGCCGCGCCGCTCGTCCATGAAGGTGAGGAAGATGTTGCTCTGGAAGTAGGCGCTGGGCTTCTGCTTCAGGGCGGGGAACTCGTAGCCGTGCGTGGTCATGTAGTCGAGGATGTCGAGGTAGTACGGCACCCAGCTCAGGCCGGGCTCGACGAAGACGAACTTCAGCCCTGGGAAGCGCTCGAACAGACCCGACAGCAGCAACATGCCGAGCTGTTCGGACAGCCGCATCGGCGGCTGGGAGGTGAAGACACCCAGCTGCGGGGTGGGGTCGACGGCGGCGAGCTGCCAGTACTCGTCCTCGACGCCGAGGTGCAGGCAGACGGGCATGTCCAGCTCCTGCAGCCGCGCCCACAGCGGGTCGTAGCGGGGGTCGTAGTACTCGGGCAGGCCGACCGAGCCGGGCTTGGTGGGCAGGTGCACGGTGCGCGCCTGGTGGTCGGTCACCAGCCGTTCGAGCTCGGCGACCGCCTGGTCGATGTCGAGCAGGGGGAGCTGGTAGGCGACGAGCAGCCGGGCGGGATCGGCGGCGGCGAAGGCGGAGCTGATGTCGGCGAAGGCGCGGGCGGTCTCCTTCCAGCCGTCGAGCATCTTGTGGAAGATCCGGAACGCGGACAGGTCGCTGAAGAGAATCTCGACGTCGACGCCGTCCTCGTCCATCGCCGCGAGCCGGGCGGTGGGGTCGGAGTACCCGGGGTGGCGGGCGGCCTCGTGCAGGTAGGAGCCCAGGCCGAGCGGCGGGGTTCCGCGGCGCTGCATCGCGGCCAACCTGGGTGCCTCGACCAGTCGGTTGGCGTGGTCGATCCCGTCGTGGAAGCGGGCTGGTACCGCTTCCTTGAGCTGGTCGATCGTGACCCGGTAGTGGGAGTCCACGGAGATGAGTCGATCGAGTCCGGGCACAGGGCACCTCCTACGGTGATGGTGGCTTTGGTCCCGTGGGGGAACACAGCTGGTTGGGTGTTCCGGGTTCAGGGGGTGGGCGCGGTTTCCAGCACGGTCCGGGAGGCGATCAGCGCGTCGATCGCGTCGGACTGGTAGCCGAGCTCGGCTAGCACCGGTCGGGTGTGTTCGCCGGCGAGGCAGGGCGGCCCGGAGACTCCGCCGGGGTGAACCGTGAGGTCGACCAGGACGCCGGGCTGCTCGAGGCGGCCGACCCCGGGGCGATGGGCGGTGGCGATCCAGCCGCGGGCGCGGATGTCCGGGTCGTCGAACAGCTGGGTGGAGTAGGTCGTGGAGGAGATCTCGCAGGGCAGGTCGCGTTTGTCGAACGCGGGGACGATCTCCTCGGCGGTCCGGCGGGCAAACAGCGGCTCGAGTGCGGCCCTCAGCTCCGCGTCGTGGGCGCGGCGAGCGGCAAAGTCGGCGAACCGCGGGTCGTCTCGCAGCTCGGCGGCCTCCAGCACGTCACACAGGTCGGACCAGGCAGGCGCGGCGAGGACGGCGATGGACAGCCAGCTGTCGTCGGCGAGCCGGTACAGCCCGTGCAGGGCTGAAAGGCCACGTTGGGCGGCGTCGATGCGTGGCCGCTCGACCGGTGTGCCGTCGGCCAGGCTGTAGGCGTAGGACGTCGCCAGTAGGGCGGCGTTGATGATCGCGGTGCCGACCCGCTGCCCCTCGCCGGTGCGCTCGCGATGGTAGAGCGCCTGCATGACGGCGATCGCCCAGAGGTAGCCGTTGCCGGTGTCGCCCATGTTGACCCGGCTCCAGAGCGGCGGGCCGCCAAGCCGGCAGGCGCCGTCCTCGTACTCGGTGCCGGCCAGCGCGTTCGCGGTCTGGTCGGTGCCCGGCTGCGACGAGCGCGGCCCGTCCTCGAAGCCGCGGGTGTGGCAGTAGATCAGCCCGGGGAACCGGGTGCGCAGCTGTTCGTAGCCGATGCCGAGTCGCTCGGCCGCGCCGGGGCGCATGTTGTGGGCGACGACGTCGGCGGTGGCGAGGAGGCGGTCGAGCACTTCGCGACCAGCTGGGTCCTTGAGGTTGAGGGCGATGCTGCGCTTGCCCCAGTTGGTGCCGAGGCCCAGGTGGGTGGTGGACCAGTAACCGTCGTGCAGGGCGTGCACCTTGATCACATCGGCGCCGAGGTCGGCGAGCACCCGGCCGCCCCACGGGCCGGCCACCCCGATACCGAGGTCGAGTACCCGCACGCCGTCCAGCGGTCCGCGCCGCAGCGGCGCGCCCTGCCGGGTGGCCGCGGGAGTCGACGCCTGCCCGTGCTGGCCGCCTCCGTCAGCGAGGCCGACGCCGGCGGAGGCGGCCAGGACCTGGTGGGTGTGCTCGCCGGGGCGCGGTGCCGGGCCGGTCACGGCGCCGGGGGCGGCCGCGAACTCCAGGAGGACTCCGGCGTGCCGGATGGGCCCTACCTCGGGGTCGGCGACCTCGACGACGCATCCGTGGTCGAGCAGCGCCTGGTCGGCGAACGCCTCCTCCGGCGAGCGGACCAGGGCGATACCCAGGTTGCGCGCCGCGCCGAACGCGACCCACTGCTCACTGGGAAACTTCCGGAACGCCTCGACGAGCTCCTGGTGGAACAGGTACAGGATCGGCAGCTCGTCCGCGTCCATGCCGATGCGCACGCCGCCTCCGCCCCGCATGTCGTCCCGCGGACCGTCGAGCATCAGCTCGTCGCCGACCGCCGCGTCGAGCACCAAGGTGGGACGAATCGTCCAGAAATGCACCCAGCGACCGTCGGCGCATTCGAACAGGCCCTCGGGCGCTCGCCGGTCGGTCACCCACATCCAGTAGCCGGGCGCGTCCGCGTTGTCCACCCGCTGCCAGTTCGGCCCGGCCGCGGCCATCGCGCCCTGCAGGAGGGACGTCTGGACGTGCTCGCCGAGCCCGGTCACCTCGCGGGCGCGCAGCGCCGCGCTGATGCCGGCGGTGGCCAGGTAGGCGGCGCCCAGGCTCGGCCACATCGAGCGGGAGAACACCGGTCCGTCCTGACCGAACCGGCTCGCCGGCAGGTCCGGCACCTCCAGGTCCGGCAACGGGATCCCCGCCCGGCTGATCCGGTTCAGCGCCGTCCCCGGATAGCCCCGGACCTCCCACTGCAATCCGGTGCGGGCGGCGACGAGGGAGTCGTAGCCCGGGCGGTGCGCGTCCGGGCCGTCCGGCCCGTAGCCGGTGATCGAGCAGTACACCAGCCGTGGGCTGCGCCGGCGCAGCGTCGCCTCGTCGATACCCAGCCGCTCGGTCACGCCGGGCTCGAACGACTCCACCAGTACGTCGGATCGCTCGGCCAGCCGCAGGAACGCCGCGCGCTGGTCGTCGTCGCGCAGGTCGAGGACGGCGCTGCGCTTGCCCCTGTTCCACACCCGGTAGGCGACCTCGTCACGTGCCGGATCTCCAGCGGGCGACTCGATCCGCAGCACGTCCGCGCCGGAGTCGGCCAGCAGCATCGTGGTCATCGGACCGGCCGCGCCCCAGGACAGATCGAGCACACTCAGGCCGGCGAGCGGCCCGCCCCGAAGAGGCGTCGGATCAAGCACCAGATCCTCCCGGAATCGGATCGGCGTACCAAGACGGCGGGGGCGAGCATGCCCGCGAGGGCGCGGGCGTCCCCTCGGACGGCAACAGCGGGCAGGATCCGCCGATCGACGATCACGCGATCCAGCCACTCAGCTACGAAGATAGCATGCACTATGTGGTGGGCACCATAACTGCGGTGAGCCGTCGCGGCCTGCTCCGGCGCTCCCGGAGCACACCGTGCTCCTCCGGGAGGCGGCCAGAGAGGGCTCGCTTGTCCCACGGCGGTGCGGGCTGCGGCATCCCCCGGCGACCGCCTGCCCGGCGCGCCAGTCCCCGATCAGTCCAGCCGCGAGACTGGCGCGCGGGCGGCGGGTATCGCGACCCGCGTGGTCTCGATCCGACCGGATGGCGTCACTCCGTCGACGCCGGACGACGTCGCCACGAACAAGGTCCGCCCGTCCCCGCCTCCCAGCTCACAGGAGTACGCGGTGGCACTGGTCGGGACGACTCAGTACGACCGTGGCAGGCCGAGCGTGTGCTGCGCGACAGCAGCTCCGCGTCCTCAGCGAACTCCACGGGTGCCTCCAGAAGAGTAGGAGATTCGGCTCTCATCCACCGCTCTCACCCATGCCCTCCTCACGTGGTCATCCGGGAAAGACCCAGGCAGGCGTGAGCCACGCCGGTCAGAACGGCTGCGAGGTCGCCACGCGGCAGGCCGCTGTCATGGTTGACCACTGACTGGATCGCGCCGATCGCGGCGTGCACCAGAGTCCGCGCTTCGGCCTCGTTCAGCTCGGGCCGGGCCTCGTGGAGGTTGGTCACCCATTCCTCGATGTAGCGCCGCTGCATGCGCCGCAGCCCGCGGCCGCGATCGGGTGGCAGCGTGGCGGCCTCCCGCAGGTAGAGCGCGACCAAAACCCGACGATCGATGGAGAAGTCCACCTGGGCCGCGATCAGTTGGCTCAGCGTGGTCGCCGGGTCAGCGCCCGCGTCGACGATCCGCATCGCGTCCGCCCACAGGTTGTCCATGACGCCCTCGAGAAGGGCCGCCAGCACCTCGGACTTTCCGTTGAAGTGTCGGTAGATCCCGGAGCCGACGATCCCGGCGGCCTCACCGATGTCCGCCATGGTCACCGCGTGGTAGCCACGGGCGGCGATCAGCTCGGCCGAGGCGGCCAGGATCCGCTCCCGCCGTTCCGGGTCACGCACCCGAACGCGGGTCGCCGGCGCGGCCTGCCCACCCTCGCTCACTGGGCAGCCCGGGTCCGACGCGTGGTCGGGGCGGCGGCGTCCGGGACGGCGTTTGCCGGAACCAGGGCTACCGGGACGGCGAGGTGACGGGAGCGCATGTACTCCCCGAGCCCCTTCGCCTGCGGGTCGGGACGGGTCGACGAGGCGACGCCCTCTCCCAGCAAGCCGACGATCACGAAGTTGAGCGCCCGCAGGTTGGGCAGGTCGTACCGCCGGACCACCAGCCCCCGCGCCTCCGGCAGCAGCTCGGTGAACCGCTGGATGGTCAGTGTGTCCCGCAGCCAGTCGTAGACGGCGTGGTCGCTGGCCCAAAGCCCGACGTTCGCGTTGCCGCCTTTGTCTCCCGACCGGGCACCGACCAGGCGGCCGAGCGGTATTCGTACCGTCGAGCCTTCATCGGCTGTCGGCCGCGAAACGGGCTGCCTCTCGGTCGTCAGCGCGGGGCCGCCTTTTTCCAGGGTGCCGAGCGCGACATCGGTTCCCTGGCCGCGCGGGCTGTGCGGGATGACGGACGACGAACCGTCGGCGAACGCTACTCGATGCTCGACGGCATCCCTGGCCACGGTCGTCGGCCAGTACACGCCGTAGGCGCTCTCGGGACCGGGCGGGGTGGTGGTGTGGAAGCCGGCGTATCCACCCAGGGCCAGCGCCTGGGTCGCGTTGGAGAACGCCCGGCCGACCCGACTGCGGTCGGCGTCCTTGACCGTGATTCTTAGGTGTGCCGTGGCATGGGCGTTGGCGTCGGCGTCCAGCCGGTCGAAGCGCAGCAGCCGCACGTCGACCTCGTCGAACGACTCCTCGCCGCCGAGGAGATCGAATAGCTCCCGGCGGGCCCACGCCGCCTTCCGCTCGATGTCGAGACCGGTCAGGACCAGCGTCATCGTGTTGCGGTAGCCACCCAGATAGTTCAAGGCCACCTTGAGACGGCCCGACGGCGCGCTGCCCCGCGTTCCGGACAGGCGCACCCGGTCGAGTGCATCCTGGGTCAGGCGCACAGTGTCAAAGTGGGTGGTGACGTCCGGGCCGGCGTACTCCGGTCCGGCGATCTCGTACAGAAGCTGGGCGGTCACGGTTCCCACCGATACCAGGCCGCCGGTGCCCGGATGCTTCGTGATGACGCTGGAACCGTCGGCGGCGACCTCGGCGATCGGGAATCCTGGGTAGCGCAGATCGGTGATCTCGTCGAGGAACGCGTAGTTGCCGCCGGTCGCCTGGGGCCCGCATTCGATGACATGCCCAGCGGCGACCGCGCCGGCCAGCCGGTCCCAGTCCGTCCGCCCCCAGCCGTGCCACCAGGCGGCCGGGCCGACGACGAGGGAGGCGTCGGTGACCCGGGAGGTCACGACGACGTCGGCGCCGCCGGCCAGGGCCGCGGCGATGCCCCATCCCCCGAGGTAGGCATTGGCGGTGAGCGGCTCCACGGCGGCCGCGGCCAGGTCCCGCCCGGTGTCGAGGTGCGTGAACCGCTCACCGGTCGCCTGCAGGTCGCCGAGCCGGCCCACCAGGTCATCGCCGGTGACGTACGCGACGTTCGGCGCCAGCCCCAGCTCGGCCGCGACCCTCGCCACTCGCTCGGCCAGCCCGGCGGGGTCGAGCCCGCCCGCGTTGGTGACGATCCTGATCCCCCGGTCCAGGCAACTACCGAGGACCTCGGTGAGCTGGTCGACGAAGGTCCGGGCGTAGCCAGCGCCGCCGCGGGCGCGGGCCTTCCACAGGATGAACATGGTCAGCTCGGCCAGGTAGTCACCGGTGAGGACGTCGATCGGCCCGCCATCCACCATGAGTCGGGCGGCATCGATCCGGTCGCCGTAGAACCCGGAGCAATTGGCGATGCGCACCGGCCGCCTGAGTCCGCTCACGACTGGCTCCCGCCAGTCGATCCGCCGGGGACGCAGCGGGCGGGGCCGGCGCCGCCGGCCAGGATCCGGTCGCCGCCCGACGGGTCAGGGACGTTGGCACCAGGCGGTCGGCCAGGCCCCGGTGGGCCGGCGAAGATCTGGGCCACCTCCAACCAGCGCCGCGCCGGCTCGCCGGTCGCCTCCAGCCGCAGGTCGTCGCGGTGGCGGCGCTGGGTGACGAGCAGGCAGAAGTCCAGGGCCGGTCCTCGCAGGACGGAGGTGGCGGAATCGGGGCCCCACTCCCATCGGTCGCACTCGGGCGCGGTGAGCTCCACCCGGACTGGATCGGCTGGGATGGGCCGGCCGCGCACGGTGAAACCCCAGGCCATGGTGGCCACACCCAGATGGGCGATGGGGCGGAGCCGGACGGTCGGGACCCGCTCCCGTCCCAGCGCGTCGGCGACGTCCTGACCGTGGGCCCACGTTTCCATCAGCCGCGCCGTGGCTGACGAGGCGGAGTTCATTGGCGGGCCGAACCACGGCAACTTCACGGTCGGATCTGCTGCCAGCAGGGCCGCCGACAGCGCGGCCCTGGCCTGGATGAACCAGTCGAGGGCGGCGGGCCCGGCGAGATCACGGCAGCGCGCGGCGATCACGTCGCTGAAGTCGTCGCCGAGTCCGGTCAGCTCCCGTGCCCTGGCCGCGAAGGCCTCGGGGTCGGTCGCGGCGAGCGCCGTCGCCTCATCAAAGTAGGCCAGGTGCGTGACCTGGTCGCGGATGTTCCACCCGGCGGCTGGAGTCGGGGTGAGCCAGGCGTCCTCGTCCAACGGCTCCAGCAGCGCCAGCAGATCGACGGTCTCGGCTGTCAGATCGTCACACAGCGCGCGGACCCGCGCCGCCCTCGCGTCGTCCCCCATCTCAGCGTCCCTTCCATACCGGCCGGCGGCCCTCTCGGAATGCCCGCGGCCCCTCCTGGGCGTCGTCACTCAGGTAGACCAGCTCCCACAGCCGCTCGGCCTCCTCGTAAGCACGTTCCACCGGATACCGGGCCAACAGTCCGACGGTCTGCTTGGCCAGCCGGACCGACAGTGGTGCGTTGGCGGCCACGCGCAGCGCGAGGTCGTGGGCGGCCGCGCGCAGCTGATCGGCCGGCACGACCTCGTTGACCAGGCCCAGCTCATAGCCGCGCCGCGCGGAGACCGGCTCGCCGGTCAGCAGCATGTGCATGACCACCCGCGGGGGCAGCAGGTAGGGCAGCGACGCGGCCCATGGTGTTCCCCGCCCCACCTTCGCCTCGGTGATCGCGAAGCGGGCATGCTCGGCGGCCACGACCAGGTCGGCGCACTGGGTCAGCAGGAAACCGCCGGCATATGCGACGCCGTTGACCGCCGCGATGACCGGCTTGTCGATCTCGATGTTCCGCCCGATCTGCGGGAGGTAGTCGGGTGGCGGGACCCGCAGTGTCTCGGTTGCCATCTCCTTGAGGTCGCCGCCCGCGCAGAAGGCCCTGTCCCCGGCCGCGGTCATGACGAGCACCGCGGCATCGACGTCGTCGCGGAACCGCCGCACGCCCGTCCACAGCCCCGCGCGGACCTCGGCCGACAGCGCGTTGCGGCGTTCTGGACGATCGATCGTCAGCCAGGCGACCGGCCCGTCGAGGGCGTAGCCGACCGCCGGACGCTCGCTGCCGTCCGCCGCGCCCTCGTCCGGCGCGGCCTCACCGGTCACGCCGTGCCGTCCGCGGTGACGATGGCCAGGATGTGCCCGCTGTCGACGGTGTCGCCCGGCCCGGCGGAGATCTCGGTGACGACGCCGTCGACCGGCGTGCGGACGGTGTGCTCCATCTTCATCGCCTCCAGCACGAGGATTGGGTCACCTGCAGTGACCCGGTCGCCTACGGCCACGGCCAGGCGCACCACGACGCCGGGCATGGGCGCCGCGAGCGAGCCCGGCGCCTCGGCCGCCCCCGGCTCGACGAAGCGCGGCACTTCCCGGGCGGCCGTCGAACCGCCCCGGCCGTCGGCATACCACCAGCCGTCGGCGGCGTGGGTGAGGTGCACCGTCGCGCGGATCCCGGCTACGGTGAGGTCCACCGTCTCGGCCTCGGTCCGGTGCGCGAGCACCTCGTAGTCCCTGCCGTCGACGGTCGCCTCGATCCGATCGGCGCGGCGTCGATACAGCACCTCGATCTGCCGGCCGTCGACCTCGAAGGCGACCCGCTGGGGGACGACGGCGACGTTGCGCCAGCCCGCAGGGGCGGTCGGCAGGACGGCGGCCGCCCGCCGCCGCTCGACCCCGGCGAGGGTGGCCGCGAGCAGATGGGTGGCCACCACCGCGTCCGGCAGTCCGCTCGATCCGAGCGCGGTGAGGTCCAGGCCGTCGAGGTAGCCGGTATCCACCTGGCCAGAGCGGAACCGCTCGTCGCGCAGGATCGCCACCAGCAGGGACCGGTTCGTGGTCAGCCCGTGCACGCGGGTCCGGTCGAGGGCGCGGGCCAGCCGGCGGATCGCCTGGTCCCGGGTGGCTCCGTGGGCGATCACCTTGGCCAGCATTGCGTCGTAGTGAACGCCGACCACCGACCCGTCCGCCACGCCCCGGTCGACCCGAATGCCGGCGAGCGCGGGGACGTCGAAGCGGTGAACGGTACCGATCGCGGGCAGGAATCCGGCCGCGACATCCTCGGCATAGAGGCGGGCCTCGATCGCGTGCCCGTCGATGCGGGCCGCGCGCAGCTCATCGGGCAACGGCTCGCCTTCAGCGACCCGCAGCTGGGCGCGGACCAGGTCCAGGCCGGTGATCTCCTCAGTGACCGGATGCTCGACCTGCAGGCGGGTGTTCACCTCGAGGAAGAAGAACCGGCCCCGCGGGTCGAGCACGAACTCGACGGTGCCCGCTCCGACGTACCCGATCGCCTTGGCGGCGGCGATCGCGGCCGAACCCAGACTCCCCCGCAGCTCGTCATCGACGGCGACCGACGGCGCCTCCTCGATGATCTTTTGGAAGCGTCGCTGAACCGAGCACTCACGCTCGAACAGGTGCACCACGTCACCGAACGCGTCGCCGAAGATCTGCACCTCGATGTGGCGGGGCCGCTCGACGTAGGTCTCAAGGAAGACCGCGCCGTCGCCGAACGCCGCCGCCGCCTCGCGGCGCGCGCCCGCGACGGCCGTGGCCAGCCCGGCCGGCTCGCGCACGATCCGCATGCCCCGACCGCCACCGCCGTAGACCGCCTTGACCAGCAGCGGGAACTCCAGACTCGCCGTGGCCTGTACCAGTCGCGCGGGGTCGGCGGCCAGCTCGTCGTCGACCACCAGGCCAGCGAGCACCGGCACACCCGCCTGCGCCATCAGCGTCTTGGCCTGGGTCTTGGAGCCCATCGCCTCGATGGCCTCCGGCGGCGGCCCGACGAACACGAGCCCGGCGTGCGCGCAGGCACGGGCGAAACCGGCGTTCTCCGACAGGAACCCGTAGCCGGGGTGGACGGCATCGGCGCCGGTCCGCCGCGCCGCGTCGAGGATCGCGTCGAGGCGCAGGTATGTCTCGGCCGGCGTCGCGCCGGGGAGCCGGACAGCCTCGTCGGCCTCGTCGACGAAAGGAGTCTCCGCGTCCGGGTCGCTGAACACAGCAACCGTCGCGATGTCCATCTCGTGGGCGGTGCGAAGGATCCGGGAGGCGATCTCGCCCCGGTTCGCGACCAGCAGCTTCTTGATTCGGTTCACCGGCATCGCCTCACATCCGGAAGACGCCGTAGCCGCGGCGTCCCTCGACCGGTGCGGAGTGGACGGCCGACAGCGCGAGGCCAAGCACCGTGCGGGTGTCGCGCGGGTCGATGACGCCGTCGTCGTACACCTTGCCGCTCATGAAGAAGGAGTGGGACTCGGCGTCAATCTGCCGTTCGATCTCGGCCCGGCGCCGCGCGTCGGCCTCCTCGTCGAACGGTCGGCCGGCGGCGCTCGCCGAGGCCCTGCCGACGATCGACAGCACGCCGGCGAGCTGAGCGGAGCCCATCACCGCGCACCGAGCGCCAACCCAGGTGAACATGAACCGAGGGTCGTAGGCTCTGCCCGACATGCCGTAGTTGCCGGCGCCGAACGATGCCGCCATGTTGACCGTCAGATGTGGCACCGCGCTGTTCGTCACCGCGTTGATCAACTTAGCGCCGTCCGGGATGATGCCTCCCCGCTCGTACTGGGTCCCGACCATGAAGCCGGTCGTGTTCTGCAGGAAGACCAGGGGGGTGTCGATCTGGTTGGCAATCTGGATGAACTCCGCGCCCTTCTTGGCCTCAGCGCTGAACAGCACGCCATTGGCGTTGGCCAGGATGCCGACACCGAAGCCGTGGATCGAGGCCCAACCGGTGACCAGGCTGGTGCCGAAGTCCGGCTTGTACTCGCCGAACCGAGAGCCATCGACCACGCGGGCGATGGCCTCCCTCGGGTCGAACGGCACCCGGAAATCGGCCGGGGCGATGCCGAGCAGTTCCTCGGGATCATGGAGGGGCGGGTCGGCCGGCAGTCTCGGCCCGGGGCCGGCCTTCCGCCAGTTGATCTCCGACAGAATGCGCCGGCCGATCCTGATGGCGTCGTGTTCGTCGACCGCGAAGTAGTCGCCGAGCCCTGAGATCCGGGTGTGCATGGCGGCGCCGCCGAGCTCTTCGTCGTCGGCCTCCTCACCGGTCGCCATCCTGACCAGCGGGGGCCCGCCGAGGAACACCTTCGCCTGCAGGTCGACGAGCACCGTGTGGTCACACATCCCGGGCACGTAGGCGCCGCCGGCGGTCGAGTTGCCGAACACCAGCGCGATCGTCGGGACGCCCGCCGCCGACAGCTCGGACAGGTCATGGAAGATCTTTCCTGCCTGCACGAAGAGATCGGACTGGCTCGGCAGGTCCGCGCCACCGGACTCGACCAGGTTGACCACCGGCAGGCGGTTGCGTCTGGCGATCTCGAGCGCGCGCAGGGTCTTGCGCAGCGAATATGGGTTCATCGCGCCGCCGCGGACGGTGGGGTCATGCGCGATGATCACGATCTCGACGCCGGACACCTCACCGATACCGGTGACCACGCTCGCACCGACTGTGAACTCGCTCCCCCAAGCCGCCAGGGTCGACAGCTCGAGGAACGGGGCGTCCCGGTCGAGCAACAGCTCGATGCGCTCCCGGACCAGTAGGCGCCCCCGCTCCCGGTGCCGGGCCTGGTAACGCTCGCCGCCGCCCGCGCTGGCCAGCTCGAACTGCTCTTCCAACGCGGCGAGGTTGGCGAGCTGGGCGTCGCGGTTGGCCCGGTAGCCCTCCGACGACAGGTCGACCCGCGACCGCAGGACGACCCCCTCGTCCATGCGGGGACAGCTCCGACCGTGCAGGATGCCGACGCTCATAGGTCTCCCGCCATGCCGTTAGTGAATGATCGATATTCGCCGGCTCTTACCCCGGCCGCCACTTGCGGGCACAATGCCCGACTCTGAAGCACTATCGGACCGACCGCCGGGTGCCTGAACAGCGAACTAGTGAATCCGCATTCTCTACAACCGTTTGTGGCAGGGATCACATCCCAGGGCGCCGAGAAGCGGCGGCGCGTCAACGGCCGCCGAAAGACGGTTGCGAGGCTCATCTGGCCTCGGTGTAGCGAACGACCGCTCCAGACGGAGCCGGGAGCCAACTTCTCGACCTGGTTCCGTCCTAGCTACACGGCCGATCGGCCCCTGGCGGTCCCTCGTCGTTCGTCGCTTGGACGCAGACCTGGAGGACCGCGATGTGCTGGCCCACGGTCGCCGGGAGATCAACACGACGGACCTGGTTGTCACGCCAGGCTTCGTCGACGGCCACATCCACCTGGATGCCCAGCTTTACTGGGACCCGGCCGGCACCCCGTCGTGCTGGCACGGCGTCACCTCGGTCGTTCTCGGGAACTGTGGCGTGACGGTTCGCGCCCTGCCGGCCCGGCGACGAGCATCAGCAGGGCGTGCCAGCCGTCGGTGGCCTGTACCGTGCCAGAACTCGGCTTCAGGCCGTTGACCTGTGGCTTCGCCGCCCAGCCCGTGGCGCATGACCGTGTCTCATGGTGGTGCGGTTGGTGTACCTGGCGATCGTGCGGATGTTTGGCTGGCTGGTGCTGCTGGCGCGTAGCGACGCAGCGAGGACGACGGAACTGTTGGTACTGCGCCACGAGGTCGCTGTGCTACGTCGCCAGGTTGGATGGCCCCGATTCACCTGGCCAGACCGCGCGGTCCTGGCCGCGCTGGCCCGACTGCTACCCCGCGAGGTCCGATCGTGCCGGCTGGTCACCACGACGACGCTGCCGGCCTGGCACCGCCGCCTGGCCCGCCGACGCTGGACCTACCCACACCGGACGGGCCACCCGCCGGTGGACGATGACCTACGGACGCTCGTGATCCGCCTGGCCCGCGACAACTGAGCTTGGCCCCCGAGTACCGACAGTGTCCGCCGTAGGGGGCCGAGCTCAGCGCCCGCTGGCCGCGTGTGATGTTTCCCGACGCTCGCCGCCGGATCAGGTCGGGCAATGCGACTTGCCCGGCATCGTGTCGTAGTCCGCGAAGTAGAAGCCGCTACCCGAACCGATCACCGCCCCCGACCGGCTCACCCACCTCAACATCCGCTGACGCGACCACCTCGGCGGCATCCTGCACGAGTACGAACATGCCGCCTGACCTGCCCGGACGTACTTTTCGGCAAGTACAGGGTGCTAGCACGCGGAACTCCGGGTTCTGGCCACCCTTGGCAAGAAGCACCGCGGTGCGTCTGAATGGTCGCCATGCAGCGAGCGCGCCGATCCGGCGGTTCATGCTGGTCAGGTCATCGCCATCGCCGTCAGATGAATGGGGCGATCCTCCAACGAGGGGAAACGAGATCGTCATGATGCGGTCCGTCAGTGCGGCGCTGGCGCCTGTGTGGGGGTGGCTGTGGCTCGACCTGCGCCGCCGCGCCCGGTCGCTGGTGGTACTGGCGCTGATGGTGGCGCTGGCGTCCGGCACGGTGATGGCGGCGACGGCGGGGGCGCGGCGCGGCGATTCGGCGATGGACCGGCTGCTCGCCCAGACCCTGCCGGTAACGGTGCTGATAATCCCGAGCCAGCCGATCGTCGACTGGGCGCCGGTGCGGAAGTTGCCCGGCGTCGCCGCGCTCGGCGAAATCGTGAGCAGCAGCTCCAATCTGAGGTTGGAGGGAATCCCGGAAGACGGGGTCAACCCGGTAACGCCGGCAGACGGCGGGCTGATGGGGACGATCGAGCGGCCGGTGGTGCTGTCGGGCCGACTCGCCGACCCGGCACGGGTGGACGAGGTGGTCGTCAGCCCCGCCTTCCTCGACTACAACCACCTCAAGCTGGGGGACACGGTCACCGCGAGGCTGTTCACCCCGGCGGAGGTCGACCATGGCGGCACGGGCGAGGAGGTAACCCCGACCGGGCCCCGCCAGCCGCTGCGGATCGTCGGGGTCGTCCGGTCGAACGTCTTCATCAACGAGCCCGGCGGGTCCGGAGATCTTCCCCGGCGGCTGGTCACGACCGAGGCGTTCACCGCGAAGTACCGCGCCAACCTGCTGGGCAGCACGGGCGAGATCTGGGCTGTGGTCCGGTTGACCGTCGGCGAGGCCGGCATTCCCGCGTTCCAGCGGGCGTTCGCGAACCTGACCGGCCGCGACGACAGCAGTTTCCAAAACTGGTGGCGGGACGCTCGCCAGAATGAGAAGGCGACCGGCTTCGAGGCCGGTGTCCTGCTGGCGTTGGCGCTGGCCGCCCTGCTGGCGGCGGTGGTGCTGCTCGGCCAGACGGTCCTTCGCTACACCGCGGCGTCCGTCGCCGACCTGGAGACGCTGCGGACGCTGGGGATGACGTCCAGGGAGGCGGTGCTGGCGTCCGCGGCCGGGCCGGCGCTCGCCGCCGTCGCTGGGGTGGTCGCCGGGGCGGGTGCGGCGGTGGCGGTGTCCCCGCTGTTCCCGATCGGCGCGGCGAGCTATGTCGAGCCCGATCCGGGGGTGGATGCGGATCTGGCGGTGCTGGCCGGGGTGGCCGGTGTCGTGGTGGTGGCGATGGTGGCGGCCGCGGTGGGCTCGACCTGGCTCGCGTTGATGGTGAAGCGGGCCGCCGCGCCCGCTCGCCGGTCGGTGGTCGCGGCGGCGGCGTACCGGCTGGAGCTGCCGGTGCCGGTCGTGGTCGGCATCCGGTTCGCCCTCGAACCGGGCCGAGGCCGGGCGGCGGTGCCGGTGCGGCCGGCGCTGGTCGGCGCGGTGGTGGGTGTGCTCGGGGTGCTGGCCGCGCTGACGTTCCGGGCCGGGGCGGTGGACGCGGCGGGAAACCCGGCGCGGTTCGGCCAGGTGCCGCTCGCTGCCTGGGTCGGCAATGACAGCGCGGACTTCGGACCGACGCGGCCGGTGCAGGAGGCGTGGGCCCGCGACCCGGACGTGGTGGGGGTCAACGACACCCGGGTGGGGTCTGCCCTGGTGGGCAGCGCATCTATCACCGTCTTCAGCTACGCGCCGGTGGGCGAACGTCCGCTGCCCGTGGTGACGCTGTCCGGCCGGATGCCCACCGGGCCGGGCGAGATTGCGCTGGCGCCGGAATCGGCCCACGAAGCGGGGGCGAAGGTCGGAGACCTGCTGACCGTCAATGCCGGGGCGCCGACCCGGCTGCGGGTGACCGGCATCGCGTTCGTCCCCGAAAATCCCCAGAACTCCTACGCCGAGGGGGCCTGGCTCACCGCCGAGGGCTACGAGCGGGTGTTCCCCGATGGTTTCTTCATGTTCCACGAAACGCAT
Source organism: Pseudofrankia coriaricola (assembly GCF_032027725.1). Taxonomy (NCBI): domain Bacteria; kingdom Bacillati; phylum Actinomycetota; class Actinomycetes; order Frankiales; family Frankiaceae; genus Pseudofrankia; species Pseudofrankia coriaricola. Next base: position 202,582 of record NZ_JASNFO010000018.1, on the reverse strand, counting down.
CTGGCGCTCGGTCCCGGCGCGGACGTCGCGGCCGTGACGGAGCGGCTGACCGCGACGATCGTCCAGGTCGCCGGGGCGCCGGTGATTCCCATCGGCGAGAACCCAATCGTTCCGGGCGAGATCACCCAGGTCCGGAACGTGCGGGTGCTGCCGCTGGCGCTGGGGGTGTTCCTCGGCCTGCTCGCGGTGGGCGCGACCGGCCATGCGCTGGCCACCGCGGCGCGCCAGCGCAGACATGAGGTGGCGGTGCTGCGCGCGTTGGGTGTCACCCGGAGGCAGAGCCGGCTGATCGTGGTCACGCAGGCCATCACGATCGCCATCGTGGGGCTGGCCTTCGGCGTGCCGCTGGGGGTGGCGCTGGGCCGGATGGTGTGGCGGTGGGTCGCTGAGAGCGTGCCGTTGCAGTACGTGCCGCCGGTCGCCGTCCTCGCGCTGGCGCTGGTCGGGCCGGCGGCGTTGCTGGTGGGCACCCTGCTGGCCACGCTGCCGGCCCGCCGCGCCGCCCGCCTCCGCGCCGGCGACGTCCTGCGGGCGGAATGAGATCGCGCGATAGGGAGCGTCGATGCAGTCGACGTCAAACGCGGAAGCATGGTCATGCCCATGGTGACCAGCGACATCGCCGACAAGGTTCACGTCCACGGCTACGACGCCGAAGCCGAGCTGGAGCCTGGCGCGGAACGCGTCGTCACCCTAGTCGCCGACCGCGGCGCCTCCAAACGAAGCGCTGCTCGATCACGCGCAGCGCGTGGCCGGCGACGGCGACGGCGTAGCGCACGGCCCTGCCGGGCGAGATAGATCCCCGGGGCTCGGTGGAGACGCTGGCGATCGGAACGATAGTGTCAGGCCAGCGCCCAGGATGTACTCGACGAGCTCCGTGCGGGAGACCGATGACCAGTACGTTGGGAGCAGACCACGTCGGCTCGGCGGGTGGCGTACTGCCTGCTCCGGCGAACGCCGCCAGTGGGGCGGAGCCACCCTGGGAGGTGGTGTTCACCCCGCTCGCCCCCGACGACCCCCGCGAGATCGGCGGGTACAGACTGCGGGCGCGGATTGGCCAGGGTGGTATGGGCGCGGTGTACTTCTCGTACACCCTCGGTGGGCAGCCGGTGGCGCTCAAGGTAGCCCGGCCCGAGATCGCCGCCGACCCTGAGTTCCGCCGGCGCTTCGCCTCCGAGGTGGCGATCGCCCAACGGGTGCAGGGCGTTTACACCGCTTCGGTCATCGACGCCGACCCGCACGCCGTTCGACCCTGGCTGGCCACCGCCTATGTCGCCGGCCCCTCCCTGGCCGTCGTCCTCGCCCGCCACGGCCCGCTCCCGGTGGACACCGTCCTGGTACTGCTCGCCGGGGTCGCGGAAGCGTTGTGTTCCATTCATTCCGCCGGCGTTATCCACCGTGACCTCAAACCGGGAAACATCATTCTTGCCGGAGGCGGTCCCCGCGTCATCGACTTCGGGATCGCCCGGGCGGTCGAGGCCGCCACGACGGCGCTCACCCGAACCGGTGCATGGGTCGGCACCCCGGCATTCATGCCCCCGGAGCAGGTCCGGGGACAACAGCTGGACACGGCCGGGGACGTCTTCTCCCTCGGCGCGACGGCCTATTATGCGGCCACCGGCGCGTTGCCGTTCGGCTCGGACGCCGCAGTCTTTCACCGCATCATGAACGAACAGCCCGACTGGGACCGCTGCCCGGTGCGGATCCGCGGCGTGCTGCAGCAGTGCGTGGCGAAGGACCCGGCGGCTCGCCCCGCCACGGCGGCGCTGATCGAGTTGTGCCGGGAGGCGTCCGTTGGTGAGTGGCGACCGATCGGCGAGGGTTGGCTGCCCCCGACCGTGACCGCCGACCTCACCCGATACAGCCTCACCCCGCCCGAACCGCCACCTGGGCCGTCCTCGACAGCCGAGGCGGTCCGTTCGCGGTCACCGGAACCGGCCACACCCGCGGCCCCCGACCGGCCGGGCCGCCGACGGTCGTTCTGGCTTGCCGGCGCGCTCGGCGCGGCCGTACTCGCGGCCACCCTCGCGGTCACGTTTCTCGTCGTGTCGAACAAGGGATCGGACCAGTCGAAGGCCGGTCGCACGGCGACCGCGGCGGCCCTCGTGAACAGTTCCGCCGACGCCGCGACGCCCGGGAACCCGGCCAGCGGCGGTGTCGTCGCCGACAATCCCGTCACGGCACCCATGACGGCACCCGCGGCGAACACCTCGGCCTCATCCTCGACCGCGGCGGCCGGGGCCTCGCCGGCCGGCTCCGGCATCATCTACAGCGCTGCTCTGAAGAATCAGAACTCCGGGCTCTGTATCGGCGACAGCGTCTCGCAGGGGCTTCGCCACAACACGTGCAACGGAGGCGCCTACCAGCGGTGGAAACTCACCCACCGGAGCGACGGCAGCTACCAACTCCGAAACGAACAGTCCGGACTGTGTATCGACGACAGCGTCTCGCAGGGACTTCGCCACAACACCTGCAACGGAGGCGCCTACCAGCGGTGGAAACTCACCCTCCAGAGCGACGGCAGCTACCAACTCCGAAACGAACAGTCCGGACTGTGTATCGGCGACAGCGTCTCGCAGGGACTTCGCCACAACACCTGCAACGGAGGCGCCTACCAGCGGTGGTACCGCTGACCGGTGAGCCTTTTCACCTGGCGGGTGTACCTGCCAGAACTCGGCCTCGGGGCGTGACCTGCTCGAGTGCGACGCGCAGTAGCCGTATCCGGCCCAGCCGGCAAGTTCGGAACGGGCCACGGTCGCCCCCGGCTCCCACGCGCCGACCGCCCTCGGACGCTTCCTACATCCGTCCTGCCGATCCGACCGTCGAGCGGCCGTCCAGCGCCAAGCCGGCACTGCCGGCACGAGCAAGTTTGTGCCAGCGCAGCCGGCTGCCCAGTAGCGCGCTGACCACGGACTGGATGATCACCAGGTACATGACCTGCCGGTAGACGATCTGTTGGAACGGCAGTGCCCAGAGCGGGCCAAGTGGTTCGGCGTCCAGGCGGAAGGCGTATGCGGTGCTGGCGAGCTGTATGCCGAGGAAACCGAGATAGAAGGCGAGGACCAGACCGCGGTCGGCGAACAGCAGGCCATAGACGGCCATCAGGTCGACCGCGGGGGCGAGCATCGGCAGCAGCACCTGGAACATCAGCAGGTAGGGGAGCCCACGGCGGCCGAACCGACCAGCCGCGCCGTGTTCCACGAGGGCGTGCCGGTGCTTCCACATCGCCTGCATCGTGCCGTAGCACCAACGGTAACGCTGCCGCCACAGGGCGCTGAGAGAGGACGGTGCCTCGGTCCAGGCGCGGGCGTCCTCGGCGTACACCACCCGCCAGCCCGCCCGGCACAGGGCCATAGTCAGGTCGGTGTCCTCGGCGAGGGTGTCGTCGGAGACGCCGCCCACCGACTCCAGGGCATCGCGGTGGAACGCGCCGATGGCACCGGGCACCGTGGGCATGCATTCGAGCACGTCGAACATCCGACGGTCGAGATTGACGCCCTGCACATATTCGATGTGCTGCCAGCGCCCGAGCAGCCGCCGCCGATTGCCGACCTTGGTGTTGCCGGCGACGGCGCCGACAGCGGGGTCGGCCAGCGGCTGGATGACCTTGCGAACCGTATCCGGTTCGAAGACCGTGTCCCCGTCGACGAGGACGAGCACGTCGTGCGAGGCGACCGCGATGCCGTGGTTGAGGGCGGCCGGCTTACCCTGGTTGTCCTGCCGGACCACGATCACCTCGGGCAGGTCGAGAGCTTCGACGATGCCGGCGGTGCCGTCGGTGGAACCGTCGTCGACGACGATCACTTCCAGGTCCTCGTGATCGCTGGCAACCAGCGACAGCACCGTGTCGGTGATTCCGACCGCCTCGTTGTAGGCGGGGACGATGACACTGACCGGTGGGGCGATCTCACCACTGTGCCGCAGTCGGCGCCGCTGCCGGCGGGTGTTCCGCCGGTGTCTGCGTGCGATCGCGACAACGATCAGCGTCCGGACGAGCGTGAGCGCGGTGAGCGGAACAAGCAGTACGGAAAGCGCCCAGGTGATGCCGTGGGAGATCGTGTAGGCCGTCAGCAGCGCCTGACCCCGCAGCCGGGTGACACCGCCCGAGGGCCGCGTCGCCGCATCGGCGGGTAGTCGCAGCCCTTGGGAGACGGTGACGAAGTGGTAGCCCCGCGCATCCAGCGAGCTGAGCAGCCGGTCGACCGCGGCGACAGTCTGGGCACGGTCGCCGCCACCATCGTGCATCAGGACCACCGCACCGCCGGTGCCGGCGGGAGTCGCGGCCTGCACTATCGCGTCGACGCCGGGGCGAGTCCAGTCAAGGGAGTTCAGGTCGCTGAGGACGATCAGATAACCCTGCTCGGCGAGTTCCCGATAAACGACCTGATCGACGCCCGAGACGGCGTCCGGCGTCGATGAGTAGGGCGGACGCAGCAGGCTGGAGGTGGCGCCGGTGCCCGCGAGGGCCGACTGCGAGAGGGCCAGTTCGGTCCGGCGACGCCAGTCCGGGACGGCAGTGAGGTCACTGTGGGTGAAGCTGTGCACGCCCACCTCATGGCCTTCCCGTCGGATGCGCCGGACCAGGTCGGGGTGCTCCAGCACCCGAGTGCCGACAACGAAGAAGGTGGCATGCGCCCCATGCCGACGGAGCACGTCGAGGATGGCCGGTGTCCATCGCGGATCCGGTCCGTCCTCGAAGGTCAGCGCTATGGTCCGGTCCGGCATGCTCCGGGCCTGGCCCGTCACCGGGATGCCGAGCGGCTGCTCGGCCGCGATCCGTTGGATCGCGTTGTGCCACGCGGCGAACGCGCGGCCGTCGGGCGGCCTGCCGATCAGGTTGAAATGAGTGAGGCGGTGCTCGGTGAGCAGCGCACGGATCGACGGAAGCCCGAAGAACGGCACCGGGTCGTCCACCGTGGGGACCGCGGCGAACGTGTGGAACAGCAGGCCGGCCTTGAGTTCGAGGGTCATCCGGCCGAGCAGGTCCTCGACCCGCGCCTCGACGCACAGCGAGGCGTCCTGGTAGGGAAACCTGGCGCCTTCCGCCGTCATCGGGCGTCGTTTCCGGTAAGAGTGGCTGGCCCGTCCTCGATGATGGTCCTGGGAAACGCGTCGAGGACGCCGGCGACCATGGAGAGCGTCCATGCGTCGCGCTCCGCGCTGGCGGCAATCACGTCATCGCATCCTTCTGGTCCTGGCCCACCGCCATATTTAACACATGTTCAGCAGTCTGGACAGACCCCTGGACAGGACGCTGGAGACGATGGGCGTCCTAGAGCGCCAGTGGCGACGCCGCCAGGGCGGGCCCGCGCCGTCGCTGGCGCACGTCCCGATGACGCTCGGCGGTCGAGTCGCGCACCACGAGCCGTACCGGCAGCACCCCCGGCTGGCCGGTCCGGCCCCGGCCGCCCTCGATCATCCCGAGCACATGCCTGGCCGCCGTGACCCCCTGGGTGTACAGCGGCGCGGCCACCGTCGTGAGCCCGGGGGTAACGAGGTTGGCGGCGGCGATGTTGTCGAAGCCCACCACGCTGACGTCGCCCGGCACCCCGATCCCGTGGGCGGCGAGGCCCCGGATGAGGCCGATGGCCAGCTGGTCGTTGTAGGCGACCACGGCGGACGTCGGCTGCGTCTGGAACTGCTCGGCCGCTTGGACGCCACCCCGCACGTCGGGAGCGAACGGGCCGATCCGCCGGATGCGCAGCGACAGCTGCGCGGCCGCGTCCCGTAACGACCGCCATCGCATCCCGTCCGCCCAGGACGCCTCCGGTCCGGCGACGTACGTGACGTGTTCGTGCCCGAGCGCGCCGAGGTGCTCCGCGGCGTGGCGCGCCCCGCGCGCGTTGTCCGTCACCAGGCACGGGACGTCGACGAGCGCCCGGTTCAGCACGACCACCGGCTTCTGCTTGGAGATCATCCGGATCGCCGAGTCGGACATCCGGGAGCTTGCGAGGACGATCCCGTCGACCGCGGTCACGGCGCGCTCCAGCGCCGAGCGCTCGAGCCGGTCGGACTCCTGGGCGTCGGCCAGGACGACCGTGTAGCCCGCCGCGGCGGCCGCGGCCTGCGCTCCCCGGACGATCTCGGCGTAGAAGGGGTTGGCGATGTCCAGGATGACCACGGCGATCATGTTGGTGCGGGCGGTCGACAGCGCCCGCGCGACCGGGTTCGCGCGGTAGCCGAGCTCGTCGGCGACCCGCCGGATGCGTTCGGCGGTCGCCGCGTTCACCCGGCCCGGCCGGGAGAACGCCCGGGAGACGGTCGAGGGGGCGACGCCGGCGTGCCGGGCCACGTCGTAGATCGTCACCGCGCGCGGCCCCCACGGCACGTCCAGCACGTTCGGCTCTGCCATCGGTCGACTCCTTCGGCCTCGCATCTGGAGGGCCTCCGAGCGGGCGTGGCCTCGCCGCCGCCGCGCGCCCTTCAGCCGGGGGCCCGGGGCGGCCACGGTAGGCGTCCTCCGCCACCCAGGCAACCGGTCCCGGCCAGATCCCGCAGGAGGCGACGCGTCTCTGTCGCACGAGTGGCAACTCACGGCAACCGATTGCCTCACCGATCGGCCGTGTGACCTCCTGCGCAGGCGCCGCGCGGATCTGGCCGGGACCGGTCGCGGCAGCCTCGAACAGGAAGGGCGTCTTCACCCGCGACCGCCGGCCCAAGGCCGCCGCCTTCGCGCTACGCCGCCGCTGGCGCGGCGCCACCTGACGACCGGGCGCTACCTGACGACCGGTCCCGCCCCGTTCCGGGCGGCGGCCGCGTCGCCGCCCGGGTCCCGCGGCGCCAGCAGGCCGGCCAGCGTCTCGAGGGCGTCCTTGACCCGTTGAACCTCGGCCGGGTCGGTGCTGCCGATCGCCGTGGCGAGGGCGTCGTCGATCTCGGCCGGGGGACGGTCCTGGGAGCGCCGCAGCGCCTCGGCCGTGGGGCGCACCAGCGTCCTGCGGCGGTCGGCGGGGTCGGTGACCGCCTCGACGACACCGGCCTCGCGCAGCCGGGCCACGCACGCCGAGACCTGGCTCTGCGGGAACCTGACCCGCGCGGTGATGTCCGAGATCGAGCTGCCCGGGTTCCCGAAGACGTCGAACACGACCGCGCGAGTGGGCGCGGACAGCTGGTGGAGCCCGACCTCGGGGATCGCCTGCTCGCCGAGCTTCATCAGCCTGCGGCCGAGCTGGAACAGTTCGAATCCGTCCATGACAACCTTACACTAATCAATCAACCATGATGCATCTATCTTGATGTAACCCGCCTCGCTGGCCTAGTCTCGCAGGCGCACAGCCCGCTCCCCCGGCTGCGCGCTCTCCCCGACGACCGTTGTGAGGCCCCGTGCTGCTTCGTCTTCTGCTGCCTTACGCGCGCCCGTACGGACGGGACGTCGCCCTCGTGGCGGCTCTCCAGGTCGCCCAGACCGGGGCCGCCCTCTACCTTCCCTACCTGAGCGCCGACGTGATCGACAACGGCGTCCTGACCGGCGACACGGGCTACATCTGGCGCCTGGGCGCGCTGATGACCGGCGTGTCGCTGGCGCAGCTGCTGTGCGCGGTCGGCGCCGCGCGGGTCGCGGCGCGGATGTCCACGTTCCTGGCCCGCGACCTGCGCGCGGCGATGTTCGACCGCGTGCAGTCCTTCTCCGCGCGGGAGCTGCACCGGTTCGGCGCGGCCTCGCTGACCGTCCGCACGACCAACGACATCCAGCAGGTCCAGATGCTCGTGCAGACGACGCTCACGTTCATGGTCACCGCGCCGATCATGTGCGTCGGCGGGATCGTGTTCGCCCTCACCCAGGACGCGCCGCTGTCGCTCCTGCTCGTGGTCGTCGCGCCGGTACTGGGCGGTCTCGCCTGGGCGGTCCTGCGCCGCATGACGCCGCTGTCGGTCACCCTGCAGGACACGACGGACTCGGTGAACCGGATCATGCGCGAACAGATCATCGGGCTGCGGGTCATCCGGGCGTTCGTCCGGGAGGAGCACGAGCACACGCGCTTCGAGGTGGCCAACGACCTGCTCACCGACACGTCCGCCCGCGTCGGCCGGATCATGGCGCTGATGTTCCCGCTGGTCACGGCGGTCGCCAGCGTCTCGAGCGTGGCCGTGGTCTGGTTCGGGGCGGGGCGCGTCGAGAGCGGGGCGATCGGCGTCGGGGCCCTGTCGGCGTTCCTCGGCTACGTCCTGCAGATCCTCGGGGCCGCCGTCATGATGACCTACCTGCTGCGGATGCTGCCCCGCGCCGAGGTCTGCGCCCGGCGCATCGGCGAGGTCCTCGCCACCGAGAGCACCGTCGCCCCGCCGGCGGCTGGAGTGGCGGCACTCCCCCACCCCGCGCGGGTCGAGCTTCGTGACGTGGAGTTCCGCTACCCCGGCGCCGAGGCCCCCGTCCTGGCCGGCGTGAGCCTCACCGCCGGCCCGGGCGAGACCGTCGCGGTCGTCGGCGGCACCGGCAGCGGCAAGAGCACGCTGCTCAGCCTGATCCCCCGGCTGGCTGATCCGTCGGCGGGCGCGGTGCTGGTGGGCGGCTCGGACGTGCGCCGGCTGGACCGGGCGCTGCTGAGCCGCACGGTCGGCTACGTCCCGCAGCGTCCGTACCTGTTCTCCGGGACGGTCGCCTCGAACCTGCACTACGGGGATCCCGACGCCACCGAGGACGACCTGTGGCGGGCGTTGGACATCGCCCAGGCACGCGCGTTCGTCGAGGCGCTCCCCGAGGGCCTGGCGGCACCGGTGACGCAGGGCGGCACCAACCTCTCCGGCGGCCAGCGCCAGCGGATCGCGATCGCGCGCGCCCTGGTCGGCAGGCCCGACGTGTACCTGTTCGACGACTCCTTCTCGGCGCTGGACTACGCCACGGACGCGCGGCTGCGCGCGGCCCTGACCCGGGAGACCTCCGGGTCCACCGTGGTCATCGTGGCCCAGCGGGTGAACACGATCAGGGGAGCGGACCGGATCGTCGTGCTCGACGAGGGGCGGGTGGTCGGCACCGGGACGCACCGCGAGCTGTTCGCCGGCAACCCGACGTACCGCGAGATCGTCCTGTCGCAGCTGACCGAGACGGAAGCGGCGTGAGGCGGGCCCGAGGCTCCCGCGGCCCCGGCGCGGCCGCCGCCGCGGTCCCGACCCCGCGGCGGCCCGACCGGTCCAGCGACACGCGCCGCACGGCCGGACGTCTCTGGCGCGCGGTACGCCGGCAACGGGGCCTGCTGGCGGGAACGGGCGTGTTCGCCGTCGTCAGCGTCGTCCTCACCGCGGCCGGCCCCTGGCTGCTCGGCCGCGCGACCGACCTCGTCCTGGCCGGCGCGATCGGGCGCCAGTTCGAGGCAGGCACCACCCGGGTCGAGGTCATCGCCGACCTGCGGGCACACGGCCACGGCACCGTCGCGCGGACGCTCGGCACCGTGGACTTCACGCCCGGCCACGGGATCGACACCGGCGCGCTCGCGCGCACCCTGCTGTACGCGACGCTGGTCTACGCCGGCGCCGGGCTGTGCGCCTTCATCCAGGGATGGATGGCCAACCTCGCCGTGCAGCGCGTCATCCGCGGGCTCCGCCAGGACGTCGAGGTCAAGATCTCCCGAGTACCCGTCTCCTACATCGACCAGCACCGCCGCGGCGACCTGCTCAGCCGGGTCACCAACGACATCGACAACCTCAGCCAGAGCCTCCAACAGACGTTGAGCCAGCTCGTCATCCCGCTCGTCAGCATCGCGGGAATGCTGGCCGCGATGTTCTGGGTCTCCTGGCTGCTGGCGCTGATCGCCCTCGTCACCACCCCGTTGTCGCTGCTCGTCGTGGTGCTGGTCGGCAGGCGGGCGCAGCCGCTCTACCTGGAGCAGTGGAAGCAGACCGGACGGCTGAACGGCCACATCGAGGAGATGTACACCGGCCACGCGGTGGTGAAGGCCTTCGGGCGCGAGCGGCAGGCGGCGGATGCCTTCGCCGAGGGCAACGAGGCGCTGGCCGAGACGACCCGCCGGGCCCAGGCCACCTCGAGCGTCCTACAGCCCGCGATGGTGTTCCTCAGCAACCTCAACTACGTCCTCGTCGCGGTGGTCGGCGGGGTGCGGATCGCCGCCGGCGCGCTGACGGTCGGCGACATCCAGGCGTTCATCCAGTACTCGCGCCAGTACAGCCAGCCGCTCGTCTACCTGGCGAGCATGGCCGGCATGGTGCAGTCCGGCATCGCCTCGGCCGAGCGGGTCTACGAGCTGCTCGACGCACCCGAGCAGTCGCCGGACCCGGTCGGGCCCGACCGGCTGGCGACACCGACGGCGAGCCGCGTCGCGTTCGAGGACGTGACCTTCCGCTACACCCCCGCCAGGCCGCTCATCGAGAATCTGTCGCTGGTCGCCGAGCCGGGGCAGACGATCGCCATCGTGGGCCCGACGGGCGCCGGCAAGACCACACTGGTCAACCTGCTCATGCGCTTCTACGAGGTCGGTGCCGGGCGCATAACGCTGGACGACGTCGACGTCGCCACGCTGCCGCGCGCCCGGCTGCGGTCCCGCATCGGAATGGTCCTGCAGGACACCTGGCTGTTCGGCGGGACCATCGCCGACAACATCGCCTTTGGCAGGCCCGACGCCACCCGCGAGCAGATCGTCGCCGCGGCGAGAGCCGCGCACGCCGACCGGCTCATCCGAACCCTGCCCGACGGCTATGACACCGTCCGCGACGACGACGGTTCAGGCGTCAGCGCCGGGGAGAGACAGCTGCTCACCATCGCCCGCGCGTTTCTCACCGAGCCCGCCGTTCTCGTGCTCGACGAGGCGACCAGCTCGGTGGACACGCGCACCGAGGTCCTCATCCAACGGGCCATGGCAAGTCTTCGAGAAGGCCGCACGGCGTTCGTCATCGCGCACCGCCTGTCCACGATCCGCGACGCGGACACGATCGTGGTCATGGACGAGGGGGCGATCGTCGAGCAGGGCACGCACGACCAGCTCATCGCCGCGGGCGGCGCCTACGCGCGCCTGCACGCGGCACAGTTCGGCGACGCGACGTCGGCACTCCTGTGACGGCGATTCGGCGACGCTGACCGTCGCCGGGCACCAGCCACGGTGGCGCGCAGGGTTCACTTGCCCGTTCACAGCAGTCCCTGCACGGTCGTTCAGCATGAATCCGTTTCCGGCGTGGGCCGAACCCAGGACCGCCATCGTCACCGGCGGCGGCTCGGGTATCGGGCTGGCCATCAGCAGGCGGCTGGCGGCCGAGGGCGCGGCGGTCGCCGTGTGGGACCTCGACGGCGACACGGCCAAGGCCACGGCCGCCCTCATCGAGGAGGCCGGTGGCCGGGCGGTGGGTCTGGCCGTCGACGTCGCCGACCGGTCACGGATCGACGAGGCGGCCGCCGAGGTGCGGGCCGTGTTCGGCCCGGCGACGATCCTCGTGAACAACGCGGGCATCTCGCCGTTCAAGCGCTTCCTCGACATCACCCGGGAGGACTTCGACCGGGTGTTCGCCGTGAACATGCGCGGCACCTTCGACTGCTGTCAGGCGGTCGTCCCGGACATGATCGCCGTGGTTGGGGGCGCATCGTGAACATCGCGTCCTCGGCCGGACAGGTCGGCAACGCACTGCAGACCCACTACGCGTCGACCAAGGCCGGCGTCATCGGCCTGACGAGGTCCCTGGCCAAGGAGCTCGGGTCCAAGGGAATCACGGTGAACGCCATCCCGCCGAGCTTCATCGACACGCCGACGCTGCAGAGCAGCAGCGCCGCCGGCTACCTGGGCAGTGGGGTCGAGACGCACGTGCGCTCGACGCCGGTGCGACGGGTGGGCCAGCCCGACGACATCGCCGCGGCCTGCGCCTACGTCGTGCGCGACGAGGCGAGCTTCGTCACCGGCCAGGTGATCGGGGTCAACGGCGGCCGGACGATCGGCTGAGCGGCGGGCCGAGCCGGTCGCAGGCAATTCCGAACGACGCCCAGAAGCCCCGGAGCCAGCAGACCCAGAGGAGGTGCGATGGCTCGCATAACCCCGCTCCCGCCACGCGAGTGGCCGGCCGAGATGCGCGCGGTGCTGGACGCGATCAACCCGACCCTGCACGGCCAGCCCGAGCCCGACCTCGGCAAGCGGCCGTCGGGTCGCGACGTGCTCGCCTCGTTCGCCCCGTCATGTCGAAGGCGGCCTGCAGGGCGCCGACCGCCTCCGCGTTGCCGAGGACGGCGGCGAGCTGCGCCTGCCGCTCTATCTGCGCGGCGGCACCGCCCAGCTCGCCGACCACGGCGCTGGCCGGAAGCCGGACGTCGTTGAAGCGCACGACCGAGAATCGGCGCGTCAGGTCGATGGTGCGCATCGGTTCCGTCGACACGCCAGCCGTGTCAACCGGAACCACCACCTGCGTCAGTCCCTCGGCCGCACGTCCGGTAACGAGAAGGTAGTCGGCCTGCCCGGCCGCCTCGACCGGACGCTTCACGCCGTTCAGCACGACGTCGCCGCCCTCGGCACGGCACCGCAGGGCCACCTGCCGCGGGCCGGCCTGCGAGGACGGCTCCGCGTGGCACCACGAGGCGACCGAGGCGCCGGACAGCAGGGATTCCAGCACCGGCGCGAAACGCTCCTCACCGGCGGCGCTCAGCGCGGCCGCGACGACGTTCGTCGCCACCAGCGGTCCCGGCGCCGCGCGGGCGCCGAACTCGTGCGCGATCATGCACAGGTCCGCGAGCGCGGACCCACTGACCGATCCGCCGCCGTCCGCCTCGGACACCAGCAGCGACGTCCAGCCAAGTTCGGCACCGCGGCGCCAGAAATCCAGGTCGAACCCGGCCGCGTCGGCGCGGAGCCCTCGGATCTTGTCTACCGGTACCTCGGCGGCGAGGAAACGCGCGGTGGTCTCACGCAGCATCTCCTGGTCGGCGGTCAGCTCCGTCAACAACGGGTCACCCCCTTTCTCTTTTGAGGCGTGGCGAGCGGTTCGATGTACCTTTGACTTGCCTTTGATTACAGTCAGAAGGTGATGGGCAGCTTCTCGTAGCCGCGGACGGTGCTGGTGTGCACGCGTACGGCGTTGTCGTGGTCGACATCCCAGGCCGGGAAACGCCGCAGGGCCTCCTCCAGGGCCAGCCGGCTTTCGAGACGAGCCAGCCCCGCGCCGAGGCAGAAGTGGATGCCGTGACCGAACGACACATGGCTGTCGATGACACGGTGGATGTCGTAGCGATCGGGGTCGGGGTACCTGCGCTCGTCCCGCCCCGCGGATGCCGTGAGCAGCAGGACCTTCGACCCGGCCGGGATGGTGGTGCCGTGCAGCTCGACGTCCCGCTTGGTAACCCGGCCCTGGACCGGGGACGGCGCCTCGTAACGCAGCGTCTCCTCGAGCGCGTCCCTGATCAGTGACGGGTCCGCGGCGAGCTGGGCACGCTGGTCCGGATGGGCGGCCAGCAGCGCGCCGGCCCAGCCAAGCAGCCGGGCTACGGTCTCCGTCCCCGCGCTGACCAGCAGGTTGGTGAAGTCGGCCGCCTCGGAGGTCGACAGCCTTCGGGTACCACCGTCGGCCGCTCTGACCTCGGCCTGGACGAGCGCGGTCATCATGTCGTCGCGCGGTGCCTTGCGCCGGGCCTCGATCTGGTCGGAGAAGTAGCCGTGCATCTTGATCTGAGCGGCGAAGGAGACATCGTTGACGATCCCCTTCTCGTCGTCGATGTGCAGCGACTGGTCGATCGTCCGCCGGACCTCCTCGCGATCCGCCGGATCGACACCGATCAGCTCGGAGATCACCATCGACGGCAGCAGGGCCGCGAAGTCCTGAACGAAGTCGAAACCGCCGGAGCCGATCCGGGAGTCGAGCAGCTGGGCGGCGATCGCGCGGATGGCGCCCTCCATCCCGCCGACTCGTCGCGGAGTGAAGGCGCGGGACACCAGTACCCGCATCGTCGTGTGCGTGGGCGGATCCATGAAGATCATCTGCCCGACGTTCATCGGCTCGGGCGACATGATCTCCAGCACGGTGCCATGCGCCGAGCTGAACGTCGCCGGATCCAGATGCGCCGCGTCGACGTCCGCGTGCCGGGACAGCGCGTAGAAGTCGAACTTCTCATTGCGGTAGACCGGTGCCTCGTCCCGCATCCGCCGCCAGACGGGATACGGGTCGACGTCGATCTCCTTGTCGAACGGGTCCCAGTACAGGTCCGTCACGGATCCGTCCTTTCTCACGCAAGCTGTGCCTGCTTCTCGACGAACAAGCCACGCCCACTCGCTGCGGGAATGGATGGCGGCGTCCGCGTCGGCCGCTCCCGCTCGCGGCGCGCCCACGGGCGCCCGCTCCTTCGGGATCACCGCGAAGGGATCCCGGCGATCTCGTCGACCATCAGCCGGGGTCCCAGGTCGCCCCCGGCGGGCATGGGCACGGCCGGGGTTCGTGGAACAAGAAGTTCCGTCGGTACCGGGCGGTCCGACGCGCCGCGGTACCGACGGAAACTCTTCGGTGCGACCACGTCCGCACGTGGTCGGGGCCGGACGGGCGCGGAAGCCGCCGTCAGACCTTGACGCCGAGACCGAGGAGCCCCGCGAGGTTGCCACCCATGATCTTCTCGACGGCGTCCTGCTCGAGGCCCGGCGGCAGGTGGTCGATGAACGAGCACGGCTCGGCGAGGCCCTCGGGGTGTGGATAGTCCGAGCCGAACATGACGTGCTCGGCGCCCATGAGCTCGACCAGCTGGGCGAGGTTGTCCTCGTGGAACGGGCTGATGTACACGTTGCGCCTGATCACGTCGACGGGGTGCTCGTCGAACGCCTGGGGCATCTTCTTGTAGGCATCCGCCAGCCGGGCGAAAAGGCCGGGCAGCCATTCACTGCCGGCCTCGACCACCGCCACCTTCAGGTTCGGGAAACGCGACAGGACGTTCTCGCAGGCGAGCGCGGCCAGCGAGTCCTCCAACGGCCGGAAGCCCACCGACACCAGACCGAACGCGTTCGGCCGGAACGGCAGCATCTCCCCCGGGCCGGTCCAGTCGCCCTGGTACCGCGTGTAGCCGCTGTCCGACGAGTGCATCGCCACCAGCACTCCGGCGTCCTCGGCGGCCTTCCAGAACGGGTCGAACTCCGGCATCCCGAACGAGCGCGAACCGCGGAAGCCCGGCACCGGGGCGGGGCGGACCAGCACCACCTTGGCGCCGCGCTCCACGACCCACTCCAGCTCGGCGATGGCCTTCTCGACGATCGGCAGGGTGATGACCGGCGTCGAGAAGATCCGCGACTGGTAGTCGAAGCTCCACACCTCGTGGATCCACTCGTTGAGCGCGTGGATGGCGACGTGGGTCAGCTCCGGGTCGTCACGCATCCGCTCCTCGAGCAGGCTTGCGAGCGTCGGGAACATCAGCGCGCCGTCCACGCCGAGCTCGTTCATCAGCTCCAGGCGCGGTGCCGGCTCGCGGAACGCCGGGATGGCCCGCATCGGCTTCCCGATGATCTCCCGATACGACTTCCCCTCCGGGTTGCCGTTGCGGAAGTAGTCCTCCTGCGCGCCTGGGCGAGCAACGACGTCGAACGTCGGGTTCGGGATGTAGTCGCTGATCACTCCGCGGATCGCGATCTTCTTCCGGCCACGGACGTCGACATACTCGATCGCCGACCGGTACTGCTCCGGGAGATAGCGGGTGAAGGCGTCCTCTGTCTCGTACAGGTGGTTGTCGGCGTCGAAGACGGGGAAGCTCAGCCGGCTGCCCATGGTGAGATCAGCCCTTTCCACTCGAATCGAAGTGATGGCTCGACGCCGCCACGCGCCCATCGCGAGGTCAGTGCCGCCCGCGGGCTGGCAGTCCTGGACAATCCGTCGGCGACGGCCCACCGCTGTTTAGGCGGACGTCTAACGGTACGCTTAGGCGTATGTCTAACACCCCGCTGAGCGACCGGTCAAGGCCACGGCCCAGCACCGATGGCGCCGATGGCGCCGACGCATCGGCCAGCTCACCCGGGGATGGCGCGCCCGACTCGCGCCGCCGTGGCGCCCTGGACTCACCGACCCGGGTAGCACTGATCGACGCGGCCGAGCAGCTGATGCTCGAGGAGGGCTACGCCGCGGTCACCACGCGCCGGGTCGCGGCCACGGCGGCCGCGAACCCCGGTCTCGTCTACTACTACTTCGGCACCCTCGACGACCTGCTCCTGGCCGTCTTCCGCCGCGGCGCGGACAAGGCACTCGCCCGCCAGGCACGGGCCCTCGCCTCACCCCGGCCGCTGCACGCGCTCTGGGAGCTCGCGACCGACCCGCGAGGCACCGCGCTGCTGCTGGAGTTCATGGCGCTCGCCAACCACCGCAAGGCCATCCGCGCCGAGATAGCGAGCTACTCCGAGCGCTATCGCGAGGCGGAGCTCGCCACCCTGACCAGGCTCGTCGACCGCCGGGAGATCGATCTCGGCGGCGTCCCGCCCAGCGTCATGGCGATGCTCATGCCCAGTATCGCCCGCACCCTCGTGATGGAGGACACCCTCGGCGTCAAGGGCAGCCACGAGGAGACGATCTCCTACATCGAGGAATGCCTGCGGCGCGTCGAGGAGCACCTCGGACAGCCGTGCCTCCCGGCGCCAGACCCCGCGAGCGCGGCGGGCCGCGTCGACGTGAGCCACGACCGCGGCGACCGCTGACCAGGCAGGTCCCATCCAGCCCCGGCAGCCGGGCGACGGCAGTGCCGGGCAGATATTCCTGATCGTCGGGCGAACGGCGCCGACCATGGCCGAGTTCACAAACGGCCGCGCCGCGACGATGCGTGGCTCGAGGATTTTCAACGCGTGAGTCACGAAGCCTCACCATCCCTGTCGTCGCGCCATCCCTTCCAGCGCTTGACGGTGCCCAAGACCACATGCTAAACGAATGTTCAGCATTGATGGAGAAGTGTGCGCAAGATGGTTCGCTCAACACAAAGTGAGGTAACGATGGCTGGACGAGTCGAGGGCAAGGTCGCCTTCATCACCGGCGCCGCACGCGGTCAGGGGCGCGCCCACGCCGTCCGGCTGGCCCAGGAGGGCGCCGACATCATCGCGATCGACATTTGCAAGCCGCTCGACGGCGTGCGGTTCCAGATGTCGACGCCGGAGG
Source organism: Pseudofrankia coriaricola (assembly GCF_032027725.1). NCBI lineage: Bacteria > Bacillati > Actinomycetota > Actinomycetes > Frankiales > Frankiaceae > Pseudofrankia > Pseudofrankia coriaricola. The sequence goes on along the minus strand of NZ_JASNFO010000018.1, from coordinate 185,560 downwards.
ACCTGGCCGAGACCGTGGGCCTGGTGGAGAAGACCGGCCGGCGTATCCACGCGGTCCAGGCCGACGTCCGGGACCACGACGCGATGAAGGCCGTCGTGGACGAGGGTGTCGCCGAGTTCGGCCGGCTGGACATCGTCATCGCGAACGCCGGCATCGGCGCGACCGGCGCGCTGATGCACAAGATGGACGCCAAGACCTGGCAGGACACGATCGATATCAACCTGACCGGCGTCTGGCTGTCGACCAAGGTTTCCATCCCGCACATCATCGCCGGCAAGCGTGGCGGGTCCATCGTGCTGACCAGCTCCGCCGGTGGCCTCATGGCCCACCCGCACATCGGCCACTACATCGCCCCCAAGCACGGCGTGGTCGGCCTGATGCGCACCCTGGCGATGGAGCTCGGCTCGTACAACATCCGGGTCAACTCGCTGCACCCGACCCAGGTGAACACGCCGATGACGATCCACGAGGGCACCTTCAAGATGTTCCGGCCCGACCTTCCGAACCCGACCATCGACGACTTCGCGGTCGTGTCGCAGAACATGCACCTGCTGCCCACCCCCTGGGTGGAGCCGGAGGACATCGCCAACGCCGCGCTGTTCCTGGTCTCGGACGAGGGCCGGTTCCTCACCGGCGTGCCCCTGCCCGTCGACGCGGGAGCCCTTCTCAAGTAGCCCGCCGGCCACGACCCACGGCGCGGCGCGGGCGGTGGCCGCGCGATGGTCCTCGGGTGCTGACCGGCGCGAATACCTGTCTCTGCGCGCGTGGGGACGATTGAGAACGCATCGTGGAGCATGCGAGCAGACGTCGGCAAGGGAGTACGCATGGGCTGGGGCTTCGAGACCGATCCCGACTTTCAGGTCGAACTCGACTGGATCGACGAGTTCGTCCGAGGCGAGGTGGCGCCGGTCGACATGCTGGTCCGAAACGCGCGCGACCTGCGGAATCCGCTGCGCGCCGAGCTGGTCCCACCGTTGCAGCAGAAGGTGCGCGAACGTGGGCTGTGGGCCTGCCACCTCGGTCCAGAGCTCGGCGGCCCGGGATATGGGCAGCTCAAGCTCGCGCTGATGAACGAGATCCTCGGCCGGTCCGCCGCCGCTCCGGTGGTGTTCGGCTGCCAGTCACCCGACTCCGGCAACGCGGAGATCCTGGCCCGCTACGGCACCGATGAGCTCAGGAAGCGCTACCTCGACCCGCTCGTCGCAGGCGAGATCGTGTCGGCGTTCTCGATGACCGAGCCCCAGGGCGGCAGCGACCCGACCCAGTTCACCACTCGCGCCGACCTCGACGGCGGCGAGTGGGTCATCAACGGCGAGAAGTGGTTCTCCAGCCACGCCCGGTACGCCTCGTTCCTCATCGTCCTGGCGGTCACCGAACCCGACGCCGGCCAGCACCGGCGGCAGTCGATGTTCGTCGTCCCGACGGACACCCCCGGCATCACGATCGTGCGCAACGTGGCCGTCGCCGGCCAGAACGATGCCGACGGCGCGCACGCCTATATCCGCTACGAAGATGTACGCATCCCTGCCGACCATCTGCTCGGCGACCGCGGACAGGGCTTCGCCGTCGCGCAGACCCGGCTCGGCGGCGGCCGGATCCACCACGCGATGCGCACCGTCGGGCTGGTCCGCGAAGCGTTCGACATGATGTGCGAGCGGGCACTCAGCCGGGTCACCAAGGGCGAGCCGCTCGCCCGCAAGCAGCTCGTGCAGGCGATGATCGCCGACTCGTGGATCGAGATCGAGCAGTTCCGCCTGCTCGTCCTGCGCACCGCCTGGCGCATCGACCGCTACAACGACTACGACCAGGTCCGCGCCGACATCTCCGCGGTGAAGGCCGCGATGCCCAAGGTCCTGCACGACGTGGCCTCGCGGGCCGTACAGATCCACGGCTCGCTGGGAATCTCGAACGAGATGCCGTTCGGCGCCTGGGTTTTGGAAAGCTTCCAGATGGGCCTCGCCGACGGCGCGACCGAAGTCCACAAGACCAATCTGGCGCGCACTCTGCTCGCACGGTGCGAGCCGGCCAACAGCCTGTTCCCGTCGGGTCACCTGCCGGCGCGCCGCGCCGCCGCGCGCGAGCGCTTCGCCGAGCAGATCGAGCAGGCCGTCCATGCCGGCTAGGCGACCCGCCCGGCCGGCGCTCAGGGGCTACCGATGACCGAGCCGGCGACCGAGTCGTCCACGGGCGGGATCCCGCCCGAACTCGCCCCGGTCCGGCCCGGCCAGGACCTGCCCTGGGAGCGGATCAGGGACTACCTGGCCCCGCTGCTCGGCGTCGACGGGCCGATGGACGTGGCGCAGTTCCCGAACGGCTCGGCCAACCTCACCTACCTGCTGCGTTTCGGTGATCGCCGCTTCGTGCTGCGCCGCCCACCGTTCGGCCTCATCGCCCCGGGCGCGCACGACATGCGCCGCGAGCACCGGGTGCTCTCCCGGCTGTGGCGGGTCTACGACCGAGCGCCGCGCGCATTTCTGTTCTGCGACGACGCGGACGTGGTCGGCAGCGACTTCCTGGTGTCGGAGTACCGGCCCGGCATCGTGGTGTGGGGAGTGATCCCTGACGGGCTCGGCGGGCCCGGTGTGGCCCACCAGCTCGGGCTCGCCACCGTGGACGCCCTCGCGGACCTGCACATGGTCGATCCCGCCGCCTGCGACCTGGACCGGCTCGGCCGTCCCGACGGATTCCTCGAGCGGCAGCTGGCCGGTTGGCGTGACCGCTGGCAGCGCGTCGCTCCGTGGGCCGATCCGGCGCACGACGCCGCGATGACGCAGACCGCCGACCTGCTGTCCGAGCGCCTGCCAGCCAGCCAGGCCGCGGCCCTCGTCCACAACGACTTCAAAATCAACAACTGTCAGTTCGCGCCTGGACGCCCGGACAGGGTCGCGTCCGTCTTCGACTGGGACATGGCCACGCTCGCCGACCCGCTCGCCGACCTGGGCACCCTGCTGAACTACTGGCCCGACCCGGCCGACACCGACGACGACCACGCCATCCACGACCCAGGCATGGACACGCTCGGCCTGCCGACCCGCGCCGAGGTCGTCGACCGCTACGCCGCTCGCAGCGACCTCGACCTCGCCGCCATCGCCTGGTACGAGGCGTTCGCCTGCTGGCGGGTCGCCGTCATCCGCCAGCAGCTCTACGCCCGCTACGCCCGCGGCGAGTCCACCGACGAGCGCATGGCCTCCCGAGGCCGCAGCGTCGCCATGTTGTCCGCCCGCACCCTACGCATCCTGCGAGCGGGCTGACCGCGCACCAACCGCTTGCCGGTCACGCACTGACGCGCGGATCAGGCGTCGAGAGGAGCTCCTGACTCACGGATGGCCCGCCGGCCGAGATCCAGTTCTGTGGGGCTATTGAGACCGGCCGGTGCTGCCCTTCAGCTCCGGGAAGTCGTCGTCGGACCAGCCGGCCTTCGTCTCTCCGGCGGCGAGGTTCTCCTCGCGCTGGCGGAGCTCGACGCGCCGGATCTTTCCGGAGATCGTCTTCGGCAGGTCGAAGAACTCGATCCGGCGGACGCGCTGGAAGGGCGCCAACCGGCCCCGCGCGAACTCCAGGATGTCCCGCGCCGTCTGGGCGGTGGGTTCGTGCCCGGGGGCCAGGACGACGTAGGCCTTCGGTACGGCGTGCCGAACCGGGTCCGGGGCCGGGACGACGGCGGCCTCCGCGACGGCGGGATGCTCGAGGAGCGCGCTCTCCAGCTCGAAAGGGCTGAGCTTGTAGTCGGATGCCTTGAAGATGTCGTCGGTACGCCCGGTGAAGGTGATGTAGCCGTCCTCGTCGATGGAGGCGACATCGCCAGTGTGGTAAAAACCGCCGGCCATCGCCTCGTTGTTGCGCTCAGTGTCGTCGAGGTATCCGACCATGAGGTTCAGCGGATCCTGGGACAGATCCAGGCAGAGCTCGCCCTCGCCTGGCGCGCTGACAGGCTTGTTGCTGACGGGATCGACGAGGACGAGCGGGACACCCGGCAGCGCGTGCCCCATCGAACCGGGCTTCACCGCGGCTCCAGGCGGGTTGCCGACGAGCGCCGTCGTCTCCGTCTGCCCGAACCCGTCCCGCACCGTGAGGCCCCACCGGTCCTCGATCCGCGCGATGACCTCGGGGTTGAGGGGCTCCCCCGCGCCGACGACCTCCCGCAGGGCGGAGGGGCGCTGTCCCAGGTCGGCCGTGATCAACATGCGCCACACCGTCGGCGGCGCGCAGAACGTCGTCACCCGCTCGGCCTCGAGCTGGGCCAGCACACCGGCGGCGTCGAACCGGGCGTAGTTGTAGACGAAAACGGTCGCCTCCGCGTTCCACGGCGCGAAGAAACACGACCACGCGTGCTTCGCCCAACCCGGCGAGCTGACGTTCTGGTGGACGTCACCGGGCCGCAGACCAAGCCAGTACATCGTCGACAGGTGGCCGACCGGGTACGACACCTGGCTGTGCTCGACCAGTTTCGGGCGACTGGTCGTCCCGCTGGTGAAGTACAGCAGAAGCGGGTCCGACGCGGCGGTGCCCGGATGAGGCAACGCGTCGTCGGCCTCGCCGGCCGCGTCGCGCAGGTCGCGCCAGCCCTCGGCGGCGCCCACCGAGAATCTCAGATAGGCGCCCGGCACCTGGTCGAACTTTGCTGTGTCCGCGGGGTTGCAGATGACCGCCGAGACATGCGCGCGGGCGACCCGGTCGGCGAGGTCGGCCGAGCCGAGCGCGGTCGTGGTCGGCAGAATGACGCCGCCGAGCTTCATGACCGCGAGCATCGACCCCCACAGCTCGACCTGGTTGCCCAGCATGAGCAGGACGCGGTCACCACGGCCGACACCTTGCCCCAGGAGATGGGCCGCCAGCCGGTTGGAACGGCGGCGCATCTCGTCGAAAGTCACCGCGGAACGTGAACCGTCCTCCTCGACGATGACGAGCGCCGGACGCGCCTGACCATCCGCCACCACGTCGAACCAGTCGTGCGCCCAGTTGAACGCTCCGTCGAACCGGGGAAACGAGAATGTGCTGGCCGCCTCGCCAGCACTGCCGCGCAACGAGAGCAGCTGCTCCCGCGCGGTCCGAAAAGCGTCGCCCACCGACGTCATGTCGTTTACCTCCATGGTGCCAAGCGGGATACCCGTCCACAGATGCAAGCATCTGATCGGCGCATACCCAGCGGAAAAGTCGACAACGCGTCATGGTCCACCGCGGGGCAACGTCGACTGTTACTGGCACGGGCTCGCCGCGCCACCGGCCGCGGCCGTACCGGCGGGAACTTCTGGACGTCAGGAATCGGGGGCGGGCGGGACACGCGTCGGCCCCGGTCAGCTGACAGGGGGCCGCAGGTCCTGCCGGAAGGGGCGCGGGCGGCGCGGGTCGCCGTTGACGGCGCGGACCCGTGCGCATCGCGGCGCCGCCCGGCCGCCCTGCCCGGGACGCGTCAGCTGGCGATGACGCCGTCACGGCGCCAGTCGGCGAGGTCGGCGGTGGAGTAGCCGAGCTCGGCCAGCACCGCCTCGGTGTGCTCGCCCAGGCCCGGCACCCGGCCCATCGGCGATGTCCAGCTCGCCGCGACCGGCGGCGGCAACACCGCCCGGAACGAGCCCTGCGGGGTTGGAACCTCCCGCCACCGGTCGCGGACGGCCAGCTGCGGATGGTCGATCACGTCCTGAACACCGTTGAGCCGGGCGTTTCCGAGCGCCGCCGCGTCCAGCACATCCTGGGCCTCCTTCAGGGTGACCGCGCCGGTCCACGCCGCGATCGCCTCGTCGACCCGGGCGCGCTCGGCCACCCGGCCGGCGTTGCTGGCCAACGCCGGGTCCTCGGCGAGGTCAGGGCGTTCGAGCACCGTGCGCGCCAACCGCTGCCACTCACCGTCATTGGTGGTCCCGAGCACCACCGTCTGCCCGTCGGAGGTCGGGTAGGTGCCGTAGGGCGCCACGGCCGGCGACCCGACCCAGGCCGGCTCCTGCTCGAGACCGGTACCCATCGTGTAGTTGACCTGGTAGCCCATCCACTCCGCGACGACGTCGAACATGCCGACCGTGATCGCCTCGCCCCGGCCGGTGGCGTGGCGGGCGTGCAGCGCGCCAAGGATCCAGCTCAGCGCGTACATGCCGGTGGCGAGGTCGACCATGGCGATGCCGGGCTTGGCGGGCTGGCCCGGCCCGCCGGTGACCGCGCAGGAGCCGCCCTCGGACTGCACGAGCAGGTCGTAGGCGCGTTTGTGGGACAGCGGCCCACCCTCGCCGTAGCCGGAGATGTCGACGGCGACCAGCCGAGGATGACGGGCGACGACCTGGGTCGCGGCGAGCCCCCGCCGCTCGGCAGCACCCGGCGCGAGATTCTGGATCAGCACGTCGGCACGGCCGAGCAGCCGCTCCAGCACCGCCGCGCCACGCGGGTCGGCGATGTTGAGCCCGAGCGACTCCTTGCCGCGGTTGCACCAGACGAAGTGCGCCGCCATCCCGGCCTGCGCGCTGTCGTAGTGCCGGGTCATGTCACCGCCGCGCGGGTTCTCGATCTTGATGACGCGCGCGCCCATGTCCGCGAGATGGCGGGTCGCGATCGGGGCCGAGACCGCCTGCTCCACCCCGACGACCAGCAGCCCCGCCAACGGCCGCGCCCCCGCCGTGGCGGGGGGCTCCTGGTCGAGCGCCTCGTCCCGCGCGTCACCCGCGTCGCGCGTGGTGGTCACCGGCCCGCCGACAACGGGCGCCGCCACGTCTCGCCCTCGTGGAACAGGCCTCGCGGGCGCCCGAGTGGCAGGTCCAGGTGCGTGCGGATGCCGGGTGGCGCGGCGACGACGTCGTGGATCATGTTCACCACGGACATGCCGGTCCAGATCCGGCCCGGATATCCGGGGTCACCGGTCGCGCTGGGCTCGAGATGCTCAAGGGTGATCTTCGTCGACGGCTCGCCGAAGAACTCGACGACGTAGCGGTTCCTGCCTTCACGGATGGCGGGCGTCAGGCCGTCCGCCATCTTCCACTCCGAGACGAAGACGATGGCCGGCCGGCCGTCGACGATCGCCTCCCAGCGGCGGCGGATGCCCGCGACGTTCCCGGCCGGGATCACGCCCGCGGCGATGGTGAGGTCCCTGTCGCCGACGGCCATGGTCAGCTCGTGGGTGTACCTGTCGACCTGGAGGCCGAGCCCGGCCGCCAGCATGGCGACCGACTCCTCGTACGGAGCGTCGACCTCGCCAGTGACCACGGTGGCGTGTTTGTAGGCCTCGTCGGGCGCCAGGCCGAAGCCGAACAGGCCGAAGAGCAGCTCGGCCTGGGGATGCTCGCTGAAGTCGCACACCTCGGTGACGACCACCTGGTCGACGCGGCTGAGCAGCCTCGACGCGAGCAGCGGAAAGATGTCACCGACGAAGCCCGGGTGGATGCCGCCGCCGTGCAGCGTCGTGCCGCCGTCCTGGCAGGCGGCCGCCAGCCGCCTCGTCCGTTCGTCGTCAGGCGACGGGAACGTGAGGCCCACGGCCGTCACCACGTTCTTCCCCGAGCGAAGGAGCGCCTCCAGGTCGTCGACCTCGACCGCCAGCGGCAGGTAGTTGACGCAGTCCGCCTCGAGGGCGAACAGCGTCTCCTTGTTCGTGGTCGCCGTGACGCCCAACGGGCCGATCCCGGCGAGCACCCCGGCGTCGACGCCCTCCTTCTCCGCGGACGTCGTGTAGACGCCGACCAGCTCGAACATCGGGTTCGCGGCGAAGTGCCGGATGGAGATCTGGCCGATCTTTCCGGTGCACCACTGAATGACACGGACGGGGCGTGACGAGTCAGTCATCGGTCGCCTCCAGAATCGCGGGTGACAAGGGCCCGGGCCGGGTGCGGTGAGCACCCGTATCCCGGTCAGGCATCGATCCGGGTGCGCCCGGATCGACGCCTCAGCGGGCCAGTTCGCGCAGCAGGTCCCGGGTGCGCTTCAGCGAGGCACGGACGTCGTCGCCGGCGGGGACGATGTGGGCGTGGATGTCGGTGGCGCCGGCGTCGAGCAGCGCGCGCAGCTGCGCCTCGACGGCCGTCTCGTCGCCGACGATCGCGGCCTCGGCCGGGCTGTCCGCGCCGCCGATCGCCATGATCCGCCGATAGGCCGGCGAGTTCGCGTACATGACCGAGCCCGCCGCCACCGCGGACCGGGCCTCCTGTTCGTCGTCGTGCACCACGACCGGCAGCCCGGCGACGATGCGCGGCGCCGGCCGGCCGGCCGCCTCGGCGGCCGCCGAGATGCGCGGCCCGACATGCTTCTCGATCGCCGCCACGGGGGCCATCCACAGGATCGCGCCGTCCGCGTGCTCGCCCGCGATCCGCAGCATCCGCGGCGACAGCGCCGCCAGCAGCACCGGGACGGGGTGGGCGGCCCGGACGGTCCCCGCCGGGGCGCGTGTGGTCCAGTCCTGGCCCTCGAAGTCCACGGCCTCGCCGCGCAGCAGCGCGGTGAGGATCTGGAGGTACTCCTGTGTGTTGCGGCCGGGATGGTCGTAGGACAGGCCGTACATGCCGCGGATGTTGGCTTCGTGTGACGGGCCCAGCCCGATCGTGAGACCCGGTCTGCCCATCGCCGCGACGGTCGCGGCCACCCGCTGCGCCTGCAGCATCGGGTGGCACGGGTAGGTCTGCAGCACCGCGGTGCCGAGCTCGATCGTCGAGGTCTCGCGGCCCGCGAGCGCCATGGACACCAGCGGGTCGCCCTGCACGATGCTCGCATACCACAGCGAGTGGAAACCGTCGGCTTCGGCCCGCCTCGCCTGATCGATGATCTTGTCTGGCGTCGCGGCGCCGCCCATGAGACCTATACGCATCCATCACTCCGGACAGTCAGAAGAGAAACGCTCGGCTGTTGCCGCGGCCGGCCACTCGGTTGGCGTCACCACGTGGGACACGCCGGGCATGAGCCGACCCGTCGCGTCACCAGCGTTGGGCCGGCTCGCTGTCGATGTTCAGCGGACGCTGGTAGGAGAGGTCGGTCTGGTCGCGGGTGCCCTTCAGGAACCCCTGGGATCTGAAGATCTTCGAGTTCACGAACGAGGAGTCGGTCATCCCGAGCCACTCCGCGGTGGAGCGGCGGACCACGATCTTCCACTCGCCGTCGCGGCGCTCCAGCCGGTCAAGATACCGGCCACCGAGCAGCGTCATCGTCTTGCCGTCCGGGCTGAGCAGCCCGCCCAGCACATAGCTCTCGGCATGCGCCACGTCGCCGTCGATCTCGCACGAGTGCGTCGTTATGTGGTGCAGGTGGGCCTGGGAGGCGGCGGCATGCGTCTTGTTGGCCCACTCGCCGTACTCGGGCCCGGGGTTCACGGCGAAGCCGTGCTCGTCGATGCCGTCCTCATGGAAGGTGCTGGTCATCAGTTCGACGTCGTGCCGGTCGTGCCCACGGGCGGCGCGCGCGATGCAGTCGAGGATCGCGGTCCGGTCCATCAGGTACGCGACCTTGCGGGTCAGCTCCTCGATCCGGTCATCGGCGCTCATCGTTCTCGGTGCCCCCTTGCTCGGTGGCAGGCGGCGGACGCCGCTCGCGGAAACTGTCGGATGTTCCGGACCCGCTCGAACTCCCCGCGCGCGCCAGGAACGTCCGCGCCGGGCGCTCGCCACCCCATCCGCTCGCGGAGTGGATACCGCCCGCCAGCCGAGCGGTATCCGCCAGGCGCCAGGACCGCCGCCGGGCAGGCCCGGACCACGGTTCGGCTTGCCCCAGGCGACGCCGACGCGCCCTGAGGTCACGCCAGACGCACGCGGTACCCCCGGGCGCGCACCGTCGCTGAGACCCAGCCCACGCGTGTTGAACGAAAGTTCAGCACGGCGAGGTGGCGGCGTCAACCAAAATGGAGGCATGACCAGCCCACGCCGCACCGGCACCGAGAGCTCACAGACCCGCGCGATCCTGCTCAACGTCACCGAACGACTGATGCGGCAGGAGGGCTATGCCGCCGTGAGCTCGCGCAGCGTCGCCAAGGCGGCCGGCGTCACGCCGGCACTGATCCACTACTATTTCCCGACGCTGGACGACCTGTTCCTCGCGGTCTTCCGGCGCGGCGCCGAGAAGAACCTCGAGCGGCACGCACGCATCCTCGCCTCAGCCCAACCACTGCGTGCCCTGTGGGAGTTCAGCATCGAGCCCGCGAGCACCTCGCTGCTGACCGAGTTCATGGCGCTGGCCAACCACCGCAAGAGCATCCGGGACGAGATCGCCCAGTACTCGAGAAAGTTCCGCCGCCAGCAGGCCGAGCTCCTCGCGAGCCGGCTGTCGGACTACGGAATCAACCCCGACGAGGTCCCGCCCGCCGCGCTGCTCTTTCTCATCGGCGCGGTCTCCGGCAGCTTCGTGGCCGAGGACCAGCTCGGCCTCACCGACGGCCACGCGGAGACCCGCGACCTCGTGGAGCGACTGCTACGACGGTTCGAAGGCGCCTCGCCCGCCGCACACGACGGCTCCTGACACGCGGTCGCCGCTCCGCCGCGACCATACCCGCGCCGCACCCGAGTGTGCTAAACAAGCGGTCAGCACTGCTGACCGTCCGTTCAGTACACGAACGGCGCCTGGGTGGTGCCGACGCGCTGGGGAACAGCCGCGCGCAGCGCGGCCTCCGGGGCGGGGTGACGCTGACCGCCGACCCGGTCTCCTGTCGCGGCCGGCGCGCGCCACCCACATGGAGATCACGCCGACGGTAATCAAGTCAGCAAGTGCAGTGCGGCGTGATTACGGGCGAGATCCCTCAAGATCATGAATCTTGTGGCCGACTCGGTTGTTCTGTTGGCTATCGCGCTGGGTGCCGCCTGTTGGCCGCGAGCGGGAGCCCGCGATGCGGCGACCTTCTCGTCGAGCTGGGTGCGGCGTTGGAGCTGCCGGTGGGGGCGGAGCCAACTGCAGTGTTCGCCGAATTGCGCGGCGGCGCCGACCTTGGTTGCTGGTGTTCGACAACGCCGAGAACCCTGCAGCAGGCAGGCGGGGCCCACTCTTGTCTGGATCCTTACCCGGCTCCGAATTCCCGCGCCTGCCAGGCTCCGGCATGATGCGCAAGTGCTGAGCGTGCCGCGGGGCTGGTCGGACGTGACCCCGCAGTGGATGACGGCGGCTCTCGCCGCCTCGTGCCCCGGCGCCGCGGTCGTGGCGCTCGAGATCGACGACCTGGTCGACGGGACGAACAGCCGAGCCCGGGTGCGGCTGCGCTACGCGTCGGGCAGCGGCCCGGAGCGCGTGTTCGTCAAGCGGGAGGGCCGGATGCTCAACCGGCTCGCGTTGACCGCTCTGGGCGCCCGGGAGGCCGAGGCCCGCCTGGCCGGCTCCGGGCCGGACCTACCGCTGGAGCATCCCGCTTTCTACGCCGCCGCCGTCGACCGGCGCAGGCTGGCGACGGTGACCGTGATGGAGGACGTGACGCTGCGCGGAGCGCGGGCGAATGTCGCCACCGTCCCCCTGGGGGTCGACCAGGTGCGCGACGGCCTGCTCGGCCTGGCCAGGCTGCACGCGGCCTACTGGGAAGATCCGCTGCCGCGGCCGCTGGATTTCGTGCGTCCCTGGCGGCTCGGGCGGGTCTGGGCGCCGGTCTCATGGGCGAGCCTGGCACGGGCGCTGCGGCGGCTGCGGTCCGGCGGGCACGGCCGGCTGATCCCCGCCGGCGTCGACGCAGGTGTCGTCGAGCGGGGATTCCGCGGCTGGGCGACGCTGGCGGCGGCGCACCCGCGGACGTTGCTGCACGGCGACCCGCACCTGGCCAACACCTACACCCTGCCCGGAGGCGTCACGGGCTTCTACGACTGGCAGCTGGTCCGGGCCGGCAACTGGTCGCACGACGTCGGCTACTTCCTGGTCTCCTGCCTGGACACCGCCGACCGGCGTGACCACGAGCGTGATCTCCTCGGCGACTACCTGAATGAACTCGGCGGCCAGGGGGTACCCGGCCCGGGTCTCGACGAAGCCTGGGAGCTGTACCGCCAGACGCCGGTGTTCGGGCTCGGCACCTGGCTGCACACGCTGTCCGGTGGCGGCTTCCAGCCGACCGAGGCGTGCCTGGCGGTCATCGAGCGTTTCGCCACCGCACTCGCCGACCACAGTGGCGCGGTCACGCCACCGCGACGCCGGCCGCGCGTGCCGCTGCCCCGGCCCCGCACCCCTGGGTCCTGTCAGCCTGTCATTCGTTGATCGCGGCGATGGTGAAACAGATCCTATGCGGCCCAGTCGCCGAGGGCTCCTTCGAGCGCGCCGAGGGCGGCGTCGATGAGAGGCCATCGATCGTCGTCGGGGCAGCCCTTCTCAACCCAGTGCACGCAGGCGGAGTCTAGGAAACCGAAGTATCCCCACAAGGCGTATTCGTGCCGGCGGTCGGCGCGGGTGGCGAGGAGGCTGCCGAGTCGGCCGACGTAGTCGCGGCGTGCGTGACCGCGGATTCTAGCGGCGAGTGGGGGTTCGCTGCCGGGCCGCTGGAGTGGGAGCGCCCACGCTGCCGGGTGGTGGGCGATGTGGTCGAGGTAGACGACGGTCGCGGCCCGCACCCGGTCGCGTACGGGCACGCCGTCGGCGAGCGCGTTGAGGGCCTCGCTCTGCCGGGTGAGCAGGTCGTCGATGGCCAGCCGGACGATCTCGGCGTAGAGCTGGTCCTTGCCGGTGAAGTACTTGTACACCAGCGCCTCGGAGGCGTCCGCGCGCGCCGCGATCGCGGTCATCGTCGCCGCGGTGTAGCCGCTGCGGGCAAAGACCTCCGCGGCGGCGGCCAAGATCGCCTCGCGCCGAGACCGCGGGTCGAGGCGCTGCCGCGGCTGGCGGTCTCGGCGGCTCACAGCCCCACCGTACGCCTAGTGGGCTACACTCACTAAGACTAGTGAGGATTCCTCACTAGTCTTCGGGCGGAGGTAGCGGCACGTGAACTGGGTCGAGCACGCCATCTGGTGGCACGTCTATCCACTCGGATTCTGCGGCGCCCCCATCCGCGAGGACCGATCCACACCCGAACCGCGGCTGCGACGTCTGCTCGGCTGGCTCGACTATGCGATCGAACTCGGGACGTCCGGGCTTCTGCTCGGCCCGATCTTCACTGCCCAAACGCACGGCTACGACACGCTCGACCACCACGGCATCGACCCACGCCTGGGGACGTTGCAGGACTTCGAGGACCTCCTCGCCGCCTGCCGCACCCGGGGACTGCGCGTCCTGCTCGACGGCGTCTTCAGCCACGTCGGCCGGCACCACCCCGACCTGCGCCAAACCCTGCAGGAGGGCCCGGCCAGCCCGACCGGTCCGATGTTCGACATCGACTGGCAGGCCCCGGGCGGCCCACACCCCCGCGTGTTCGAAGGCCACGAGAGCCTGGTACGGCTCAACCACCGCAGCCCGCAGACCGTCGACTACGTGGCCGACGTGCTGACCGCATGGCTCGACCGCGGAATCGACGGCTGGCGCCTGGACGCCGCCTACTCCGTCGACCCCGCCTTCTGGGCACAGGTGCTCGCACGCGTGCGCCCCCGCCATCCCGACGCCTGGTGGTTCGCCGAGGTCATCCACGGCGACTACGCCGCCTTCAGCGCCAGCTCGCGCGTGGACTCGGTGACGCAGTACGAGCTGTGGAAGGCGATCTGGTCCAGCCTGCTCGACCGCAACTTCCACGAACTCGACTGGGCACTGCAACGGCACAACGGCTTCCTGCGCCACCTCACGCCACAGACCTTCATCGGCAACCACGACGTCACCCGCATCGCCACCACCATCGGCCCCGACGCAGCGCTGCTTGCCACGGCGATCCTGATGACCGTCGGCGGGATCCCCTCGGTGTACTACGGCGACGAACAGGCCTTCACCGCGGTCAAGGAAGACCGCGAGGGCGGCGACGACGCCATCCGCCCCGCCTTCCCCGACGCCCCAGCCCAGCTCGCCTCCTGGGGACTGCGCACCTACCGCGCTTACCAGGACCTCATCGGGCTCCGCCGGCGCCACCCCTGGCTAACCACCGCCACCACCGAGACCCTCCACCTAGAGAACACCCGCTACAGCTACCGAGCACGCGCCCGCGACCACACCGACTACCTCGACGTGCACCTGGACCTGCAGACCCACCCGGCCGTCACCATCGGCGACCACAACCATCCGCTCTGGCACGCGTGACACGTCGAGGTGCGTCCCGGCCCGGTTCAGCCCTCGCCGGGTAGCGGTAGCGGCCGGGGCAGAACGGCAGTCGATCTGTCCCCTACTGGACGCTGACGGTGGCGCGGTGGTGGCGCGGTTCCTCGATCTCGTCGAGCAGCGCGATCGCGAAGTCCGCGTATCCGATGCGGCTGGCCGGGTCGCCATGCTCGGCGATCCGGTACCGGCCGGTACGCGCCCCGTCATGGTCGAAATCCCCGGCGGGAGCGACGTACGCCCAGTCGAGCTCGCTGGCCCGAAGCTCGTCGAGGCCCGCCAGGTGGCCGAGGGAGAAGGAACGGTACTCGTTCGGGTAGCCGGGCTCGTCCATCAACGCGGCGCCGGATGCCCCCGGCAGGACCGAGGAGAGGCCGACGACTACCAGGCGGCGCACCCCTGCCTTCGCCAGACCGGTGGCCAGCGCGCGAGACGACGCGGTGAAGAAGTCGTGTGCTGGCACGGACAGGTCCGCCGCGGCGCTGACGGCCGCGTCCTGTCCGGCCGCCGCACGCTCGACGCTCACCGCGTCCGTGGCGTCACCAGCCACCACCCGGATGTCGGACGGCAGGTCGCGGTGGCGTGCGGGGTCGCGCACCACGGCGGTGACCTGGAGGCCGCGCCGACGTGCCTCGGCGACGGCCTGCCGTCCCGCACGCCCGCCCGCGCCGAACACCACAATGTCTATGCCAACCGCGTCTATGCCAACCGCGTTCACGGCAACCGCCTCTCCTTGGGCCGGTGCTGCCGCGCCGGCCGGTGCGCGGACGCTATCGGGGATGGCGGTTACCACGGGGATACCGGCTGTCTGGCTATCGTGAGGCCATGAGGGAGCCCCTGCGCGCCGACATGTTCGACGAGCTGTGCCCGTCCTCGCTCAACCCGGTCCGCTTCGGTGACAAGTGGGCGGCGCTCATCATCCGCTGCCTCGAAGACGGGCCGCGCCGGTTCTCCGAGCTGCGCGTGCCGCTGAGCCGTGTCACTCCCAAGGTGCTTGCCCAGTCGCTGCGATCCCTCGAACGGGATGGTCTGCTCACCCGCACCGTCCTGGATGCCAGGGCCACTCTCCACGTCGAGTACGAGCTGACCGCGCTGGGCCGCAGCATGTTGGAGCCGATGGCGGTCGCCTGCGCCTGGGTGGAGCTGCACTGGGACCAGCTCCTCGACGCCCGCGAGGCATACGACCGCGCCATCCGTTTCGACCGCGCCGGATGATGCGGCGGCAGCCATTGCCAAAGACGCGCGCCGCACAGGTCACCCGCTTCTTGCAAGCCCGCAGACCCTCCTAGCCTCGGGCTTTCATGCCGTGATCGTCTGGTGGGTGTGTCGGAAAGGCGCGCCGGCCGGCTCGCCCGCCACGCCCGCACCACCGTGATGCACCTGGCCGCCCACCACCCCTGGTGCCGCTCGCCCTCGAAGCGATCACCAGACTGCGCGCGCTGCCCGCCCCCGGATAGGCCGGGACCACGACCTCCCAGCCCACCGGCCAGGACAAACCCCGCCCCGGACGTGGACCGGGCGCTCACCCGCGCGACAGCGGGCCACCCCGCCACGGCCGCACCCGGCCCGGACGGCAGAACTCAACATCAACCAGGGTGGGACCTCAGCCCGCGATCACACCCGGCCACCCCGTGAAAGATCCGGGCCAATGCCGTAAGGACCTGATCGCAAGAAGATCTATGGCCAGGATCACCAGGCTTGGCTCGATGCGACACGCCGCTGGGGTCCCTCCGAACTTCGTCGCCAGCGGCGCGCTAACGTTGGGCCACCGAGAATGCCCGAGTTGTCGCTATTGGCATAGATCTTTGATGGGAGACGGCGCGTCATGATCCTTCGTCGCCTGCGCGCGCGGACCTCGACAGGGGCAATCGCGGCTGCGCTGGTCGCCCTCGCCGCCCTCGCCGCTTGTGACACGTCGTCAGACTCGGCCACCAATGGGGCAGGCGCCTGCTCGACGCAGGCGCCAGGCGTGACCGCCGCTTCCATCAAGATCGGCCTCATCTACCCCGACACCGGGGCCCCCGAGATCGCCTCCGCGTTCAAGGCGTCCCGCAGCGGCGTCGAGGCGCGCATCGACCTGCAGAACGCCCGTGGCGGCGTCAACGGCCGCGAGATCGACCTGGTGTGGGGCGACGACCAGTCCGACGCCGAGACCTTCTCCACGGTCGCGCACGACCTGGTCGACACCCAGCGGGCCTTCGGCCTGATCGCCACATCGATCGTCCTCGACAAGTCAGCCGGCTGGCTCGAGAAGGAGAACATCCCCGTCACCGGAACCGGGACGAGCGCCACCTGGAGCAACCACCCCAACCTTTTCCATGCCGGCAACCTGTTCAACACCGGCGGCACCTCCGTCTTCGGCGACTTCGTCAAGGCACAGGGCGGCAGCAAGGCGCTGGTCGTCGTCGACCCGAACGTCGCGGCATCCCGCAGCCTCGCGATGCAGTTCGTCCCCAGCCTGCAAAAACGCGGCATCCAGATCGTCGACGAGGTTACCTTCACCGAAGGGGTCACAGACCCGGCCCGGGTCGCCGCCGAGCTGAAAAATTCCGGCGCGGACACGCTCATCGGCGCCGCCCAGTCCACCCCCTTCATCGACATCTACGCGAAGGCCAAGGCCCTCGGAGCCAAGATCAATGTGGCGTTGAGCGCCACCGGTTTCAGCCCTGGTCTGCTCGCCCAGCGAGGCAGTGACATGGCCGGAATGTCGATCATGTCAAGTGTCGCCGCACAGGGCTCTCCGGTGATGGACGCCTACCAGAACACCATGACCACCTACGCGCCGGAGCTGCCGGACCCCACCGACGAGCTCGCCCTCGCCGGATACGTGGCCGCGGACGAGATGATCCAGGGACTCCAACTCGCCGGGCCCTGCCCCACCCGCCAGGCCTTCGTCGAGACTCTCCGCAGGGTGACCGACTTCACCGCCGGCGGCCTGATCGCCCCGATCAACCTGTCCCTGCCCACACAGCCGATCCTCTGCGAGAACTTCATCACCGTCGACCCGGCTGGACATAGTTTCGTACCCGCCCCACCACCCGCGACACTCAACCACGACGGCTACTGGTGCGGCGAAGCACTCCAATAACACCACGATGGACGATGAGGCGCCGACCCACGTCGGACAGGTCCCTCGCCGACAGTCGGCGCCTTCTCGGTCGTCCGCGGTCGATGCGCCGTGGCCATCAACCTGGACGAACTCGCCTCCGCATATCTCGGCGGCACGGCGCCATCCCGCCCAGCCTCTTCACCTACGACCCGACAAAGGGGGCATTCCTCGCCAGCTAGAGGATGTCTGAGAAGGGTCAGGGCGGCGCGCCGATGAGGCGGTGTAAAGTCACCGCCGACCTGTATGTATGCCGATTGGGCTCCCAAATTTTGTGCGCCGACCGGGAGCTCCGAGGGCGGCCGGACAGCCCAAGTCGAGCACTCTCGCTCGTCAATCGACATCTCCACCGTCGTGCCAGGATCCCACCATTCGAGCGCTGACCACTTAGCCGGTCATCCGCCGGTCACCTGGCCTTCCCGCTGCGACGGCGTCACCGCGCCGCGGCCTGGAGCGGGCCGGGCGACGACCCGTCATCCGGGGCGGGCGGCACGTGGGGGAACAGTTCCTGGAAGGCGCCCTGCGTGATTCTAAGACGGGTCGCGGGGTCGAGATCGCCGACAAGCTCGTGGAGCGTCTTCTGGGTGTGGCCGAACGTGCCTTCGATGTGCGGGTAGTCGCTGCCCCAGCACACGTTGCGCCAGCCCATGGCCGTCACCGCGGCGACGGCCGAGCGGTCGTGCTGGAAGGACGCGTAGACGTTCTCGTACAGGTACTCGCTGGGAGGCCGCCGCAGGCGGGGGCGGACGGTCGACGCGTGCTGCCGGTACGCCTCGTCGAGCCGGTCGGCGACGAACGGCCCCCAGGTGGCGCCACCCTCGGACACGATCGCCCGCAGGGACGGATGCCGGTCGAACACGCCGCCGGCGATCAGCTTGGACACCGCCCGCTGGCCGCCGTAGGTCGTCTCCATGTAGTTCAGCAGCGCGCCTCCGGGGCCGCGGTAGTAGGTGCCGTTGCGGGCGGACGCGTCATGCGGCTCGCTGCCGATGTGGAACGCGATCACGAGGCCCGTCTCCGTGAGGGCGGCCCACAGCGGCTCCCACGACTCGCGATGCCAGTCGTCCCCGTCGACGAGCGGCGTGACCGGCAGAGCGGCGGCGTGGTAGCCGAGCCCCGCGGCCCGCCGGACCTCGGCCACCGCGGAGTCGACGGTGAGGAAGGGGATCGTGGCCGCGCAGATGTAGCGGGGCGAGAAGCGCTGGTACTCGATGGCCCAGTCGTTGATCGCCCGGGCGCCGGCCGCGAGCAGCTCCGGGTCGCGGATCGACGAGGTCCACATCCCCAGCGACGGGTAGATGAGCTCGGCCCAGACGCCCTCGGCGTCCAGGTCGACCAGGCGCAGCTCCTTGTCGTTCGCGCCGGGCGCCCGCTCGGGGACGGTGAGGCCGTTCTCGTCGGTCAGCTTCGCGCCGGGCCGGGGCATGCGACGGCGGAACTCCTGCCCGTCGACGTGGATCGTCTCCCACTCGCCGTCGGGGTCCTTGACGCTGCGCGGCATCCGCTCCGCGAGCGGCGCGGGCAGGCTCCGGTCGAACAGATCGTCCGGCTCGACGAGGTGCGAGTCACCCGAGTTGGCCCAGATCTTTTCCACGGTCCATGCCTCCTAAGACAGCCCCAGTCGACGCCGGGCTGGAATCCTGCGAGCACGTCATTGGGTCGATGGCAGCGAGCCGGCGAGCGAGGTCGGAAACGGAGATGAACTCGAAGTCCGCTTGCGCGGCGAAGTGCTCGTCGACGCGGGTGTCGCCGATGTGCACGAACCGCTGGCAGCGCCAGGCCACGCGGACCGCCGTGAGCTCGTGCTTGCGGCTGACGAAGTCGGGGACGATCCCGGCGCGAGCCCACATCGCCGACTGCTCGCCGAGGGTGCGGTCGGAGCAGCTACCGATCACGTAGCCCCGCGCCTGCGCCCACCGCACGAAGGTCAGTCGGAGCGGCCCGGCGGGGTCGCCCGTTTCGAGGGTGCCGTCGATGTCGAAGCTGACGAGCGTACGAGCGTCCATCGCCGCGCTCAGTCCGTACGCAGCATGACCGACGCGGGGTCGTGGAAGAAGCTCGCGCCGGCACAGACCAGCGCCGTCCTGGCGTCGGGAACCTGCCGCTCCCCTTCGGTGCCGCGCAGCTGCCGCACCGCCTCGGTGTAGAAGTTGAAGCCTCCGGCACGTCCGTGCGAGAGCGCGCCGCCGTTGGTCGAGACGAGCGTGTGCCCGCCCAGCCGGTAGATGTTCGCCTCGGCGTCCCAGCCGGAGGCCAGCAGGTCGGCGGTCTCGCCTGGCTTGCAGAAACCGGCGGCCTCGATGCATCCCACGGTGTCGATCGTGTAGCCGTCGTAGGGGAAGAACAGGTCGAGGTCGTCAATGGTCAGGTCGCTGCGCTCCCGCAGGCCGGCCAGGGAGATCCACAGGGCGTTCTCTGTCCAGCCCAGGCTGTTGTCGTAGTACTCCCCGACCCGTGACCCGCCCAGCGACATGGCGTGGATGTACACCGGACTGTGGCGCAGGTCCCTGGCCCGTTCGGCCGTCGTGATGATCAGCGCTTCCCCGCAGTCGACGGGCACGTCCATGTCGAGCATCTGCATGGGCTCCCAGATCACCCGGGAGGCGTGGTAGTCCTCCATCGTGATCGGGGTGCGCATGGCCGCCCGCGGGTTCGTGGTGGCGTGGGTGCGGTTGTTCACCGCGATGCGGGCGAAGACGTCCTTCGTCGCCCCGTAGTCGTGCAGGTAGCGCGCCATCCAGGCGGCGTAGGGCTCGCCGGAGTGGATCCAGCGGCGGGCGGGGTCGCTCTGGCCGACGATCGTGTGGCCGCCCGCCGCGCGCAGCTGCGCCGACCGGAGGCGGAAGGGGTCGGCGGCGGCGGACCGCGACATTCCGATCCCGCGGGTGTGGGCCTGCACGACCAGGACCGTGTCGCAGAGCCCGGAGAACACCGCTTCGGCCGCGTAGACGAAGCACGATCCGAGCCACCCGTTCTTCTGCCAGGTGGTCTTCTCGATCCCGAGCGCGCCCTGCAGCGTCAGGAACCCGGATCCGCCCATGGCCAGCGGGTCCATGCCGGTGCCGCAGATGCCGTCGATCTCCTGCCGGTCGAGGCCGGCGTCCTCGACGGCGGCGGTGGCCGCCTCGAGGGCGAGCGACAGCTCGGTGCGCTTCAGGTCACGGCCATACGGCGTCGACCCGACGCCGACCACGGCCAGTTGGTCCTTCAACGGGTTGCGTGCCATGCCCGCTACCTCCCGCCCTCGATCGGGCCCGATGGCTGGAACGCGGGCCACGCGACGCCGTCGCGATCCACCCACGTCAACCGCACCGGCATATCGAGCCGGACCCGGTCGGGAGGGCAGTTCACGACGGGCGCCAGGTAGCGCAGCCCCGGCTGCTCGACAAGTTCCACCGCGGCGGTCGACACCGGCTCCCCCGGCGCCGCGTCCGGGTCCCGCTCCTGGTGGACCAGCGTGCACAGGAACACGAATCCGTCGCCGCTCACCTGGGTGGGCACGACGTCCCAGGACCAGCACTTCGGGCACAGCGGCCGGTGCGGGTACACCCAGTAGCCGCAGGCCGCGCACCGGTTGATCAGCAGCCGCCGCGCCAGCAGCCCGCGGTAGTGCTCGACGTTGTCGCGGTCGATCAGCACCGCGGGCAACGCGGCGAAGACCTCCGCATCGGTCGCGTGGGCCACCTCGGCCGCGTCGGCCATGCCGGTCACACCGCCACCTCGTCCCTGGCACGCCCGGCCAGGCCCACCCGATCGAGCTTGCCGTTGGCCAACCGCGGAAGCTCGTCCAGGAAGACGATGTCCCTGGGCATCTTGAACCGGGCCAGACGCGTCTCGAGCCACGAGCGCAGGTCGTCGGCGTCGAGATGACCGCCGGGCCGCACGACGACGTAGGCCCGCACCACCTCGCCCTTGCGCCGGTCGGGCACGCCGACCGCGCCGCAGTAGTCGACGGCCTCGTGGCTGACGACGACCTTCTCGACCTCCTCCACCGAGACGTTCTCGCCGCCGACCTTCAGCATCAGCTTCAGCCGTCCCGCGTAGGTGACGTAGCCATCGGCGTCCATGACGACGAGGTCCTCGCTGCGCAGCCAGCCGTCCGCGTCGAGGGCCCGAGCGGTCTCCTCGGGCTTGTTCCAGTAGCCCCGCATGACGTTGCCGCGCACCCACGCCTCGCCGACGGCCCCCGGTGGGACATCGAGGCCGGTCGCGGGGTCGACGACCCGGACCTCGTTGCCCGGCAGAGGGCGGCCCCCCGTCGTGCGCTGTTTGCCGGGCGGATCGTCAGGACCCGTCACCGACGCCGGGCCGTACGTCTCGGTCAGGCCAAAAGGAACAAAGGTGAACGTGACGTTGGGCATCACCCGGCGGGCCTCCTCGTTCGGCACAGCGGCGATCCGCAGCGACGACAGATCGCGCCCGTCCTCGATCGCCGCCCGCGCGACCTCCGCGGGCAGCACCCCGAACATCACGGTGGCCCGCTCGGACTCGATCAACTCCGCGCCGAGACGGGCATTGAACGCCTCGGTGAACACGAGCGTGCCGCCGTTCACCAGCATCGTCATGAGGCCCCAGATGCTGCCACCGCCGTGGAAGAACGGCATCATGCTGACGAACACGTCGCGGCCGTCGATCCCGACGCGGCGGGAGTGCAACGTCGCATTGGCGACGATGCCGCCCTGTTCGAGCATCGCCCCCTTCGGGAATCCCGTGCTGCCCGACGTGTACTTCACCATCGCCAGATCGCCGCCCAGGACCTGCCGCTCCATGCGATCGGCGAGCGCCCGGGCGTCCGCGGCCCTCGGGTCACTGTCGCGGCCGAGCGCCTCCAGTGCCGCGAGATCGAAGGCGCCGTCGTGGCGATCGTCAGCCCGGTTGAAGACCACCACGTTGCGCAGGTCCGGGATTCGGGCGCTGATCAGGTGCCCGGGCAGGTCCTCGGTCGCGAACTCCGGGCAGATCTCGGCGAGCATCGTGGGCATGCGCAGGGTCCGGAATCCATCGACCATGATCAGATGGCGCGCGCCGGACTGGGCGATGACGTAGGAGACCTCGGCCGGCTTCAGAAAGGTGTTGACGGGCACCGTCGCCGCGCCGAGCCGCATGCAGGCCAAGTGGGAGACGACCCACTCCGGCGTGTTGGTCATCCACAGCACGACGCGGTCGCCGCGGCGGACGCCGATGCTCGCCAGGCCCGCGGACAACGCCCGTGCCCGCTCGACCAGCGTGGCGTAGGTCAGCCGTTGGACGCTCCCACCGTCATCGGCGGCAACCAGCGCGGCGCGGTCCGGGACTCGCCGCCCAGACGCGACGACCGCCTGCCATATCGTCCGCGCCCGGAGCCCGGCTAAGACCGCCCTGGGCTCCTCGCTCATCGGGCCGCCTCCGCCCCCACCAACGCGGCCCCCACCAACGCGCGTGCCTCCCGCCGACGCTTCGCCGGCACCCGAAGAGCCCACGCGTCCGGCGGCACCGTGATGTGACGGTACGCATCGACGATCAGTTCCGGTACGAGCGTCATCCTTACCCTCCTGAGTCACCAGCGACGCAGCCGGCATCACCAGGGCCGCCGGGCGCACGGCCTTCACGGGACCCGCTGTGATCGCACGCCCTTTGGCCCATTAAGGCTCATCATCGGCAGCCGGGCCGTGGCTGTCTTTGCGCGTTCGGCCAAGTCCTTGCCCGTACCAGCCAATGTCCGGCACCAGGGCGGCGCCGACGCTAGGCTCGACCGCGTCGCCGAGTCGGTTCGAGCCGATTCCCCGAACGGTATCGCCGCACCAGCCGTCGATCGGAGCACCCAGGGCCGATCTTTGAATGGCGGCGGCGCGGGGCGTGTTCAATACATACGACTTTCGCGGAGGCTGCCAGGATGCGCATTGGTCTGATGATCGGCTCGGATAAGGACCGGCGGTACTCCGAGCGGGTGGCCGGGTTTATTGCCGATGCGCAGGCCGTAATTGACACCGTTTTCTCAGGGCCATCCGAGCTCGACTCGATGACGATCATCGTGTTTTCGGCCAGATCGCCGTCTGTAACAGCCGATGTCCGGCCGCGGCTGGCGGGAACGAACAGCGGGCTCGGAACTTCCTGATGATGCCGAGCAGGAGGGTCTGCGTGGACAGCGAGGCCGCCATCGCCGCTATCGGCCCGCCGTCGCTCGCCATGATGCCGGCGGCTGTTCGATCCGGTACAGCCGTTCGGCGTTCTCCCAGAGGATCTTCCGGCGCGGCCCGGCCTCGAGATGCCCGAGCCCGGACTCGATCGTCTCCTGGATGTTGCCGAACAGGCAGGTCGTGTGCGGGAAGTCGGTCTCGAACAGGACGTTGTCGATCGGCACCAGGTCGAGGAAGTTCCTCGGCGCCACCGACTCGAACCAGTAGGTGACATAGACACTCTGGCGGAACAGCTCCGACGGCAGCACGTCCCCCGGCCGGCGCTCCCGCCCCGGCCGGAACGCCCCCAACCAGCTGTAGTCGGTCGCCTCCAGCATGAACGGCAACCAACCGATCCCGCTCTCCACCGACACGAACTTCAGCTCCGGATAACGGGACAGCACACCCGACGTGACCAGATCCGAGCACTGCACCCCGTTCTTCATGAACAGACTCACCGCCGTGTACGCCTGCGCCCCCTCCACCCCGTGCAGGGCGTAGCGCTCCGGCGTGGACAGCTCCAACGTGTCCCCGGCACTCCCGATGTGGAAATGGATCGGCAGCTGCGCCGCCCGGGCGACCTCCCACAACGGATTCCAATGCGGCGAACCGAGCACAGGCAGCCCATAGCGCTGCGGCTCACCCGTGAACAGAATCCCCCGGGCCCCCGCCTGGACACACCGCTCGACCTCCCGCACCGTCGCCTCGATATCCCAGAACGGCGTCGCCACCACCGGCAGCAGCCGACGCGGATCCGCCGACGACCACTCCACCAGGAAATCGTTGTACGCCGCCACGCACAGCAGCTTCAGCTCGTCGTCCCTCAGCTTCAGGAAGTTCTCACTCCCGAACCCACCGACATTCGGGTAGAGCACCTGGGCCCAGATACCCGCGGAGTCCATGTACCGCAGGCGGGCATCCGCCTGGTACGCACCCGGATGGCAGTCCTCGTACGTCTGCGGGTACTCCGGCGGAAACGTCGGCCAACCCGCCGGCGCCGTCACCCCGACCGGCGCCAGCCGCTCACCATGGAGCACCCAGGTATCCGCCGTACCCTGCCGCACCACATGCGGCACCTCCTGCCGATACCTCGCCGGCACCCGAGCGGTCCAGACATCCGGCGGCTCTGTGATATGACTGTCCGCATCGATGATCAATTCCGGCATGAGCGTCATCCCTGCCTCCTGGGTCTACCGATGCCGCACTCTCGGTTCATCATCGACGCCCCGGCCGAGGCCGTCTTTGCGCGTTCGGTCAAGTCCTTGCCCACAGCGGCTAAACGTCCGACACGAGGACGTGTGTCCATTCACGGGTGTCTGACCCGTCAGGCCCGCGACCCGCGGAGACGTCGAGGTGACGCTTGCGGCGCCGCTGCTGGCCCGCGACGAAGTACCAGGTCATGCGGTTACTGGCACGTAACCCCTGAATGGATACGAGGACGTCGCCAGTGTCCAGTGCGTACGTTCATCCGCTCTTCCGGCAGAATGATCCTTTTCCATCCAGCCCGATCCGACCGACGAGGCGGATCCTGTACGCCAAGCGGTGGCCGATCGACCGGACATCCAGCGACACCAAGGCGGACACCTTCTTCGAAGCACTCGCCCACCTCGCCCTCGACTGGCTCGACCGCGAGACCCCCTTGCGGCTACCAACCACCAACGACCCGCCCGTGACCGTTGTGGGGCGGGTCTGGACATACGACTCGCCGGCTCGTCGGGCCAGGAGCGAGCCCGGCGGTGCAGCGCCCCGTCCGCTGGCCGCAACGGGCAAGCACTTGGCCGAATCCGCGAAGACGGCCACCGTTACGGCGCCGATGATGAGCCGACAGATCAGCTGGTGAACCGAGGGGGATCAGATGACGGCTGCGAGGGAGCTGCGCTTGCGGCGCGACATCGCGACCGCCGGGTCGCCGCAAGAGCGGTCCCAGCGGCCGGAACCCTGCGCCAGGCGTATCCGAGCAACGGACACGTCAGCGAAGTCACGATCCGAAAGTTTTTGACAGTCCGGACACTTGTCCAACCAGTCAGCCAACCGCCCCTCAGGAACGGTCCGGCCTTCTTTCGCATCCTCCAAACGTCCGACGACAAGGTGGAGAACATGTCGCACATCTGGAAACTGGCTGGTCGGCAGGCGCCCGCGCGATCGCCGCGGCCCGTCACATCCACGCAGGCGCCCACGCACCCGACCGGGTTACGGCTGGCCGGCGCCGCGGTTCTGGCCGCGAGCCTGGCCCTCGTCTCGGCCTGCGGTGGCGGCTCCGACAACAAGGGCGACGCCACCCCCGCGGCGAGCGGCTCCGCCAGCCAGGCGGACGTCCTCGGCCCGGTCGCCAAGGCAACCGGCGCGCCTGTCAAGATCGGCCTGATTACGGACGGGGCCGCCCCGACCGTGGACCTGCGGATCCAGAACAGGGTGGCCGAGGCCGCCGTCAAGTGGCTCAACGAGCACAAGTCCGGGATCGGCGGCCGGCCCATCCAGCTGACGATCTGCGAGACCCAGCTCGACCCGTCCAAGGCCACCGACTGCGGAAACAAGATGGTCGAGGACGGCGTCGCCGCAGCCCTCATCGGCACCTCCGGCGTCGTCGAGAGCGCCTGGAAGCCGCTGAACGACGCCAAGATCCCCGTCATGCTCTACGGCTCGAGCGACCCCGGGATACTCACCAGCCCGACGACCTTCGTCCTGGGCAACCCGACCTTCGCCGTCATCGACATGCCGATCCAGGTCGCCAAGGACGAAGGCAACAAGAAGGTCACCGCCATCGTCATCGACGTCCCGGCCGCCCTGCACTCCGCCCAGGAGATCGCCCCGCCGCTGTTCCAGAAGGCCGGCATCGGCTACGAACTCGTCCGGATCGCCCCAGGCACCGCCGACATGACACCCCAGATGCAGCAGATCGCCTCGAACGGCTCGGACGAGGTGTTCATCATCGGCAACGACTCCTTCTGCATCAGCGCCATGAACGGCCTCAAGGCCGTCGGCTTCACCGGCACCATCAGCGCCATCTCCCAGTGCATCACCGACGCCACCCGCAAGGCGGTCCCCGGTGACGTGCTGAAGGGGATGGTCGTCAGCGCCACCGCGCCGATCGGGGCGGACAGCCCGTCGATGCGCCTCTACCAGAAGGTCGTCGACACCTACGGCACGAACATCGACACCAGCAACCAGGACGGCCTGAACATGTTCATAGTCGCCGCCGGCTTCCAGACGGCGCTGCAGGGCATCTCGGGTGACATCACCCCGGCGACTATCACGTCGACCATCAAGGCAATGAAGGAGACCGAGCTGCCCGGCGGCGGCGGGCTCAAGTTCCGCTGCAACGGCAAGGCCATCCCGGCGACCCAGGCTGTCTGCACCCTCGGCGGCCTGGCGACGACCCTGAACGACAAGGGCGAGCCGGCCGAGTACGAGGTTCTCGGCAACACGTCGATCTCGAGCTGACCGCTGTTCCCGACCTGACGACACGACAGTCCTGAGCTGCACCGGCATGCCGGGCGGGGCGGCCTCGTCGTCCCGCCCAGCACGTCCCCGCCCCGAACGGCCCGTCACCCGCGACGGGCCGGACGAGCCGGTGCTGACCGAGCGCACCATCGGAGCCTTCGCCACCACGAACCTGCACGAGCTGCTGCAGGCCTCAGCCATCCGCCGAATCGTCGTGGCCGGCGTGGCGACCTCAGGGACGGTGCTGTCCACCACCAGGTGGGCATTCGATATCGGCTACGAGGTCACCGTCTGCGCCGACGCCTGCGGCGACCCTGACCCGCAGGCTCATACCGCGCTTCTCAACGAGTCGGTCTATCCGCAAAGCTGGCTCGGGCTCTGGCGCATCGCCCATGTACTGCACTCGGCCCAGATCCCCGAGCTGCAGCCAGCCGCGGGATGACCCGGACATTGCCTCGCCGCCACCAGTTCCCTGGGCTTCGGGTCCTATTCTCGGAATCCACCCGGGAGGCAACATCCCGCCAAGGGCTCAGGCACGATCGGACCTCGCGCCGGCCGATCCAGCTGGCTGGAATGTGCAGGCGCGGATGAGGGGACGGGCGACGACGAGCGCGGCCCGATCGTCCGCGTGGCAGCCCGCGGTGTGCTCATCGACGGCGCCGAAGATGCCGTCGAGCAGGTGGCGCGGGGTGCGGCTCCGGGAGCAGCGGATGACCTCCGTCGCCAGTCGGTCGAAGCCGAACTCCACGCCGGCCGCATCGCGGGCCTCGATCAGCCCGTCCGTGTACACCATCAGGGCGTCGCCGGGGTGGAGAATCATGGCCGCGGTGTCCCATGCGTCCTGGCCGGCGAACAGGTCCACCAGCATCGGACCGGTCGGTGGCAACGCCGTGAGGACGGCCCGGTCCAGCGGATCTGTCCACTCGAGGTGGAGCGCGGCGGGGTGGCCGGCATTGGCATACCGCAGGTATCCGTTTGTCGGGTCCAGGGTGGCGACGAGGCCGGTGGCGAACCGCTCTCCGGTGTCGCCGAGCTGCGCCACCGCCCGCCGCACCGCGATGCCTGGTTCCCACCCGTTCACCAGGCCCGCTCGCACCAGCCGCCGCGTCCGGGTGGCGTGATCAGCAGCGTCCGACCCGTGGCCGGACGCGTCGCCGACGCTCACGCCAATCCGCCCACCCGGCAGCCGGAACACCTCAATCCAGTCACCGCTCGCCCTGCCCAGGCCGGCGGCGGGGTGCCGCCGGCTGGCTACGGCAACCCCGGTTACCCGCCTACCGGCTGGCGCTGGCATATGCGAGGCGGTGGTGAGGCAGCGGCTGCGTGCCGTTTCGGTCGGTGTGCGCCAGCGAGGCAAGGAGAAGGCCCCAGCCAGTGTTCTGCACGGTCAGGCTGTCGCCGAAAGCGACGCCGGCGAGGCCGACCGCGGCACTGGGCGTGGTCAGCGGCCCCAGGCAGCGCTGGACGGTGACGAGCCGATGCCGATGGCACCAGCGAACAAGCAAAGGCACGACACCCCTCCGGCGTACGAGCATGCTCGGCCGCGAAGGGGCAGGGAAGGCCCCTGGCGACGCGGCGTGCCGGCGGTCCCGGCACGCCACCATGCTCACCGCTGCGTGCCTCCTGGTCGTCCCTCGAACGTAGGCACTTCCACCTACTACGGTCGCAGCAGGCCGGGGCTCACATCCGGCGGCTAACCCAGTTCGAAATCTACGCTGCTACACCCAGTCACGCTCCACTGCTGCCTTCACCGAGGCGTCCCCTTCAGATTGAGCGCCCCCCGCGACGTGGGACGGGGCGCTTGGCCTACCGCGAGCGCGGTACACGCGGGCGACGCGGGTGGGGTGCGTAGCTACCACGACGTTCGTAGTCGGTATTGCCTGCATGCGGACGACGTCGGAACAGCCCCGAGCGGGCAGGCTTGTGCCGCGGTCGAAAACAGATGCACAGAGCCGATGATCAACCCCCGATCGTCCGGTTGACGGCCGTTCACTTCCCCAGAAAGGGCCCCTCCGTGATCAAGATGAATTCCGTACAGACCGGCGCGCGACGCAAGGTCGACGTGGTGGACGTCGAACTTCCCGTTCCGGGCCCCACCGACGCGCTGATACGGATCCGCGCCTGCGGCATCTGCGGAACCGACACACATTTCCCGCATATCGGGGGCATGCCGATGGGTCCCGGCGGCCAGATGATGCCGATCCCACTCGGGCACGAACCGGCCGGCGAAGTCGTCGAAGTGGGCGCCGAAGTCACCGATCTGAGGGTGGGCGATCGCGTGGTTGTCAATCCGATGGCCGCTCCGTCCGGCACGATCGGCTGCGGCGGCGCACTCGGCGGCATGCGCGAGTACCTGCTCATCGAGGATGCCGTATTGGGCATGAGCATGAGCATGGCCAAGTTCCCCGACAGTCTGCCGTCCGACGTCGCCGCGCTGAATGAGCCCATGGCGGTCGCGCGCCGCCGCGTGAACCGCTCGCAGGCCGGG
The DNA here is from genome assembly GCF_032027725.1 of Pseudofrankia coriaricola. NCBI lineage: Bacteria > Bacillati > Actinomycetota > Actinomycetes > Frankiales > Frankiaceae > Pseudofrankia > Pseudofrankia coriaricola. The sequence goes on along the minus strand of NZ_JASNFO010000018.1, from coordinate 156,285 downwards.
CCGACGACAAAGTCATGGTGTTCGGAGCCGGATCCATTGGCCTGGGAGCCGCAATCTGGCTGAACTGATCCGCGGATTGTCCGACGGACGACCTCGCTCCCGACTCTTCCCGCCATACCGGCCAAAGATTTGCCCACTTCCCGACTCGAAAGGACGAGCGACATGGATCATCGCAGGCAGGAAAGCGCGCGGAACGAACAGAACACCACCGACACCCGGTCGCCGGTGGGTTCCCTCCGCTGGCGGCTTGCTTGGCGGTCAGGTGGACTTGCCGTCACCGCGGCGGCCATCGCGGCGCTGGCTGCCTGCAACCCCGCCGACACGTCGGCGGGAAGCTCCTGGGCGAGCCCGTCACAATCGCCTGCCGCGGGGCAGGTGCCAGCGAGTCCGCAGGCCGGGACCAGGGACACCGACAGCGCCGCGACCTACGCCAGGCAGTTCCGCGACCAGTTCCCCGATCTGGCGCAGGGGAAAACCGATGCGCAAATCGTCAGCGACGGCGAGGCCGACTGCGCGGACATGGCCGCAAACCGGCAGGTCACCACGCCCACGATGGCACAGCGCTACGGCCTAAGTGACTCGCTCGCCGACAAGTTCACCCTCAACAACATCGGCCTGCTGGCCATGTTCACCATCTGCCCAGTCCGCTGACGCGTGCCCCTCACCGCGGCACTTGCCAGCGCCTCGCCCACCTGCGCCCGCCAACAACTAATCGATCATGATGTTCTCGTTCGGCCCGTCAGGGTCGGCCAAACCCCCGGCGCGCCCGCCGCGAGCCCCGGCGGCCGCGGCTGCGCCGGCGGCCGCTTCACCACCGTCTCCCGCACCCCCGTCGGAAGGGAACACACATGAATGCCTTCCGTTCGTTCCTCTCGTTCCTCTGGTCATGCGTGCTCTGGTCCGTATTCACGGTCAGCCTCGTCGGCACCGTGGCCGGCGCACGGCTCCTCCAGGTCAACGGCACGCAGAAGCAACTGGTCACCTATGGCTCGATCGTAGTCTCGCTGTGGGCGGGCTCCCGCCTGGCGAAAAGGGAGCCACTGAAATCGATTCTCGCGTCGAGAAAGGTGCAGTGGTTCCTGTTCTTGTTCAACGGCGCCGTCGCGGTGGCGGCCTACTATCTTGTCGGGGGCGCAAAGGGAATCGGGGCCGCCATCGGCATGGGTCTCGTCTCCCTCGGAGCGGGCGTTGGCCTCCTGAAGCGGCCGCATCATCAGCCGCGGCCAGCATCAGCTGTACACACCCACCCCGACGACCACGCCTACACCTACCAACCGCGTCTCACAGAACAGGCTGCCAATCCGCAAAACGGGCGCCCCGGGCGACACCGGGCCTACCAGCACCCCCAACCACGTGAATATCGCGGCTAGGACTCGGCCAACCAGCCAAGTCCCCGGACCGGCTGGCCGACCCCTACCGATCCGACCTATCCACACCATCCAGCGTCATGACGTCCCCGGCGCGCCCTCCGCGGCCGCCACGACGATCTTTAATTCGGACCGGATGTCGGTGAGCAGCACGACGAATGGATCGAGACCCACCGCTTCTTCGGCCTCGAGATTCTCGCCAAAATCGACATCACCAAGAACAGCCCACACGACACCCCGAGATCACAATGCTACTCGATGCGCTCACCTCAGAACATCACACCGAGAGAGCAAGTGGACTCACTCCCCGTACACCATCCCGGCGGACACGACCCGGCCGCAGCACGGATCTTCGTGTCGAGGCTGTCTCGGGTGCGAGCGCCGGGCTGGTCGCCCGATTGTCGATGTGGTCTCGTTCGGCCGACAGCATGTCGAGCGGCTCCGGTGTTACCTCCCGGTCTCGAAGCACGGCGGCAGCGCTTCAATCAATGTCCGGCACAGAGACACGACATTCTTCCCGCCCTGGTCACGGTGTCCCGGGAATTGGGCACGCCTGGCGCGTACCGGCCGACGAACAGCCGGGGCTCGAAGATGCGCGCCGGTGCGGGAATGCTGATCCGCGATCTGGTGGGCTGCTCACTCTGCTCTCTGCCCCGGAACCACGAGCCCAGTTTCATAGGCGATGATCACTAGTTGGGCCCGGTCGCGTGCGTGCAGTTTCATCATCGTTCGGTTGACGTGGGTCTTGGCGGTGGCCGGGCTGATCACAAGCTGTTCGGCGATGTCGTCGTTGGACAGACCGAGGGCGACGAGGGTGAGGATCTCTCGCTCACGGGGCGTGAGGCCCGGCAAGGCGGAAGGTTGCAGCGTCGAGGCGACGCTGGGTTGAGCGAGGACGCGGGAGATCAGCGCCCGGATCGCGGCTGGGGACAGCAGCGACTCGCCCGCGACCACGGTGCGGATGGCGTCGAGCAGGTCCGCGGGCCCTACGCCCTTGCCGAGGAAGGCGCTGGCTCCTGCGCGCAGAGCTTCGACGACGAGCTGTTCGGTCTCGAACGTCGTCAGGATAATGATCTTGACGTCGGCGAGCGTTTCATCGGCGGTGATCGCGCGCGTTGCCTCGACGCCGTCGACGTCCGGCATCCGGATGTCCATGAGGACGACGTCGGGGCGGTCCCGACGGGTCAGTGTGACTGCCTCGCGCCCGTTCGCGGCCTCGCCCACGACCTGCAGATCGGGTGCGGAGTCGATGAGCAGCCGGAAGGTGGCGCGCAGCAGCGCCTGGTCGTCTACGAGCAGGACATTGGTCGTCACCGTGGGCTCAGTGTGGACGTCGCGTCAGAGCGAGAAGCCCGGTCACCCGGTCGGCCAGAGGTCGGCGCCGCGTGGGTGACCAGCACGGGCAGCTTGGCGGTCACCTGATAGCCGCCGTCGGTGGTAAAGCCGGCGCTAACCGAGCCGCCCGCGGCGGCGGTGCGTTCGCGCATGCCAAGCAGGCCATGCCCAGTTCCTTCGTTGACGAGTTCTGAGGCATCGGGCGGTGGGGTGGTCGACGGTGGGGCGTTGTCAACGGTCAGGATGACGGCGGTGTCGGACCATTTGAGGTCAAGGTGCACCGCGCTGCCTGGTGCGTGTTTGATGGCGTTGGTGAGCGCTTCTTGCGCAATGCGGTAGAGGGCGAGGTCGGCTGGGCCGCTCAGCGGTTGCGGTGTACCGCGGCTTCGAGCGGTGAGCAGCATTCCGGCCTCGCGGAACCCGTTGAGGAGGGTGCCTAGCTGGTCGGCGCCGGGCGCGGGGGCGCGCGCGTCGTCGTTCTCACTGTCGCTGCGTTCCGCGCGAAGCACCCCGAGCGTGGCTCGGAGTTCGTCGAGAGCGGCGCGGCTGTTGACCGCGATGCCAGTGAGCGCTTGGTTGGCGGCATCGGGGTCGGTGCGCAGCAGGTATTGGGCAACCCCGGCTTGGGCGTTGACGACGGCGATGTGGTGGGCGAGGACGTCGTGCAGTTCGTGGGCGACGCGGATGCGCTCAGCGGTCACTTGCCGTCGGGCTTCGGTTTTCTTGCTGCGTTCGGCGGCTTCGGCACGCTGCTCGGCCGCCGCGATGCGTTCTCGTCGTTCCTGGACCAGTCGTCCGACCACGGTGGCGACGAGGGGCCAGTTGAAGTAGAGCAGGTTGGTGCTTGAGTGGGGAAAGCTGAACACGGCCACGGTGAACTGGATGCCCCCCGTGATCGCGGCCACGGACCACGCGACACGGGCCGAGTACCGCAGGCTGATCGTGTACAGGGCGAGGATGGTCGCCACGGGAACCGTCGCCGTGGCCGGATGGTCGTGTCCGGCGACCGCTATGTCCACAGTGTCGACCGTGACCACCACGGCGGCCACGAGCAGCGGCCACAAAGTGCGGACGGTCAGCGGTAGCCATGCCAGGACGACCAGGACCAGTGGCCAGCCGAACAGGAGCCGCCAGTGACCATCCGGAACGCTGGAGACGAGCATGATCGGCAACGTGGCGGTGGTGAGCAGTGCGTCAGGATGGCGACGGAGCCACCGCGCTGGGGCGTCCCTGGTCATCTATCCACCTTCGCTCCGTCTCGTCCTCCGGGCCGATGGTGGGGGACAGCCGATCGGCTGTCCCCCATTGACGTTACGCGTCCACCGGCTCCGGCTCCGGCACCGGCTGCGTCCCGATCTCCTGCTCCTGGCGCGTTTCGGCTCCTCCCTCCACCGACATATGCGGCAGGATGCGGTCCAGCCAGGCGGGAATCGCCCAGTTCCGCGCCCCGCACAGATGCATGAGCGCGGGGATGACGGTCATCCGCAGCAGGAAGGCGTCCACAAGTACCGCGATGGCCAGGCCGACACCGAATTCGGAGATCGTGCGCACGCCGGCGAACCCGAAGGCGGCGAAGACGCACGCCATGATGCTGGCGGCGGTCGCGACGACTTGTCCGGTCTCGCCGACTCCGACGGTGACGGCGCGCCGGTTGCGCTGGGTGTGGACCCATTCCTCGTGCATCCGGCTGACCAGGAAAACGTGGTAGTCCATGGACAGTCCGAACATCACGCCGACGATGAGGATGGCAACGACGTACTCCACCGGCGCTGGCCCGCCGATGCCGAACAGCGACGGTCCCCACCCCCATTGGAACAGCGCGACGGTTGCCCCGAGCGCGACGGCGATAGTGAGCAGGTTGCCGATCGCGCCGACGGCCGGGACGAGCAGGCTGCGAAATGCCAGGGTCAACAGGAGGAACCCGAGTCCGGCGATGATGACCAGGAACAGTGGAAGCTTGCCGGTGAGTGCGTTGGCGAAGTCGATGCTGCTCGCCGTGGTTCCACCGACGTGGACACGCAGGTCGGTCCCCATCTCGGTGTGGGTGATGACGTCTGACCGGAGCGTGTGGACCAGGTCGGTGGTGGCCTTGTCCTGCGCCGTGGTGGTGGGCACGACTTCAACCATGGCCAGCGTGTTCGCGGTGACCGCGACGGGAGACCCGACCGAGGCGACCCCCTTTACGTGGGGCAGTTCGCCGATGAGCCTGCTCCAGGCCTGCTGGGCCTGGCCGTTCGGGGTCTCGGCGACCAGCAGCAACTGGGCCTGGAAGCCGTCTCCGAACGCGCTGGCCATGGTGTCGTGGTAGCCGCGGGTGTTCGTACCGGTCGGGTCGCTGCTGGCATCCGCGGCACCAAGCCGCAGCGCCAGAGCCGGGGCCGCCAGGATGACGAGCACCGCGACCGCGGCCGTGCCGGTAGCGACCGGTCGCCGCTCGACAAGCCGGGCCCAACGCGCCCACCCGCCGCGGTCCGCCGGGGTCCGCCGGCCCGCACCGCCATCCTCGCCGCGGGCAGCAAATGCTGTGTTCGTCGCCCTCCGCTCGGACCGGCGTAGCACCCGCGGTCCGATCTTGGCCAGCAGCGCGGGCAGCAGCGTGACCGCGGCGGCGACGGTGAGCAGCACGGTCAGCGCGGCGGCGACGGCCATCCCCGACAGGAACCCGACGTTGAGGATGAGCATGCCCAGCAGCGCAATCATGACGGTGCCGCCGGCGAAGAGCACCGCCCGGCCCGAGGTGTTCATCGCCGTCGTGATGGCGTCGGTCAGGTCGACCCCGGCCCGCAGCGCCTTGCGCTGCCGGTTGACAATGAACAATGCGTAGTCGATACCGACGCCGAGCCCGATCAGGGCGCCCATGCTTGGGGCAACGGTCGGCAGCGTCATGACGTGCGAGAGCAGCATCACCGCCAGGCTGGACACGGCGACGCCGGCAACACCGGTGAGGATCGGCAGCAGGGCCGCCCACACCGAGCGGAAGACCAGCAGCAGGACAAGCAGCGCGGCGAGGACGCCGACGATCTCGCTGATCTCCGACGGCCTGGGGTTGGTGAAGGCGGTTCCCCCGACCTGGACCTTCAGCGCGCCAGTGTCTGCGTGCTTCGCGATGTCCTTGGCCTGGTCCGCATGGGACGTCGACGTGAACACGACGGTCGCGTAGGCGGTGTGGTCGTCCGCGCTGACCTGCGCGGCACCGTCCGAGGTGAACGGGCTGATCACCGACGTGACGCCGCCGAGCGTCGACACCTTCTGCAGCATCGGCGCGATCGTCGAGCGCGTCGCCGCCGACACAGCGGACCCGGTTTCTGTATGCCAGACGATAGTGCCCGTCTTCGCCGACGCGGCGTCGCTGCCGCCCTTCGCCAACAGGCTGTACGCGGTGCTGGAATCGCTGGCCGGCAGCCGGCTCGAGTCAGTGAAGTTCGACCCAACGACGCCGAGGATGGCCCCGAGCGCCACCAGCGATGCAACCCAGGCACCGATAACCAAGTTCCGACGGCGTGCGCACCACCGCGCCAACACGACCATCACGACGCCCCCTTTCAGCTTCCCGGCGGATCGACGCCATCGACTCTCCCGGCAACGCGCCCTGCACGCGTCGTCCCAACGCGGCGACCTCGGCGTACCGCGATCGCGGTATGCCTGCCGGGGTTACAGCCGATACGGCCACGTTGCGTGGTGGTCTGCGCAGCTGTCCTCGATCAGCTCCGATCCAGCGATCAAGGCCACGGCCGCGACGAGACCCGAGGCCTGAGGGTCGCCACCGCCGCCCACGTCGACTTCCCGCGCGCCCTCCAGGCGATCCGGGTCCCGGCCAGGTATCCCGGCCCGTCGAGCCAGGGCACAGAGGACCGCGATGACGGCGAGGCCGGTAACTAGCGTGGCGGGATGTTCGACGAGGAGCTCGCCGACCGGTTCGAGCGGGTTGCCGGACATCAGGCCGGTCCGTTCCGCGAACCAGGCTGTCGCGAGCACTGCCCCGAGCGACGCGACCGCGATCCGGAGTGCCGGGTAGACGACAGAGCGGCTGATCACGATGAGTGACGGCATCACCAGTGCTACGACGACCAGCTGGGTGATCTCGATGCCGAGGTTGAACCCGAGCAGTGTCGTGAGCAGACTCCCCCGGCTGAGGTCGAGCTCGCCCAGGAGCGCGGCGAAGGCCAACCCGTGCAGCAGGCCGAACGTGCCGGCGATCAGTACCTCGCCGCGGCGTACCAGGGGCCGGATGGCGTGGACGGCCGAGACCAGGACGGACAGGGCGATACCGCTCTCGACGAGCCGGGTGGGCAGGTGTACCCAGCCCATCGCGCCGAGCGCCAAGGTGATGGAGTGACCGACGGCGAACGCCGTGACGACGTGCAGCACACGCCAGCCCGCGCGCCGGAGATCCTGGCGGCGCGCCCACCGACGCCCGGTGGCGGCCAGAGGGGCGGGCAGCAGCAGCATGACCAGGAACAGCAGGTGGTCGCTGCCCCCGCTGATGTGGTCGACACCGAGGTGGATCGCGGACACGAATCCCTGGCTTTTGGATGCCGGGCCTGTGGTCGTCGATGATGACAGGGCCGCCACAGGCACCGACTGGGTCTGCCACGACAACATCGCCAACGTGGTGTACGAGCCCGTGCTCCCGTAACGGGCCGAGACGAACACCCGGTGCGAGACGAGCTTGTCCATGACGGCGTCGTAGTGGAGATCGAAGTCCCCTACCCTGCCCGAGCTCGGTGTCAGAGTGGCGTCGAGGACGAGGTTGTCAGCACCGTCGATCGACTCGACCCGGCCGCCGACGACGCGGGTCGTCCACCTCTGACCGGTCGTGTCCGTCGCCGACATGTCGTCCCGCACGTAGGCGCGCAGCTCGGTCACCGTCGCGTCGTCAAGCACGTCGGTCGCGGTGAGCTCCTCGTCCATCGCGATGCTGAGCTGGTCCAGGGGCAGGTCGACGGTCGCGGTGACGCTGCGCTCGCCGATGTCCAGTCGCACCGCGGAGGTGCTGAGCGGGTGCGCCGAGGCCCGCGGCGCGAGCGCAAGGACGACGATCCCGGTGCCGGCGAGGAGCCCCAGGGCTCGTCGGATGCCGGTCAGCATGGTGCTCCGTTCCTTGGCGGCCGGTCACGCGCTGGGGTTGGAGCTGCCGTAGTCGTCGTTCTTGTCGCGGTAGACACCGTGGTAGTGGACGTTCGGGGTGCTCTGGCTGCGGGTGTTGACGAGCTCGATCCACACGCGGGGTCCGTCGATGCGCAGGTAGGTGCTCTCGCCGTCGACGGTGTCGCTGTTGGCGAACGCGATGTAGGTCTGGTCGAGCTGGGACTTGTAGGTCTCCATCAGCGAGGCGGCGACGCCAGGGGCGGCATCGTCGACCCAGGCGCCGATCGCGTCGAGGACGAGCTGCTGCTGGTCCGTGGACAGGCCGCTGACGGCCACGCCCTGGGTCTCGGGGAACTTCCCGCTGTCCACGCCCGGGCCCATCAGGATGTCGTCGATGGTGCCGGACAGCTCGGCCTGGGATTCCTGGTCGTCGCTGAGGGAGTCGAAGACGTCGAACAGGGTTCCGGCCTTCTCCTTCATGGGCTCCACGTCGGTGCTGCCGATCGTGAAGGACTTCGGCTCGGTACCGGTGAAGTCGGGTGTGATGCTGGCCGTGGTGCCCTTGTAGGTGTAGTTGCGGGCCAGGTGGTGGCCGCCGAACTGGACCATGAACGAGTCACTGGCCGAGGGCGTGCCGTAGATCGCGATGTAGTAGTCGGTGTCGGAGCCGAAGCTGTCGGTGCCGGAGGCGCTGTTCTCCTTGAGCCAGTCGTCGGCCTCCTGGATCGTCTGCACCTGGGCGTAGCCCTCCGCGCTCAGCATGGTCTTCACGAGGGCCATCGCGGCGGCCTTGGCACCGTCGTCGAGGTCGGAGAGCGCGACGCCCTTGCGAGGCACCTGCTGGGCCGGGAAGTTGGACCAGGTCTGGCGGGACTCGTTGTCGGTGAAGTCGTAGCTGACCTTCGCGGCGGTGTCCGAGTCCAAGGTGGCGAGGAACGCGGTGGCGGCGGTCACGACGTCGGTGGTGTTCGCGCCAGACGCATTCTCGCCGTCGGTGTCGAGGTCGACGGCGGTGAAGGTCTGCAGACCACCGCCAGGCGCGCCGCCGCCCGGTCCACCGCCGGGGAATCCGCTCGGCGAGCCCGAAGGGTCAGCGGTCGAGGACGAGGAGGCGTTGGTGCCGGAGTCGCTGCCACAGGCAGCGACCGTGGAGAACAGCGCTGCGGCCGCGATCGGCGCGACGATGCTGCGGCGAAGCCTTGTCATGGATCTACCCGTTCCGTGTCGAGGCAGGTCCGATGCCCACCAGGCTGGTTACCAGCACCCGGATACTGCGGGTCTTACCTATGAGCCCCCTGTGCGTCGCCTGTGGGTTTGATGCGTGATGTGGCGGGCTCGCCGAGCCGGGCGGTCAGAAACGAACTGTCGCGTGAATTGGGCGGAAGGCGGCGTCGCCGGATTCCGCTCGAACCGCCGCTGGACAGCATTGGACACCCATATAGCTACAAATTTCGATCCAGCACTACGGTAGAAATGATCTTCTTGTAATCCTGTTCGTGACTGATGGTGCGCCTTGCCATGGTTCGTGGTTTTCGGTCGGGTGGACGGGGCGTGGAGCACGCATCGCGGGTGGGGTCGAGGAAGCTTGACCTGGCTGTTTGGGACGAGGGGGCTCGAGGAGTTGTTCTCGCTGCCGGTCGCAGGGGCGGGCCTACCTGCTGGGACTGCTCTCGAGTGTCGAGCGGAAGTACGGCCCGTTCCTTGCGCCAGGGAGCAAGGCGAGAATGCGAATGCGAATGCGCAACTGGACGTTCGCGTCGAGGTTCCTGCTGCGGGCGATGCTCAAGGCAACGGACAAGTTCGCCACCGACATCGACCTCAAGGACTACCCATCGCTCAATGGCCCGCCCACGTGACGCCCCGCGCGGCACCTTGTCTGGTCGAACACCTGCCAAGGCGTGACATCAGCCCTGTCTTTCCTACCCTCACGCCCTCGCGCCGCGCCGGGCTCGCGCTGCAGCTGAGCTGCAGCGCGCCATCGTCAGACGACTTCCCTTCGCACGTCCCTCCGCATCCGTCCGCCGTGGAAGACAGCTCCTTCAGGCGTCCGGCGGCAAGAAAGCGGGATACCCACCCGGTCCCCACCCGCGGATAGTGGCGCGGTCATCGGGCGACCGTCCGGCCTGCCCGGACGAGACGTCGGTCGAGGTCGAGGTCACCGCCCGAGGGGGCGGCGAAGAACTCCGCGACGAGGGCGTCGTCGACGTCGGCCAGTGCGCTCGGCGACCACCGCGGGAAGCGGTCCTTGTCGATGATCTGCGCCCGGATCCCCTCGGCCAGGTCGTGATGGCGCAGGCAGGCGACCGAGACCCGGAACTCCTGGACGAGCGCTGTGTCCAGGTCTGCGAGCCCCACCGCCCGGCGCAGTGCGGCGAGGGTGACCGTCAGCGCCGTCGGCGACTTCGCCGCGATCTCGTCCGCCGCCACGGCGGCCGACGGGTCGCCGTGCGCGCGCAGCCGCTGGAGGATCTCCTCAACGGTGCCCGCCGCGTAGCAGGAGTCGATCCAGCCGCGCGCGGCGGCGAGGCGTCCCTCGCCCGCGGGGACGGCCAGCAAGGCGACGGCGTCCGCCGGGGCTGTCCCGGCGACCAGGCGGTCGACCAGCTCCGGCAGCTGCTCGGTGGGGACCAGTTGGTCGGCGAGGCCGGCGGTGATCGCGTCCGCGGCGGAAAGGGTGCCGGCGGTGAGTGCGGCGTGGGTTCCCGTCTGGCCAGGCATCCGGGAAAGCAGCCAGGTGCCGCCCACGTCGGGTACGAAGCCGATGCCGGTCTCCGGCATGGCGATCCTGGAGCGCTCGGTGACGACGCGGACCGAGCCGTGGGCGGAGATCCCGACGCCGCCGCCCATTACCAGGCCGTCCATCAGCGCGACGTAGGGCTTCGGATAGCGGGCGATGAACGAGTTCAGCCGGTACTCGTCGGCCCAGAAGTCGACGGATCCGGTCCCGCCGGACCGGGCATCGTGGTAGAACGCCCGAACATCGCCACCGGCGCACAGCCCGCGCTCGCCGGCGCCGTCGACGACGACGCAGGTGATCGAGTCGTCGGCGGCCCAGTCGTCAAGCGCCTCCGTCATCGCCAGCACCATGGTGTGGGTCAGCGCGTTAATCGCCTTCGGCCGGTTGAGGGTAAGCCAGCCGACAGGGCCCTCGACCCGGCGGATCACCTCGTCGGCACCCCCGGACGCGGCGGCGGTCATCGAGCCTCCGCCGGCAGGGCACAGGACACGACCACCGGCCTGATCTCGTCGGTGCCTCTGGGGAACTGGTGCACCCGCAGGTCTCGCACGATCGACTCCAAACCGAACTCCGGGAGGTACCCATAGCGCGCGACGCTCAAGTGACAGGATCTCCACCGGGCACCCTCGTCTCAGCGTCGGAGTGACCAACCTCGCTCGCTCGCTGACTGGGCGTTCCGGTCAGATCAGCGCCCTCGGCTGCGATCCTTGGCGCCTGTCCACGTTGTCACGGCATGGGCAGTGGTCGGCGACCGCGATCGCGCCGGGATCATCAGCAGACCCAGGGTCAGCGGAAGGTCGTCCGGGCCGGCGCGGGCACGGCGATCCGCGGCCTGAACGAGGTGAAGCGAAGGTTCAAGGGGCGCAAGAACGCTGGTCAGACCGTCGGTCTACTCCGTTCCAGCGACGCCGATCAGATGGCCCTCGGGATCGGTGAACTGTCCGACCACCAGCCTCCCCGGCGTCCCCTCGGGACCCATCCGACGCGTCCCACCAAGGCTCTCAGCCTTCTGTAGGGCGGCCTCGACATTGGCAACCCCCACATAGAACAGGACGCGTCCCTCGTAGTTCTCACCGCCGCCGACGCCACCGTTGATCCCGCCGCTACCGCCCCCGTCCACGAACCCGTAGTTCCCCGGCTGGGAGACCGCATCGGTGGCCGCGTCGTCGATGGTGAACTCCCATCCGAACAACTCGCCGTAGTAGCGGCGGAGCTTCGCCGGATCCCGCCCGATGATCTCGAAGTGCACCACAGGTTGTCCCACCACAAGGCCCTCCCGGTCGATCGGCACTACTGGATGGACCGCGACGGACGATGAAACTCATCGGGTGCCCTCGCCCGTGAGGCACTGGCGATCTGGAACGTGCTCCTGACTACGGCGACACGGTGGTGATCTACCAGTCGCGTGCTGGCGGGCGAACGTTGGCGGGGCGGCGCTGGCTACGCCTCCGGATCGACGCCGCCCTGCGCGCTGGGCTTGCGGCCGGCGAAGTCAAGAAGGCCGACCCAGGTGGGCCGCAGCGCGATGCGGGCCTGGACCGTGCCCGGCGCCTCCACCTGAGCGAGCATGCCGGCGGCGGCCTCCGGTCCGAGGTAGCGGCGAGCGGCCGCGGCGTATTCCGGCGCCAGGCCGGACACCTCGATGATCTCCACCGGCCCGCGCAGGCTGAGCGACTCGGGCGGGAAGCCATCGGTGTCGATGGTTACGGCGGCCTCGGGCCGGCGCCGCAGCGCCGCCAGCCGGTTGGCGGGATGCCGAATGCCGATACGGGGTCCGGCGACGTAGGTGGCCATCACCAGTTCGTGACCGGTCCAGTGGAACCAGGTCGGCACCACCCGGGGCGTCCCGTCCACGGCGACGTAGGCGAATCGCGCCGGGATCGTCGAGGCCAGCAGGCGTCGGGCGGTCGCGGTGTCGAGCAGGGCCGGGTCGCCCTGCCGGAGCAGAGTCGCCGGTACTGGGGCGGTGTCTGTGGTGGCCGGGCTCATCGGCGGCGTCCCTTCGGTCGGTTCCCTTAGGGGACGGACGATACCAACTTAAGTTCCCTTAGGGAACCTGCCCGGGTACCCTGGCGACGTGCAACGCACCCAGTTCGGTGACATGGTCTGCTCGATCGCGCGGACGCTAGATCTGATCGGCGAGCCCTGGTCGCCGCTGATCCTGCGCGACGTGATGGTCGGGATCCGCCGCTTCGACCAGATCCAGGCCGACCTCGGCATCTCCCGCAAAGTCCTCACCGAGCGCCTGAAATGGCTCGTCGAACGGGGCGTGCTCGCCCGCCGCGAATACTCGGCCCGCCCCCCGCGCTACGAGTACGTCCTCACCGATCAGGGCGTCGACCTGTGCGACGTCCTCATCGCCATGGCCCGATTCGGCGACCGCTGGCTGGCCGGGCCAGCCGGCCCACCCGTCCTCTACCGCCACCGGCCCTGCGGCCACATCGCCCCCGCCGACCTACGCTGCGGGCACTGCGACCAACCCATGCACGCCGACACCATCGACGTCCTACCCGGACCCGGCATGGCCACCGGAGCCGACGTACCCGCCTGACGCGGATCCGATCCGCCAGCACAACTCGGGCTGGATGGCCGTCCAAGGACTTGAAGCTCGTGCTTTCGCCTATCGACGGGTGCTCTGACCCGCTGAGCCTGCGCCGTGGCCGGAAGGTCTGCTCCGAGTTGTGGGCAGCGCGCGAGGCCGATTCTCGGCTGGACGGGACTACGCGAACGTCTCGGCGAAGGCGCGGCGGGTGGGTGAGGACGGGTCGCGGTCGAGGACGGCGAAGACCACGTGGGCGAAACGGTCGGCGAACTCGCTGCCGGGGGCCAGGTGTTCGCGGAAGGCCGCCGCGACCACGGCCGGGTCGTTGCGGAACACGCCGCAGCCCCAGGCACCGAGAACAAGGCGGCGGTAGCCGTGACGCACGGCGACGGCCAGCACCTGCCGGCTGCGCGCCCGCAGCGCCAGCGGAATCAGGTGCGCCTCGTCCGGCTCATTGGCGACGATCACTCCCGCGTTCGGGGCGGCGGCCGTCAGGAAACCGACCAGGACCGGCTCGGCCAGCAGCTGGAGGCTGTCGTCGCGGAACACCGGCACGGCCGGCGCGTGAATCACGCGGTCGCTGTAAAGGGCGGTCCGTCGAGCACGGTGCGCCTCGTAGAACTCCGGGACGGCTGTCAGGCAGGCGTGCAGCGCGGAGCACCGGCACAGGTCCTCCTCCTGTGCCTTCGCGCCGCCCAGGAAACCACCGCCAGGCCGGCGGGCCGACGCGAAGTTCAGGACCGCGACCGGCTCCGGCACCTGCCCCCACAGCCGCCGCGCCGCGGCCAGGCTGCTCTCGCCGGTCACCTCGATCGCGACCGGGCCGGCCGGCGCCGCCGCGGGCACGTCGACCCCGAGTGGCTCCGACCCGTACATCGTGGTTTCCGCGACGGCCCGGCGCACCAGCTCGCCGACCTCCACACGCCGGCCGTCCGGCGCCAGATACCAGCCGGCCCTGACGATGCCAACGGTCTCGGTGGCGGCCGCGCGCAGCCGAGAACTCATCAGCGGCTGATCCCTTCATCCCAGGCGGCAGGAGCACCATTCATACAGAGCCGGGCGGTCGCGCGCACCCAATTTTTCGCCCCGTTCGAGCCATCGGCGCATCCTACCTAACCATCGTCACGGCGGAACTCCGCGCGGCGGCCATCTGCACCGAGGCCAGTGTGCTGACTGGCGGATGGCATCTCGAACGGATCCTCGCCGGCTGTGAGGTGCCCCGCCGAGATGCTGGACTATTTGGCGCCCGCCGAACCGCGGCTCGGGCGCGGTTGCCGGCGGTTGTCCAGTCGACGGCCGACCTGGTGCGCGACGCACTGGAGCGGACCCAGCGATGAAGGCGGTCGACACCAGCGAATGTCGTGGAGGCTGGTCATCGTATGTGGGGTTTAAGGGATCACGGTCGTGAGTAGCTTGGGACGCCGGGTGGCGAAATAGTTGGCGACGTAGGGATGGAGGGGGCCATTGGTGAGTCGCCGGCTTTCGCTGCCGGGGTCGACGGGCCCGACGAGTTCTCCGGTCTTCTCGTCGTGCTGGTAGATGTGGTAAGCGTGCCCGGCGAGTTCGGTGAACACGTCGAGGGGGGTGTCGCCGTTGCCGGCAAGGGGGTCCTCGGAGATTTCGAAGGCGAGGATTCCGATGCGGCTGTCGGCGAGGAGCTGGCGCGCGCCGGCGAAGACGGCGCGCTCGAATCCTTCAACGTCGACCTTGCAGAACGCGATGGTGTCGACCCGCTTATGCTGGCAGTAGCTGTCGAGGGTGACGGCTGGAACGTCGACAGCCTGGCCGGGTTTGCGTTCGGTGCCGTCGAAGTCGTACATGGAGTGAGTGCCGAGGGATGCCCAGCCGGAGTCCTTCGGGTTCGTATGGGTGTACATGGTGGCGACGCCGTCGGTGTCGGAGACGGCGACGTTGGCAACGGTGATGCGGGTGTGGCAGTGGTTGAGGGCGATGGTTTCGTGGAGCCGGCCGGCGGTGCTGGGGACGGCTTCGAATGCGTGGACGAGGCCGGTGGGCCCGACGAGGTGGGCGGCGTGGATGGAGTAGACACCGATGTTGGCACCGACGTCGAGGACGGTGTCGCCGGGTTTGGTGGTTTGTGCCATGAGGCCGAAGGCGGCGCGGTCGCTGGGGCGGTGGAGCTGGTGGCGGGCGGTGCGTCGCATGTAGGGAGGGATGAGGATTTTGATACCGAATTCGTCTTCGATGACGATGGGTGCGCTGATTGCGGCGATGGCGGCAAGGCGTGCCTGGTAGGCGACGTCTTTGGCGGTGACGATGCGGCCGCGGAGCTTGGGGTGTTGGCGGATGACGGCGCGGGCGCGGTCGGTCAGCAACATGGGGGTTCCTTGGGGGGATAGTTTCGGTGGCGCGGGCAGGCTTCGATTCTGAGAGTGTCGGCCGTGACGAGATCTCCGAGTTTGGCACTTGGCTTTCCGCTTAGCCGGCGAGGGCGGTGGCGGCGTCTGAGAATGCCTGGCGTGTGGAGGTCTCGCTGTAGCCGGTTACGGCGAGTCTGGCGTGTATGCCGACGTTGAAGCTGCGTTTTCCGTAGCGTTCGATTGGTGGCGGCATCAAGGATGTGTGGCGGTTTGGCGGTGTCCAGGTTGGGCATCGCCTCACCGCTCCTTTCGTGGTGGCTTGGGTGCCCACCGGCCGGCTGGCCTGGGGCGGCCTCCCCAGGGTCGCGTTCGCGCCGTGGCTCCGGAATTGCCCCGGTGGAGCGTGGCCTTGTGCGCGGGCGGCCTGGTGGCCACGAACCGATAGACGTATCAGAGGGTAGCGTAACGGGCACGTCGAGTGATCGAGGCTGGTGCTGGTTGGGACGTGTCGACCGGCGGACCGGGTTGCCGGTTTGAGCAGGTCCGCCAGCCTTGAGCACCCGACACCTGTCCGAGCCGTCACCGTCGGCTCAGGCAGGAGGCGAGGATGGCTCGGGCGGCCTGCTCGTCGGATGGCAGCGGCGTGTCGGTGGCGACGGTGGTGAGGTGGCGGGGTCCGTTCGCGAAGGATCGACTGGAAGGGCTGGTGGACGAGCCCGACGGCGCCGCGACGGCGGCAGGCCTAGTTGGCGGCGCGGCGGAGGTAGGCGAGGACGGCGGAGACGCGCCGGTCGGAGTCGGGGTGGAACGACGGCTTGATCCACGTCATGCGGCACGATGACCGGGACCTGCGGGTGCTGCTGGCGTCGGTGAGCGCCGCACGGTCGGCACGGAAGATCACGTGATAGGCGAGGACGGTGCGTATACCTCGGGTGAGACTGGCCCGAGGGCACCGGCGCATTTATGCTCGTCAAGCCGCTCAAGCTTCTGGACCGATTGTCTGGCTGGTGGGGACGGAGCTTTCCCACGCGGCCACTTACCACTCTGTGTGACGGTCGCCGGCTGTAGTCGACACGCCCGGACGTGCGCCTCCTACGACACAAAGCACTCGGAGCCCGCTGTCACCGCCTGTGCTGGACTCTCAACGGCGACCGGGACACAATGACGGCGTGGCGACGAATCCTATTCGTATGTACTGGTGGAGTCCCGGCTACCCCCACAAGAAGAACTTCGGTGACGAGATCAGCCCATTACTGATCACGGAGATCTTCGACCGGCCGTGCCAGCCCTCGGCCCCGGACAGGTGCGAGATTGTGGCTGCCGGGTCGATCGTCGAACTGGTGCTGGGCATGAAGCGGGCCAACCGGCCCATCCTGTGGGGCACCGGTTTCATGCGCGAGGAGGACAACCACATCACCGGCAATGACTTCGAGGTCGTCGCCGTCCGCGGCTCGCGATCGCGGGAGCGTGTCAAGGACAACCGTGACGCGGTCACCCTCGGAGATCCTGGCTTGCTCGCCGATGCGCTGCTGACCTCCAGCCCCGTCAGGAAACACCGCCTCGGGGTGCTTCCGCACTTTCTCGACGCGGAGATCGCCGAACTCGACTGGCTCCGCGCGCAGGACGGGGTGCACATCATCGACGCAACCTGGGAACCGCGCAGGGTGGTCGCGGAGATCGCGGCCTGCGAAACGCTGATCTCCTCCAGCCTCCACGGCCTGATCGTCGCCGACTCGGTGGGCGTGCCCAACGGGCACATCAGGTTGAGCGACAACAAGTTCATCGGCGGCATGTACAAGTTCCGGGACTACTACTCGGTTTTCGCCGACCCGGCTCGGCATTTCACGCTGTCGGCCGGAGAGGTGCTCGGGCTGGGCGTGGCCGGTACGGCGGCGCACGTGCGGCAGCGCTACCGGGTACCGGCCGACCTCCCCGCCCTCAAGGAGAGTCTCATCAAGTCGTTCCCCCTGGCCTGACACGGTCGGTCCTGCCAGGTCGGGTACCGAGCTCACTCCTCACGCAACTGGCGCGCGGCGCCTAAGCCCGCGCGGGTGGTCGCGCAGGTTGGGTGTGCAGGGCCGCGTTCGCAAAGGCCGCCGCGCCTCGTCCGGGCCGCCGTGTAGCCTTCTGGCGTCCTCCATGCCGACAGCCTCATCTGACGCATCCGACTGGTTTCCAGGAGAGCTCCTCACCGTGATACCAAAAGAGTGGATCGTCAGGGCTGCTGTCTTTGCGTCGGGTGCGGCCGTGGCCGCGGGCTTTTTCCTCGTCTGGGACCGGGAGCGCGACGGCGAGCTTCAGGTCGACGAGATGCACGCCAGCTTCGCGTTCGACATCGACGACGAGAAGCAGGTGACCGTCTTCGCGGACAACGTCTTCATCGGCCGGGTCATCGGGCGAGTTGGCAGCAGGACGGAGGACGGGCTCGAGGTCCAGTTCAAGGTCAAGGTCCTGGAGAACATCAAGGGAGCCCTTCCCGCCGAGGTGACCGTCAACCAGCAGGGTGGCTACGACCCGGCGGAGAAGCGGCTGGTCGTGTTCGCGGGCGACCTGCCGCTGTCGTCGGGCCGTACCTACATCTTCTCGACCAGGTACAGCAAGGACCTCGGTTTCCACACTCTGGTCCCCCGGAGCGGAGACATCAACGTCACAGAGCTACCCGACTCCGCGCTCAAGAAGGAGATCAGCCGGCGGCGCGGTGTAGTCGAGTCCGTAGCCGGGCTGAAAGCGCCGAAGTAAGCGCCACACCGGCTTCTCCGCATAAGGGCGGCGGCTCCTCCTGGTCCGGCAGAAATCCGGCGAGAAGAAGACATGCACTTCTCAGCGGAACCGGATGGCCCGGAATGGGGCCGCGGCCCGCCGTCCCGTCCGGACGGGCGTGTCAGGCCTGAGCCGGTCGTGGGCTGATCGGGCTGTGTGCGTCGATCCAGGCGTCCACTACCGCCCAGTGCATGGTCAGCCAGTCCGCGCGCTCCCCGCCCGCCGCGGGCAGCTCGTCGGCCGGGAACCACCACCAGCGCACCTCCATCGGAACCGCCAGCGGCAGGGCCCGCCAGATCTGGCTCAGGGTGGTCAGCCGGTCCAGGCCCGTGTGGGCGACCACGACCGTCCCGGCGACGGTGCCCGCGTCGAGCGCGGCGAGCACCCCGGCGGGCCGCGGCGGGAGCACGTGGGTGAGGTCCTCGGCCACCCGCGCCCGGCTGTTCTGCCCCCGGCGGCGCAGGCCGACGATGACGCGGCGGCGGCGCCTGGCGGTGAAGTTCGCGCCCTCCGGGAAGATGACCAGGGCGTCCCGGCCGGTCAGCCGGGACGCGAGCGTGTTGACCCCTGCGACCGCCGTCGGGTCGGCGCCGTCGGCCCGCAGGAAACAGGCCCCGAGCCGGCCCAGCAGGATGTCGATCCCCGGGTCGAGCTGGAGGCTGGCCAGCAGGACGACCCGCGGGATGCGCCCATAGCGGTTGAGCACCAGGTGGACGAGCGCGAACGAGTCCCCGGCGCCGGCATGCCGGCTGGCCACCAGCACGGGGCGCCCGGCACACTCGAACGTCCCCGCGGGCGGCTCCCGCACGGTCAGCCGGAACCGCGTCAGCCGCCCGGCCGCCGCCACGAGTAGCCCCAGCATCCAGCGCAGCAGCGCCAGATGGGTCCGCTCCCACCGCGATCGCAGCAGCGGCCGGACCAGCCACAGCCCGAACCCGGCGACGATCACGACGGCCTCGGCGGCGAGGTAGGTCGCGCCGAGCGCGGTGACCCGGCTCAGCCGCAGCCGCCGATTGATCGGCGCACCGGCCAGCCCGAGCACCGTCACCACGGCGCAGAGAGCCGCCGCCGCGACCGCGACCGGGACGAACAGCGGGTCGATGAGAAGGCGACGGACGGCGCGGGGCGGCACCCTCACCTGGTGCCACCCGAACCGCCGGACCCGTTCGAACCGGCGGACCTGTTCGAACCGGCGGATCGGGCAGGCTCGGAAATGCCGGACGCCTCGGTAGTGCCCGCGGCCTCGGCGATGCCGGCGGCATTGTCGGCTCCGCCGGCACTGTTGGCTCCGCCGGCGCTGTTGGCTCCGCCGGCCTCGCTGGCCCCGGCAGGCGGGCCGGTCGGGCCGTATGGGTGGCCGGTCGGGACGCCGGTTCCGGCCCGTTCGAGGTACTCGGTGGTCGCGCGGCGGGCCTGCTCGATCCGGCGGCGCACGCCGGATGCGGACCGGTAGCGCAGTCCGAGCAGCGGCGCCCCGCTGTCGTCGCCTACCGGCAGGACGTGCACCGTCACCCCCTCGGGCAGGCTCGCCATCGCGTCGGCGAAGCCGCGGCGCCGGGCGATCTCGAAGGCGACCAGCCCCGCCTCCCACGGCCAGCGGCCGGGGCGCAGCGGCCGCTCGATCCGGCCGACGTGCAGCACGTAGACCGTCCGCGCGCCGAGGGCCACCGCCCTGCCGACCGGGGTGCTGTCGATGAGGCCGCCGTCCACGTAGTGCTCGTCGTCGATCTTCACCGGCGGGAGCAGCGCGGGCACGGCGCAGGACGCGAGCACCGCGTCGACCAGCGGCCCCTGGTCGAACCAGCGCGCCGCCGCGCGCTCGATGCTGGCGGCCACGCACTGGAACCGCACCGGCAGCTCCTCGAACGTCGCCGCCAGATGCGCGCGCAGCATCCGCCGCAGCGGGACGCTTGAGTGCAGGTAGCCGTGTTGGACGACCGTCGCCAGTTGTTTCGCCGGGCCGCCCGCGAACACGTCGGATCTGCCAAGGTCTGACCACAACTCGGTCAGCAGCCCGATGGCCTCGGCCGTCGGGTTGGCGGCGACCGCGGCGCCGTTGATGGCCCCGACCGACGTCCCGACGACCAGATCCGGCCGGCAACCGGCCTCCAGCAGGGCGTCGAGCATGCCGACCTCGGCGGCGCCGAGCACCCCGCCGCCGCCGAGCACGAACGCGGTCGGGCCCGCCGGGGAGGCGGACGAAATCATCGTCATCGGACGCTGCTACCCATACGCGCGCAGCGCGAATCCGACCCCGCCCGCAAGGCCCCACAGCACCGTTCCGCGCCACCCGCACTCCGCCGGGGCGCCGCGAGGGCGCCGGAGGGCCGGCCGCCTGCCGCCTGCCTGCCAGCCAGCTTGCCTGCACGGATCGCCGTGGACGCCCGATCGTCAGGCGAGGCCGACGCCGGCGAGACCGGCGGTGCCAGGAGAGTGATGAGGTCAGGGAGACCGGTGGAGTCCGGAAGGCTCGCGTTGTCAGGGAGACCGGGTCGGCTGGCGGCGCGCCGTAGGGTGGCGATGTGTACGTGCCCGTGGTCAATCATGTCGATGACGAAGCGTTGATCCGCGAATTCGTCGCGGAGCGCGGGTCGGGAACGCTCATCACCGTGGGGCCGGACGGGATCGCGGACGCGACGCTGCTGCCGGTCCTGTGGGAGGCCGACCGGGTCGTCGCGCACCTCGCCCGGGCGAACGACCACTGGCGGCGCATGGTGGACGGCGCCGCGGGGCTGCTCGTCGTCCAGGGTCCGGAGGCGTACGTGTCGCCGTCGTGGTACTCGGCGAAAGCCGAGCACGGCCGCGTCGTGCCAACGTGGAACTACTCCGCCGTCCACCTGCGCGGTCCGGTCACCGTGCACGACGACCCGGAATGGCTGCGCGAGGTCGTCACCGGGCTCACGGACCGGCATGAGGCCGGCCGGGAGCATCCCTGGGCGGTCACCGACGCGCCGGAGCGGTATGTCGAGGGAATGCTGCGCGCCATCGTCGGCGTCTCACTGCACGTCGAGTCCGTCGAGGCGAAGGCCAAGTGGAGCCAGAACCGGTCCGAGGCGGACCGCGCGGGTGTGCTCGCGGGGCTATCGGACCCGGCCGCGAGGGCGCGGATGGTGTCCGGATCCCTGTGACGCCCGGCGGGGCCCGGACCACGCAGAGAAGGATCGACCGTATGCGTTTCACCAGGCTTGGCTCGACCGGACTGGAAGTGTCCGTCATCGCGCTGGGATGCATGAGCTACGGCGAGCCCGGACGGGGCGCCCAGCCCTGGTCGCTGCCCGAGGAGGAGAGCCGCCGGTCGGCTGGTTCTCCGGTGCCCGGCTCCCCAGGCCTGTCAGCCCGCGGGGCCGCGGTGTCCGTCTCGTGCGCCATGGCGGACGACACGGACACCGCGGCCGAGCATGCGAGAGGGGACTCCCAGGTCCCATATCGCGCGAACGGACGCCCGCGGCGCGGCGACGGCTCGGACGGATAGCTGGTTCGGGCAGGTGAGGTCAGCTGACGCCGAGCAGGTCGACGACGAAGATCAGGGTTTCGTTGGGCTTGATGAGGCCGCCGGCGCCACGGGTGCCATAGCCGAGGTGCGGCGGAATGACGAGCTGACGCCGGCCACCGACCTTCATGCCCTGCACACCCTGGTCCCAGCCGGCGATGACCTGCCCGGCGCCGAGGCGGAACCGGAACGGCTCGCCGCGGTTGTACGAGGCGTCGAACTCCTCGCCCGAGCTGTGGGCGACGCCGACGTAGTGAACCGACACGTTCCGACCGGCGACCGCCGGCGCGCCGTCACCCTCGACGACATCCTTGACGACCAGGTCGGCCGGCGGGGTCGGATCCACGAAGTCGATTTCGGGCTTCTCCATTGCCCCACCCTACGGGCGCGGCACCGCGCCGACCGCGAGCGGCGGCCGGGGATTGGGGGTCGCGGCCAGCGGCGGGCGACCGGATCGGCGGTCGCGACCGCCGGTGGGACGGCGGTCAGAACAGGAGGTCGTGGAGGGTGCTGACTCTTGGGACGTCGGCTGTCGGGTGGGCGCCGTGGCGGTCGACAAGGACCGCGCTGATACCGGCCCCGACGGCGCCGAATATATCCTTTTCCAGCGAGTCGCCGACCATCAGGGTTTCATCGGCCGTCGCGCCGAGGATGTCGAGAGCGCTCCTGAAGGCGCGTGGGTCAGGTTTTCCCGCGGGCAACACGGACGACGTGATGAGGAGATCGATCTCATCGATCAGGCCGAGGCGGGTGAGCTTGAGCCGCTGCTGTTCCTCGATCCCGTTCGTGAAGATGGCCACGGTCAGGCCGGCCGCGCGGGCGCGACGCAGAGCGGGAACGGCGTCGTCGAAGGCCGCCCAGCCGGCTTCGTAGCGGACGAGGTATCCGGCGAAGATGGTGTCGGCCTCGTCGTCCGCCACCTCGAGCGACAGAAATTCTCGCACCCGGGCCCGTCGCTGTTCGGTAAAGGTGATCTCCCGGCGCTGGTAGCGGGCGTAATGGGTCTCGGAGATGCTCGCCCATCGCTCACCGACCAGCTCATCGGTGACACCATGGCCCGCGGCCCATTCGACGACAGCCGCGGTCGCCGCCGACCGCTGGTCGACGAGCGTGTCGTCAAGATCAAAAAATACCCCCCGAGGCACGACCAGGATTCTGTCACGGTCAGCCCTGGAATGACGGGTTTCCCACCGGACGCGATGACGCGGCGGCCGATTGCCGAGGTGATGTCGATGGAACGCGGCCTAGTTGCCTCCGTGGTCGTCTTCACCGCGCGATCGGGGGCCGCTTTCCAGCGGAGTGGGTCCGGTGTTGGAAAACATCGGGAGCTCCCCGTTCAGCGCGGAAAGGCGCATCCTGGCGCGGGCTAGAGCGCCTCGTCCGGCTTGTCCCGATCCCGGTGGGCTGGGTGGACAGTGCCGGCCCGGCTGCGCGGGCCCCCGCTGGGGGGGGGTATTCCGGCGCGCCGGAATACCGCCGTCCAGCGCCAGGGCCAGCACGGCTGGCGCTGACACCGCCGGCACCGCCGGCACCGCCGGCACCGGCGGCACCGGCGGCACCGGCGGCCGAACCGGCCTGGCCGGTCACCGCGCGGGCGTAAGTTCATCCCATGACGGGCGGGCCTGCGCTCCCACCCTCCGGCGAGCCGCTCACCGACGCCGCCACCTGGACGTCCGCGGAGAAGCCCGGCGCCGCTGGCCAGGGGCGGCAGTTGGCGGGGACGGGGCGGCCACGCCTCACGACCGAACGCCAGATCGCGTACTGGCGCAGGTCTGGGCTGCTGCGGCCCGGGACCACGGAGATGGCGCAGGCCCGCACGATCGCGGCGCTACGGCGGGCTGGTGTCAGCATTGCTCGGATCCGCGCCGCGTCCGACCGGCTACAGGCCAGCTGGGCCGCCTTCCACGATCACGACCCGCCCTTCGAGCCCTTCGCCAGCGGCTCGCCGTTGCCGGGCCCGCCGGAGTCCGCGGCGGCCGGCCTTCCCCGCTTCGCCGTGCTGGCCGGCGAGCTCTTCATCCGCCACCCTGACGGAACCTGGGAGGGCGACAGCCAGCCCGGCCAGCTCATCATCGACGGCGTCCTCCCGCTCCCCGGCTCCGCGCCAGCCGCGGCGACGCCGGCCGAGCCGCGATCGAGCGAGGCGGCCCACGGGCGGCACGCACCCGGCCCCGATCGTGAGGCGATCCTTCGCTTCGTCGCGCGCGAGAACGCCCACGCGACACCGCGGCGAGAAACGCCGTCCTCCTGACGACGCGCGCACCGCTCACCGCTCACCGCTCACCGCTCACGATCGCGATCGCGATCGCGATCGCGATCGCGAAGTGGCCATCGGGGCGCTGGACGCGCACGGAAGGCCCAGGATCGAGCTCGCCGGCTAGCGCCTCCGCCAACGCTCGCCGCCAGCACGCGACTGGCAGATCACCACCGTGTCGCCGCAGGCGTGGATCGGGCCAGATCGCGACCGCGACAACACGGCCTCGGCGATCATGGCTGGTCGTGAAAGGGGCAGACCTTCGCTGCCGCGCCGCTATCGCGACACGCGACGGCGGGTGAGCAGGGCGGACGCGGGAATGCCGACCAGCCCGGCGCCGGCCAGCAGCACCGCGAGGACGTCGAGGGCGACGATCGCGGCGCTGTCGGAGGAGGAGAGAAGGCTGCCGTGGCTGACAACCAGCTCGCCGTTCCCCCCGGTGGCGGCGCTCGTCCCCGTGCCGGGCGTCGACGCCGCGACGGCCTGGTTGGCGGCGGTCGGCGAGACGTCCACCGGCGAGGCGTGAGCGGACGCACCGTCCGCGGTGGACGTTGACGCGGCGGGATCGGCCTGGCCCTCGCCGTCGAGGTTCGCCTCCAGGGGAGCCGCCGGGCCGCCGTCGGGGCCGGCGGAGGCGGGGTCGGAATCCGCCGGAGTGCCCGGCGCCGGGCCGGCCGGCGCGGGGGCACGCCCAGAGCTACCCGTACCTGTGCCCGCGCCTGTGCCGCCGCCCGACGCGGTGCCCGAGCCCGACGCGGCATCCGAGCCTGACGCGGTCCCTGGCGCGGGCAGCAGGTCACCCACGATGCCCTCGGCCACGCGGCCGAGCGTGTCCAGGTCGAACGTCGGCGGCTGATCGGCCGAGCTGTCGATGTCGATCTGCATGTCCACGGGCCGGTCGAACAAGGAACTGTCCGCGCCGTCAGCCCGGGCAGGCAGCGCCGTGAGGACCGCGAGCGGCCCGGCCACCAGCGCGCTGACCATGAGCCCGCGGACGGCCCGGGTGGCGCCCTGACCGGTGCGGCCGGAGGCCCGCGGGTGGCCGCGCCGCCTCGGCACGCCGCCGGTCGATGAATTCTGACGGCCGATGCGGCCACTGTCGGCGCCGTGGTGCATGGCCATGGCCCGGATCCCTCCCGTTGGTGACGGACCAATTGTGCGGACGATTTAGTCCGATCACCACGCTTCGCGCCGTCAGTCCGGCGACAGAGCGTGTCGGCCGACGCGCAGTCCAATTCCGGACATCGGTTTTAAGTAATCACTCAGACACAATCCGCGCCTATCTCTCCCGCAGATGGCGTCCATCTCTCCCGCAGATCCGGTCGCGGCCCGTGGGGCGCGACCGGTGGTTTGCCAACCAAGCGCTTGTTAGAGTCCTGGCGGTGCGGAGCCCCCGGGGTTCCGGGCGTGTCGCGGACGGCAGTAGCCCGGTCGCGCCCATGATCGACGGGCACGGCGAGCGGGGTCCTGGAGGTGGAATGATCACGACGGTGGTGGACGGCGCGGGGATCGCCGAGATCGTCGTCGACTACCCGCCGGTGAACGCGCTGCCGGTGGCCGGGTGGTATGCGCTCGCGGACGCCCTCCGTGCCGCTGGCGCCAACCCGGCGGTGCGGGTGGTGGTGCTGCGGGCCGAGGGCCGAGGGTTCAACGCGGGCGTCGACATCAAGGAGATCCAGCGCGACCCGGGCCATGGCGCGCTCATAGGCGCGAACCGCGGCTGCTTCGCCGCGTTCGCCGCGGTCTACGAATGCGCGGTGCCGGTGGTCGCCGCCGTGCACGGTTTCTGCCTCGGCGGCGGGATCGGGCTGGTGGGCAACGCGGACGTAATCGTCGCGAGCGAGGACGCGACCTTCGGCCTACCCGAGGTCGATCGGGGCGCGCTCGGGGCCGCGACCCACCTTTCCCGGCTCGTCCCGCAGCTCAAGGCCCGGGCGATGATGTACACCTCTGCCACCGCGACGGCGGCCGAGTTGCACGCCTTCGGCTCCGTCCACACCGTCGTCCCCCGTGCGCGGCTGCGCGAGGCCGCGCACGGGCTCGCCGCCGAGATCGCCGCGAAGGACCCGCGGGTGATCCGGATGGCGAAGGAGGCGTTCAACGGCATCGACCCCTGGGACGTCAAGCGCAGCTACCGCTACGAGCAGGGCTTCACCTTCGAGCTCAACCTCGCCGGCATCGCCAACGAGGTCCGCGCCGACTTCGGCTCCCCTCTCGGCCCAGCGAACGGCACGTCCTCGACGGGCACGTCCCCGAAGGGGGCGGCCTCGGCGGGAGCGGCCTCGGCGGGCACAGCGACTGAGCCGGCCGAGGGTTCCACGGCGAAGGCCGACGGCTCCGCGGCGAAGGCTGGCGCCGACGCGGCCGGTGCCGGCAAGGACGACGAAGGCGGGGCCTGATGCTCCCGACCCGACCCGTCCAGAGTTTCATGATCTGGTGGAATTTTCGGAGCCAGGGGTCCGACGATCCCACCGGATCATGGCCGGGAGCCACGCACAGCGGAGCGGATCCGAGCCGGGCCGCCCTGATCCGCGGAGGTGACGCCCGATGGACCTGACCTGGTCGGATGAGGACGAGGCATTCCGGGCCGAGGCGCGGGCCTGGCTGAGCGCAAACGTGCCGGCGGCGCCGCTGCCGTCCGGTGACACCCGCGAGGGCTTCACCGCCCACCTGGAATGGGAGACGAAGCTCTTCGACGCCCGCTGGGCGGTCGTCTCCTGGCCGAAGCGCTACGGCGGCCGCGAGGCGAGCCTGTGGCAATGGCTGGTCTTCGAGGAGGAATACGCCCGCGCGGGCGCGCCGCAGCGGGTCACCCAGAACGGGATCTTCCTGCTCGCCCCGACCGTCTTCGAGTTCGGCACGCCCGAGCAGCAGGAGCGCATCCTGCCCAGGATGGCGGCCGGGCTGGACACCTGGGCACAGGGCTGGTCGGAGCCAGGCGCGGGCAGCGACCTCGCCGGGCTGCGCTCGGCCGGCGTCCGTGACGACGAGCGAGGCGGCTGGCGGCTGTCCGGTCAGAAGACGTGGACGACCCGCGGCGCGTTCTGTACCCACCTGTTCGGCCTGTTCCGCACCACCGCGACATCTGGGCCAGGCGCGGACCCGGCAGCGGGCCGGCACCGCGGGCTCACCTATTTCCTGGTGCCACTCGACGCGCCGGGAGTGACGGTCCGCGGCTTCGACCGGCTCGACGGCGACGAGGGCTTCGCCGAGGTGTTCCTCGACGACGTGTTCGTCCCGGACGAGAACGTGCTCGGTGGCGTCGGCAAGGGCTGGCAGGTCGCGATGGCGACCACCGGCTCCGAGCGCGGCCTGACCCTGCGCCCGCCCGGGCGGTTCCTGGCCACGGCGAACCGGCTGGTCGAGCTCGCCCGCTCCGTCCCCGGCGGCGCCTCCCCCGCGCTGCGCGACCGGGTCGTGCAGGCCCACATCGACGCGCGGGCATACCAGCTGTTCACGCTCCACCAGGTGAGCGGCATGCTGCGCGGCCGCCAGCCGGGGCCCGCCTCCAGCATGAACAAGCTCTTCTGGTCGGAGATGGACGTCCGCATCCATGAGACCGCCCTGGACCTGCTCGGCGAAGGCGGCGAGGTGGACGGTGCGTGGAGCAGGGGTTTCCTGTTCTCCCTGTCCGGCCCGATCTACGCCGGGACGAACGAGATCCAGCGCAACGTCGTCGCGGAACGACTCCTCGGCCTGCCCCGCGCCTGACACGACCAGACCGAGGAAGGCGCGACCAGACCGAAGAAGCACAGCCAGATTGAAGAAGCGCGGCCAGACCGATGAAAGAAGTGCGGCCAGGCGGAGAAGGGGGGCGGGATGGACTTCGAGCTCGACCAGGAGGCGGTCGCGCTGCTCGCGGCGGCGGGCGCGGTTCTCGACGCCGAGGCGACGCCCGACCTGATCCGCGCCGCCTGGCCCGACGGTGGCCAGCGCCTCCGCCCGGCAGGGCTGGAGCAGGTTCGCAAGGTGTGGGTGACGCTCGCCGACCAGGGTGTGGTCGGCGCGCTGGTTGGCGAGGACGACGGCGGGCTGGGGCTGGACCTCGGCCACACCGTCCCGCTGCTGGAGCGCATCGGCTACGTCGGCCTGCCGGTGCCCGCCGTCGAGACGATCGTCTACGCGGCGCCGCTGCTGGCCGCCGCCGGCCATCCCGCCTTACCCGACATGCTGGCCGGCCGGGCACTCGTCGCGGTCGGCACCACCACGGCGGCCGGCAAGACGCTGGTTCCGCACGGCCAGCAGGCCGACCTGGTCATCCTTCCCGAAGATCGCGCTAGCCCGCCCGAGGGCGGCTTACGGGTGTTCGCCGCCGGAGAGCTGGCCTGGGAACCGGTGACGACGGTCGACGGCGCCCGGGCGCTGGCCCGGCTCGCGGGTCCGCCGACCGACGACGCCGGCACCGTGCTGGTGCGCGGCCCCGAGGCCGCCCGGGCCGCCGCCGACGCGGCATGGTGGCGGGCGGCGCTCGGAACGTCGGCGGTACTGGTGGGGCTGGCGGCCCGGATGCTGTCGATCACGATCGCCTACGTGAAGCAGCGCCAGCAGTTCGGCGTCCCGGTCGGCAGCTTCCAGGCGATCAAGCACGCGCTCGCGTCGGCGCACATCGCGGTCGAGTTCGCCCGCCCGGCGGTGCTCGCCGCCGGCTGGGAACAGGCCCGCTTCCCCGCCGATGGACTCGCCGCCGGGCCGCCGCGGGCGACACAAGACGCACAGGAGGCACAGGACGCGACCAGCGTCGCGAAGGTGCTGGCCGCGGACGCCGCCCGGCTGGCGGCCCGGGCGTCGATCCAGTGCCACGGCGCGATCGCCTACACCACCGAGTACGACCTGCACCTGTTCGCCAAGCGCGCCTGGGCACTCATCCCCGCCTATGGCGACCCGACCTGGCACCGCGCCCACCTTGCCCGCGGCCTCGGCCTGCGGGACGCGACCGCGGGCGCCACAGCAGCCGCGGCGCCGCAACAGCGCGCGGCGATGTAGGACCTGTCCCATTTCCCCGATGGCGGGCGACGCGGTGAACCACACTCGTCACCTGAAGGCCAAAGGAGGCGCGATCATGTTCTTCCTTCGCGCCTCCGGCGGCCCCGTCCCCAGAAGCACTAGGTGGCGCGGCCCCGAGCATGACGGGCCGCGCGAGCGAAGGAGATCGCGATGACCGAGCGGACCTTCCGGCCGGCGGCGCCGGATCTTCCCCCTGTGGCCACGGTCAACGACACGACGGCGCTGGCGCGGGCCGCCGACGCGACCCGGGTCGCGGGCATTGGCCCGCAGACCCAGCCGGCCCGCGCCGAGCACGCCACGGCTCCGGCTCCGGCTCCGGCCCCCGGCCCCACCGCGTCCGAGTCCGAGTCCGGGCCCGGTGACGGGGCAGGGAGCGAGCCTGAACCGGAGCCCGCCGTCGTCACGGTCACCGAGATGCCGGTGGTGCTCTACGAGGTGGCCGGGGCGATCGCGCGCGTCACGATGAACCGGCCGGAGTTCCGCAACGCGCAGAACTCGAAGATGACCTACGCACTGGACGACGCCTTCTACCGGGCGGCGGGCGACCCGGCCGTCAAGGTGATCATCCTGGCGGGCGCGGGCAGGCATTTCAGCGCCGGTCATGACATCGGGACGCCGGGGCGCGACGTCGACCGGTCGTTCGACCGGCGCGCGGGCCTGTGGTGGGACCACGTCGGGGAGCTCGGCGCGGAGAGCCGGTTCGCCCGGGAGCAGGAGGTCTATCTGGGGATGTGCCGGCGGTGGCGGGAGCTGCCGAAGCCGACGATCGCCCAGGTCCACGGCGCCTGCATCGCCGGCGGACTGATGCTCGCCTGGGTCTGCGACCTGATCGTCGCCTCGGACGACGCGTTCTTCGCGGACCCGGTGGTGCGGATGGGCATTCCCGGCGTCGAGTACTTCGCTCACCCGTGGGTGATGGGGCCGCGGGCCGCCAAGGAGTTCCTGTTCCTCGGCGAGCGGGTCGACGCCCAGCGGGCGCTTCAGCTGGGCATGGTCAACCGGGTGGTGCCGCGCGCCGAGCTGGCCGCCGAGGTGACGTCGATCGCCGAGCGGATCGCCACCATGCCGCGCCTTGGCCTCGCCCTCACCAAGAAGGCGGTGAACCAGTCCGAGGACCTGATGGGCCTGCAGACCGGTATGGACTCCGTCTTCGGCCTGCACCACCTGGCCCACGCCCACAACGCGGAGGTCGGCAGCGACTCCCTCGCCGGCCAGGACGCCCGCTCCATGCGCGACGCCCGCCGCGCCAGCGAATCCAGCACCTGACTTTCCCCACCCATCCGCAGGGACGCGCCGGATCAGTCGACCTGGACTACGTCCTCGGCAGTCGCCGCCGTGAACGCCCGGTCGAACCACAGATCAAGCTGCACAGGGTCGGTACATGCCAGGATCCGTTCGCGGACCTCGATGGGAACGGCTACGCCGCGCAGCTCCAACAGCCTCAGCAACGAATGCTTCGCGCCCTCGAGGACGCCCCTAACCCAACCCTCGATATATCGGTGGGCCCAACGCTCCGCCCAGCTCTCAGACCACCCCTCACCCCGGCGGCGAGCCTCAGCCCAGCCACAAGCCTCAGCCTGGGCGTAGCGCTCCTGGTAGTCGTCGGTCAACTGCCTCAGATCGATGACCACGGTCATGAAGGCGGTCAGTCGGCCCGTAGGACGTCGGAGGCAGTCGTCGCAGTGACCGCGCGGTGGAACCACAGGTCGAGCTGGTCACTATCAGTACACGCGTTGATCTGCTCACGGATCTCCGCAGGAACCGCGACACCGCGCTCCTCGAGCAACGTCAGCACCGACCGAGCCACGCCTCGAGCCTCGGCTCGGGCGTCGAGCTCGTTGTAGAGGCGGGTTCGGTACCTCCGACCGGGGGCGGTGGTCATGAGGAAGGTCTCCCATCGCTTCTGGGCAGCCTCAGAGAGGCGGCCCTTGATCTCATCATCGTAGAAAAGCCAGGTGGCGGGGTCCAGTTGGGCGAGCGCCGCCAGCATGGCGGGGAACATCTCGTCAACGTTCTTGGCGTCGACGTCGAGGTTGCACAGGTCCGCGAACAGCGCCCGCGCGGGGTGCGCCGCGGCAGCCTCCTCTCTCACCACACGCGGCAGGTCGGCAGGAGTGAAGAACCGCGGCACCGGCCGCACGCCACTGCTCGCCTGAGCAGCGATCTTGTCCCCGTACCAGGCGGCGGTGGCCCGGTCGGGCACGAGGACCAGCAGCGGTGCCGGGACCTTGAACCTCGCCTCCAACTGGCCGACGTAGATCTTCCAAGTGGCCAGTTTGGCGACGTCCCGACCGCGTTGGATCTCGTAGACGAGGGCGTGCACGACCTTGTTGCTCTTGTCGCGGCACACCACCATCGCGTCGCCCTGGTAGGTACTCGGGCGAACGTTCGGGTCGACGAGCTCCGCGTGGTCGAAGGCGGGCGCGACGTCTCCAAGCACTTCGGTCTGCACCCAGGCAGGCAGAGACGGGTCGAGACGGACCAGGTCCAGTGGCGTCTCGTGCTCGTTTGTGGGCATACCGTGACAATACCTGTCGGGTCAGACAGTCCCCCTGTCGGGTCCGACAGCCCCTCTCCGAGCGCATCGCCCGCATGCACCGCCTCGGTCCGACTCTCGCCAGAAGGCCGTGAACCAGACCGCGCCACACCCTCTGCCCGGCGCAGCGCAGCGCAGCGCAGCGACGCATGGTTGTCCTGCCGGCACACTTTGCAACGACCCGGTTGTAGCGCGACCCTGGAGGGCGAGTTGCGCAGACCGGTGCCGACCGGTGGACACCGGCGAGCACGAGGGGGAGGAGCGCTCCATGCCAGCACAGGTGCTCACGCTGGGAGGCGAGCGGCAGACACTCTCGGACGAGACGGTCGGGGAGATCCGCGCAATCTTCCGGGGAACGGTTCTGACGTCGGACGACGTCGGGTACGACGAGGCGCGGGTCATCCAGAACGCCATGCTCGACCGCAGACCAGGTCTCATCGTCCGGTGCACCGGGACCGCCGACGTCGTCGACGCCGTCAAGCTTGCCACGGAGCGAAACCTCCTCGTTGCCGTCCGAGGCGGCGGCCACAGTATCGCTGGAACCTGCACGGCCGACGACGGTTTGATGATCGACCTGTCGGCGATGCGGGGTGTCTGGGTGGACCCGGAACAGCGGCGTGTGCGGGTTGCGGGCGGTGCGACCTGGGGCGACGTCGACCGCGAGACGCAGTTGCATGGGCTCGCGGTACCTGGCGGGGTCGTGTCGACCACGGGTGTGGCTGGACTTACGCTCGGTGGCGGAATCGGCTGGCTGCACCGCAAGTACGGGCTGGCCTGCGATGCGCTGCGCGCGGCCGAAGTCGTGACAGCCCGTGGCGACATTGTGCGATGCAGCGCGTCCGAGCACGAGGACCTGTTCTGGGCGCTGCGCGGCGGCGGGGGGAACTTCGGCGTGGTGGTGTCCTTCGAGTTCGAGGCCTATCCGCTCGGTCCGGTCGTCTGGAACGGCATGGTCGTCTACCCGATCGACGCCGCCGCCGAGGTACTCCCGCGCTGGCGGGACTGGACGTCCACCGTCCCCGACGAGGTCACCAGCCGCGCCTTGTTCTGGTCGTTGCCGGCGGTGCCGGAATTCCCGCCCGCCGTCCACAACCGCGATGTATTCATCACGGCCGCCTTGTACGCGGGCGACCCGAACGAGGGCCGACGGGCGTGCCGGGAGCTTGCCGATTTCGGCAGGCCGCTCGCCGACATGAGCACGGCCCTGTCGTACCGGACGGCGCAGTCGGCCCTCGACCCCCTCTTTCCGAAGGGCGGGTTGCAGAGCTACTGGAAGTCCGTCTACCTGGACCAGTTCGACGAGGACGCGACCGCGTTCGTGATCCGCCTCGGTCAGGACCGCCCGCACCCGAAGACCTTGGTGCACACACCTCTCATGGGCGGCGCCATGTCGCGGGTCGGGGCGACGGAAACCGCGTTCGGTGATCGCAGTGCCCGGTACATACTGAGCCTTGACGGAAACTGGCTGGACCCAGCCGACAACGATGCGAACATCCGCTGGGTGCGTGACGCCTACGAGGAGGCAGTCACGCTGCAGGCCGCGTCGGGCACCTACCTCAACTTCGGCGGCGACGCCGATCTCAACGACGCTGACCGGGCACGAGCCTGGGGACGCAACGTCGAACGCCTTCGGCAGGTCAAGCGCGGCTATGACCCGGAAAACCGCTTCCGACTCAACCCCAACATCCCTCCCGCCGAGAGCTGAGCCGACGCCTTGGGATGATGGCGGCCCGGTCATACGACATCCGCGGCCGCGCCAGCCGTGGGAGAACGGCTGATCAAGGTGGGCGGGGACACGGTCCCGAGCGGAGCGGGCTGCGCCGCGGACTCGCCGACTGGGACGGGGCACCGGCGCGGGCTAGCGCCACCGGTCGGCACGCCGGGCCAGGTAGTTCGAGTAAACGTATCGCCACGGAATGACGGCCAGGATGATGACGACCCAGAGGACCTCGTTGGTCAACTCGCGGGTGCCCGGGTCCATCCGATGGTTCAGCCAGAGCGGCAGCGCGACGACGGCGAGCCAGATTATTTTCCAGGTCACCTCGAACAGCAGGATCGGCAGCATCCGTATCGGATACCGCAGTCCGAGCAAAGCGAGGACCGACATCGCCACCAGCATGCAGATGACCACACTGGTCATCAGTGGCCAAGGCTTGTCGTGGTGGAACAGCAGTGGCCATTTGTACACCACCAGGCCGCCGCCGAGAATCAGGTACCCGAGCCGCAGCACGTACAGGCGCCACAGGGGCAGCTCAGCACGCGGTTGAGAGCTGAGATCCGGCGACGCGTCGGTCGTCGCAGTAGTCATCGAATGTCTCCGTCGAATCGTGGTGACGCGGTGGCTGCCGGCGCCGACTGCAGGGTGATGACCTCGTGGCCGCGCAGCGCCTCGAGGAGCGGCTGAAAGCTGCCCGCGACGAGGCAGCGCACGATCGGACCGTCCCGCTCGACGCCGCTGACGCCCGATGCCCGCTCGATCCGCGCCACCGGTGGTGTACCGACAAAGCTGACCTCGACCCGCTGGACCGGAAGCTGCGCTGGCATGTCCGCCACGGTAGGCAGGGCGCCGGGCGCGGCCATCCGTGGCAGTACCGAGCCAGCACTGAATCCGGCTCCATAAGATCAATTCAGTGGCGGCCAGCCATAGTACGTTCGGGGCGTGGCCAAGCCCACCCGGCGATCCGGCAACCTGCCTGCCGAGACGGCGAGTTTCGTCGGCCGCCGAAACGAGCTGGCCGAGGCGAGGAGGAAGCTGACCTCCGCGCGTCTGGTCAGCCTGGTCGGCCCGGGCGGGGTGGGTAAGACGCGGCTGGCGGTCCGTATCGCCACCGACCTCGGGCGCACATTTGCCGGGGGCGCCTGGCTGGTGGAACTCGCCGAGGTGTGGGACCCGGCGCTGGTCAGCAATGCGGTGATGGCCGCACTCGACCTGCGTGACCAGGCCGCGAACGAGCCGGTGGCCCTGCTGCGGTCCTACCTGCGGGAAAAGGAACTGCTGCTGGTGCTCGACAACTGCGAACACCTGCTCGACGCGACCGCGCGGCTGATCGACGACGTACTGCGAGCCGCGCCCGGGGTACGCGTGGTCGCGACCAGCCGGGAACCGCTGTCCGTGGCGGGCGAGCATGTGCTGCCGGTGCCGCCGCTGGATCTGCCGTCGCTTCACGCCGAGTCGCTCGCCCAGACGAGCCAGAACGACGCCGTCCGGCTGTTCGTCGAGCGGGCCGCGGCGGCGGGTAGCTTCCAGCTGACCGAGGCAAACCGGGCCGCTGTGGTCGATGTGTGTCGACGGCTGGACGGGCTGCCGCTCGCCATCGAGCTGGCCGCGGTGCGGACCCGGGCGCTGAGCCCGGACCAGATCCGGGATCGGCTCAGCGACCGGTTCCGTCTGCTCACCGGCGGCGACCGGGCCGCGCTCCCGCGCCACCAGACGCTGCGTACCGCGATCGAGTGGAGCTACGACCTGCTGGCGCCGGCCGAGCGCACGATGCTGATGCGGCTGTGTGTGTTCGCCGGTCGATTCACGCTCGACGACGTCGAAGCCGTCTGCTGCTCCGACGATTTGCCGGCGGCCCATGCGCTGGACCTGCTGTCATCATTGATCGACAAGTCGTTGCTGGGCAGGGAGGATGCCGCCGAGGCCGCCTGCTACCGGTTACACGAAACGATGCGGGAGTATGCGCGGCTCAGGCTGCGCGAGTCCAGCGACGCGGACACCGTGGAGCTGCGCTGCGCCGACTACTATCTGTCCCGGTGTCAGCAGTCCGCCGCGACCGGCCGGTACCGGCTGCTGTCGTCGCTGGCGTGGCTGGACCTGGAGATCGACAACATCCGGGCCGTCCTGCGAACGTGCATCGGCCGCGACGACTTCCCGCGCGCGGTCGGCATGGCGACGGCTCTCATCTGGTACTGGATCACCCGCGCGACCACCGAGGGTGTTCGCTGGCTCGACGAGCTGTTGGCAGGGCCGATGCCGGTCGCCAATCCCTGGACATACTTCACGCGCGGCTTCCTGGGCGTCCTGCAGAATGATCCGGACGCGGCGACGCGCGCGCTCGATCGTGGTGTGATGGTGGCCCGCGCGGGCGGACTGGCGGACGCGCTGGCGCAGACCCTCGCCATGGCATCGATCGCGGCAACCATGAGCGGCGACCGGGCGTCCGCGCAACGACGTCTCGACGAAGCCCGGACCATCGCCGGCGGGCTGGGCGATCTGGGCGCCACGCTCATGACCTACCAGGCCCAGGCACTCAACGGCCTCGTCGATGGCGACCTCGGCGCGGTCACGACGGCGGCCGCCGAAGGCGCCCGGCTCAGCCGCGAGGCGGGCGACCTCTACAGCCTCGGCATGATGCTGATGAACCAGGGCTACGCCGCGCTGCGATCGGGCGCCCTACGGGATGCCGACGACTGGCTCACCGAAGGCCTGCGGATCGCCCACCAGATCGACGACCGGGTGGCACAGTGCTACCTCGTCGGCAGCCTCGGATGCTGCGCGGCGGCCAACCGCGAGCCGCGGCTGGCCGCGGAACTCCTCGGCGCGATGGAGAACCTACGCGCCGAGATCGGGGCCACTGTCCACCACCCGGGCCTGGCGCCGGCGCTGACCCAGGCCGCCCGGTCGGCCACCGCGGCGCTCGGCGCGGCCGCGTTCGACTCGGCCTATCAAGCCGGCCGGCAGATGAGCCGGGATGGCGCTGTACGGCTCGCGCTGCGCGAAACCGCCGCGGCACCGGTCGTCGAACCGAACTCAGGCATCCTCAGCCACCGCGAAACCGATGTCGCGCGGCTGGTGACCGAAGGCCTGAGCAACAAGGAGATCGGCGCCCGGCTGTTCATCTCCGAGCGCACGGTGGAAAGTCATGTCCGCAACATCCTGACCAAGCTCGGCTTCACCTCGCGGACCCAGGTCGCCGGCTGGATGACGGCGCAGAACCGGTGACCAAAACCGCCGGAACGCGGATCCGGCGGCGGCTTAGACGATGCCGCGGGTGAAGGGCTTGCCGAGGGCGGCGGGCTGGCGGGTGCGGCGGACGACGAGGACCATCGCGGCCAGCGCCAGCAGATAGGGCGCGGCGATCAGCAGCTGGCTGTTCAGCTTCACGCCGACGGCCGGCAGGGCCAGGCGCATCGCGTCGGCGAGGCCGAACAGGGCGACGCCGAGGATCGTGCCGCGCAGCCGCCAGGCGCCGAAGATGACCGCGGCGATCACCAGGTAGCCGCGGCCAGCCGTCATGTTGTCGTTGAACGAGCCGACCGCGCCGACGGCCAGGTGCGCCCCGCCGAGCCCGGAGAACAGGCCGCACCACAGCAGCGCCTGCCGGCGCCGGATGTTGACCCGGATGCCGGTGACGTCGGCGCCCTGCGGGTTCTCGCCGACGGCGCGTAGCTCCAGGCCCCACCTGGTCCGCTCGACCAGGTACCAGGTCAGCGGGATGAGCCCGAGCAGCAGGTAGACCGGCCAGCGCTGGACGAACAGCGGCTCGCCGATCAGCGGGATGTCCCGCAGGACCGGGATGCTGACCTGGGCGACCTGGTGGCCGGTGAGGTCCATGCTCTCGTTGAAGAAGCTGGTCGCGCCGAGCGCGAGCACGTTGAGGGTGAGCCCGACGACGAAGGTGTTCACAGCGAGCCGGTGTGACGCGTTGCCGTGGACCGCGCCGATGACGAGGCCGGCGATCGCGCCGGCCAGCAGCCCGAGCGTCGCCGAGCCGGTCGCCGACGCGGTCGCCACCGCGGTGAACGCGCCGGTGATCATCATTCCTTCGATGGAGATGTTCATCGTCCCGGCCCGCTCGGCCAGGTACTCGCCGCAGGCCGCGAACCCCAGCGGCGCGGCCAGCCGGATCGCGCTCGACAGGATCGTCGCGCCGTCGTCCAGGATCATCGCCGCTGCCCCTCTCTCCCGTCGCTTCGTTCGCCGCGGCACGCTCTGCGCGCGCAGCATGCGCCGCAAGCACCGCGCCCGCCGCGCCCGCCGGTCACGCGCCGGCCCCGGACGGAGCGGCCTGGGCGGAGGTGGCGGCGGCGGCCTGGCGGCGGCGGTCGGTGGCCGACCGCCACAGGGCCAGCAGCGCCGGCGGCAGTACGAAGGCGAACACGAGCAGCGCCTGGGTGATGTCGATCAGGTAGGCCGGCACGCCGGTGGAGGCGAGCACGCCGCCGCCGGAGCGCAGCGCGCCGAACACCAGCGCGGTGACGACCGCGGCGATCGGGTTGTCCCTGGCGACCAGCGCGACCAGCAGGCCGTCCCAGCCGTAGTTGTCCGACATCCCCGGCTGCAGCCGGTAGACCTCGCCGGTGAGCACCACCCCGCCGGCCAGGCCGGAGAACGCGCCGGACAGCACGAGCGCCAGCCCGCCGAAGGTGGCCTCGCGTACGCCCGCATGCCGAGCGGCGAGAGGGTTGTGGCCGAGCATCCGCAGCTTGAAGCCCCAGCGGCTGCGGGCGAGCAGCACCGCCACGACGATCGCGAGGCCGACCGCGAGGAAGGCGCCGAGGCTGATGGTCAGGCCCGGGTAGTCCCCGAGGGTGGGCAGCCGGAACGACGGGGCGAGCGCGTTGGACTGCGGCGCGACGACCTGCCCGCCAACGCGGGTCTCCTGCAGCAGCCAGGGCTTGCTGACGACGAAGCTGACCAGCTGCTCCGCGATGAAGATCATGAGCAGGGTGCTGACGACGACGTCGACACCGCGCCGGTAGCGCATCACCGCGGGGATCGCGGCCCACAGCGCACCGCCAAGCGCCGAACAGACGAGCGTCAGGGTCAGCACCAGCGCCGGCGGCCCCTGGGTGCGCAGGCCGATGTACGCGCCGACCGAGGCGCCGATCAGCATCTGCCCCTCCTGGCCGATGTTGAACACGCCGGCGCGGCTGCTGATGCAGGAACCGATGGCGACGAGCAGCAGCGGCGTGGCCTCGAGCAGGGTCTGGCTGAACGCGCCCGGCGTGCCGACGCTGCCGTCGAGCATCGAGGAGAACACCTCGCCGGGAGTCCCACCGACGATCGCGACCAGGCCGGCGGTGATGCCGAGCGCGGCGGCGACGGTGAGGACGGTGACGACCGCGACGGCGAGCGGTGAGCTGCCGGAGCGGGTCGGCGCGAGCAGCGCCCTGGCCGCGCGGTCGACGGAGCCCAGCGGGCCGCCGGAGCGGGCGGCGCTGGCGGAGGCGGCCGGGTCCTTGGGGCGGGACGGGGTCTGGACGCTCATCGCCTGCTTCCCGTCGCGCCGGCCTGGATGGTGGATGCCCGCCCGCCGGCCGGGGCCAGCGCGGTCGCCGCGCCTTCCCCGTCGCCGGTGCCGGTGCCGGTGCGGACGGTGGCGTCGACCGAGCCGGTGCCGGTCGAGGCGGGACCCGCCGAGGCGGGGCCGGCGGCGCCGCCGACGAGCAGGCCGAGCCGTTCGGCGTCGGCCTCGTCGGGGGCGAGCTCACCGACCACCCGGCCGGCCGAGATCACCACGATCCGGTGCGACAAGGCCATGACCTCCTCGAGTTCGGTCGACACGAGCAGGACCGCGACCCCGCGGGCGGCGGCGGCCCGCAGCTCGGCGTACATGCCCTCGATCGCGCCGACATCCAGGCCCCGGGTCGGCTGGGCGGCGACCAGCACCGCCGGCCTGCCCGCGAGCTCGCGGGCAAGCACCACCCGCTGCTGGTTGCCGCCGGACAGGGTGCGCAGCGGCGCGTCGAGCGACGAGCAGGAGATCGCGAACCGTTCCGCGAGCTCGGCGGCATGCCGCAGCTGACGGCGCCGGCTGATCAGCAGTTTGCCGCTGACGGGCCCCAGGTCGGTCATCACCAGGTTGTCGGCGACGCTCATGTCCAGCACGACGCCGGAGCGGTGCCGGTCCTCGGGGATCACGCCGACACCGGCGGCGTGCAGCGCGCCGGGCCTGCGCAGGTCAACGGCCTCGCCACCGACGCGCACCTCACCGCGGTCCGGCACGATCAGGCCCGCGAGCACGTCGCCGAGCGCGGACTGCCCGTTGCCCTCGACGCCGTACAGCCCGACGATCTCCCCGGCCCGCAGGCCGAGAGCGAAGCCCTCCAGCAGCGGCGCCCCGCGCAGCGCGCTCACGGTGACGCCGTCCAGTTCGAGCACTGCCGCACTGTCCCGAGCCGCGCGCGCGGCGTCGCGCGTCGCATCGACGGCAGCGGCCTGGGCCGTGGCCGTCTCGGTGACGACGTCGGTGGCCGTCACCTCGCCCGCCGCCGTGGCCCCGCTGGCGGCAGGGTCCTCGCCGCCGACGACCTCGGCACCGGTCTCGCCGTTCTCGCCCGTGCCCAGGATGACCGGGGCCAGGCCGAGCGCGGCGGCCTCCTCGCCGAGCGAGACCTCCCGGCCGACCATCTCGCGGGCCAGGGTGGCCGCGTCCGTGCCGGCGGTCGCCCGGCGGGCGACGACTCTGCCGCGGCGCAGCACGGTGACGCGATCGGTGGCGCCGAGGATCTCGGCCAGCTTGTGGCTGATCAGCACGACGGCCTTCGCCGGCGGGTCGCCGTCGCTGTCGCCGGTGCCGTCACCGGCGACAGCACCGTCCCGCGCCGCGCCGTCGCCGGTGACGGCGCGGCGCAGGACGGCGAACAGGTCCCGGGACTCGGCCAGCGAGAGCACCGACGTCGGCTCGTCGAGCACGATCACGTCCGGGTCCCGGCGCAGGCACTTGATGATCTCGACCCGCTGGCGCTGCCCGGCGGACAGCGAGTCGACCCGGGCGAGCGGGTCGACGGTGATGCCGTAGCGCTCGCCGACGCGGACGACGTCAGCGCAGGCCTCGTCGCGGCGCAGCCGGCCGCGGCGCCCGTGCGGGCCAGCCAGCCAGCCCCCGCGCGTCTCCTGCCCCGCGGCGAGGGCCGGGCCGCCGCCGCGGCCGTCGCCGAGGACGACGTTCTCCCAGACGGTGAGCGCGCCGACCAGGCTGAAGTGCTGGTGGACCATGGCGACGCCGATCCCGGCGGCGACGTGCGGGTCAGCCACGTCGACCGGGACGCCGTCGCGCAGGATCACGCCGCTGTCCGGGCGGACCAGCCCGGACAGCACCTTCATCAGGGTGGACTTGCCGGCGCCGTTCTCGCCGAGCAGCCCGTGGATCTCGCCGCGCCGGACGGCCAGGTCGACGCCGTCGCAGGCGACCACCTGGCCGTACCGCTTCGTGATACCCCGCAGCTCGATAGCCGGGGCAGTCGCGGCCGGCGGAGCTCCTCCCGGACCCGGGGCTCCTCCCCGATCGGCGGCCTCCCAGATCGGCTCGATCGGCTTCGCCAATCGGGCAGGGACCCTGGATCCGGCAGGAACCCTGTCTCCGGTCCGGGAGGTCGGGCTGGGCCGCGCGGACCGCGGGGGCTGCGGGGGCTGTGTCATCGTCGGTTTCCGCTCCGTTCCCAGCGAGCGCTGCTCGGCGGTCCTCAGCTGGCGAGCTTGGCGACCTCGTCGGCCGGGACGATCTCACCCGAGCCGACCTTGGCGATGAAGTCGGCGACGGCCTTGTTCTGCGCGTCCGTGCCCTTGCAGATCTTCACGGTCGGCACGGCGTCCTTGCCCATCTGCCACTTGCGGGTCTGGCCCATCTTCAGGTCGCCCGTGGAGAAGGCCTTGAGCGCGGCGGTGAAGTAGTCGCCCGGGCTGAAGATGACCGACACGGCGAAGTCGGCCGTGGGGTCGCCGCACCGGTCGGTGCCCGGGGTGAGCGAGGGCACACCGTGCTCGGTCGCGACCTTGGCGGCGGCGTCCGTCGCGCCGCCGAGATACGGGTAGAGCATCTGCACGCCCTGGTTGATCTGGGCAAGCGCGGCCTCCTGTCCCTTGGCGGAGTCGTCGAAGTCGCCGGTGTAGGTGGCGACGACGTCCGCGTTCGGGATGACCATGCGGATACCGGCCTTGAACGCCTTGTAGGCGACGACGGAGAAGTCCAGCTCCGGGCCGGTGACGTAGCCGGCCTTGGTGGCGCCCTTGTCCTTCATCAACAGACCGGCGGCGTAGCCGGCGGCCATCAGACTCTCGTTCGCGTCGTCGGTCGAGGTCGAGATGTACTGGGTCTGCTCGACGCCCTGGCCGGCGGCGACGTACCAGTTGGACTTGGCGCAGACGGGCTCGGCGGCGACCGGGATCGCGTCCTTGAGCTCGCTCGCGCCGACCGCGACCAGGTCGACGTTCTGCCGGCACATGTTGCGGGCCGCGGTCGCCGCGTCGGCCGGGTTGAGCTTGTCCTGGGTGATGACCTTCCAGCCCTTCTCGTCGGCGAAGGTCTTGGCGGAGGCGACGAAGCTCTCGTAGTAGCCGTTGTCGTTGGTGTCGCCGGGGCTGAGGATGCCGATGACGACCTTGCCGTCGCCGTTCACGTCGGGCTGCTTCGCCGCGGCGGGGGTACCGCTGGCCGCGGCCGTGGTGGTGTCCGCCGAGTTGTCGCCACAGGCGGAGACCAGGAGCATCGACAGGGCCGCGGCCCCGGCAGCGAGGGCGGCCGTGCGTGGGCGCAGAGACCTAACAGTCACGTCGTACCTTCCGCGAATGAGCTGGTGAAAGATCTTTATGTCGCGGCCTACGACGTTGTAGGGCCGCCTCCGCCGGGATCCGTCGCGCCGTGGAGGTGGATGCAGTTGTCGTTCCGGTGGGTCGGCCCGTGTCGGCATCATCGCCACCCCACGGTGGCTGTGGCGACGTCGAGCGTTGTTCTAACTCCGCGGTGTGTCCGGGTTGTGGCATGGGGATGGCCGATGCTCGCATCTGCGGCCCGTGATCCGACGGGCACAGGTTCGTGACACTGGTCGCTTCCCGACGATCCAGCCGCGGCGCTCGCCACCCGCGGCCGGCTCTCGGCGCCGGGCTCGTGACCGGCCCGCCGGGCGAACCAGCCAACCGGCAAACCGGCCTGCCGGCGGGATCAGCCCGGCGGGTCCGGGCGGGCCTCCACACTGCCCTGAAGGCTAGACGGGCGCGCGTCGCGCTCCCATGTGCCTTGGGCACCAACCGTTCCGGGCGGTCCCGGCCGCCCCCCGGTTCGTTACATGGACCTGTCCCGATCGCCATATGCCGGCAATCTTCGGGCGGGCCGCCGCCGCGGCCGTCGGCCGGGCTCCGTGCCGGCCTGCTCTGGCCGCCGCTACACCGTGCGCGCCGTCGGCATCCGCGCCGCGGGCGGGATCACCTCGGACGGGTCGTAGGGGGTCCGGTCAAGCTCGATCATGGACTCGGGCTGGGCGACCACGAACCAGGGAAAGCCCAGCCGGCCGACGGCGGGGATCTTCGTCGGGTCGATCCGGTGCCCCTGGGCGAGCAGCTCGTCGTCGACGACGACGCAGATCACCTCTGCGAGCACGAGGTGGATGCCGGCGAACGGCTCGTCCGGGTCGCCCCGGTCGATGATCTCGCGGACCCGGCACTCCAGCTGCGCCGGGCTGTCCGCGAGCGACGGCGGCGCGACCCGCTGCGACGGCTTGAGCTTCCAGCCGACGAGGGCGGCCTCGTTCACCCCGGCCGGGTACTCGCGGGCGATCGTCTCAAGGTGCTCGGCGAGCGGGGCGGTGGCGACGTTGATGACGAACTCGCCGCTGGCGGCGAGGTTCGCGAACGTGTCCTTGGGCTGCGGTGTCGCCTCCCGGCGGGTGCCCATCGTGATCGCGACCGTCGGCGGCAGCCCACAGACCGGCATGTAGTAGCTGTACGGCGCGACGTTGACGGCGCCGTCCGCCGACATCGTCGAGATCACCGCGATCGGCCGCGGTACCACCAGCTGCGACAGGATCCCCTGCCGCTGCGCCGGAGTCCGATCGGCAAGGTCGATGACGGGCATGCGTCTCCTTTCTGGTAGGCCCGAGAACTGGTGGGCCCGCGGTCCTAATCGCCCCAGCGCTCGCGGATGGTGGCGGCGTCGGCGATGCGGAAGCGACCGGTGTCGTCGCCGGGGCCGACCTGGCGGGCGTCCGGCGCGGCGACGACGACGTGCTTGCCGAACCTGGGCACCAGCGGCCGGTCGACGTTGCGGCGCAGCCAGATCCGCAGCAGGTGGCGCTGGTGCGCCCGGTCGGGGCCGTTGACGAACTCGGTCCGCGAGTGCAGCGCGGCGTAGTTCAGCAGCCACTGGATGTCGCCGGGCTGGAAGTCCATGTCCAGGGCGACGCCGGGCTCGTAGGTGATCTCCTCGACGAGTGCCAGCAGCTCCTTCTGCGCCGCGGTGAGGGGCGGTACGCCCGGGTAGCGGTGCGCGGACTCGATCATGTCGCCGCCGGCGTACATGCTGAACGTGCCCTGGGTCCAGCTGACGATCGGCGAGGTGTAGGTGTCGGCCGGGGCGTTCGGGTCCTGGCGGCGCCAGTCGTAGTGCCAGGGCTCAAGCAGCAGCGGCGCGAGGTCGGGGCGGCGGGCGAGCACCTCGTTGTAGACGGTCGCGCCGCTGACCAGGCTGGACAGGCCGCCGGCGGCCGGCGGGCGCAGGCACATGAGCGCGACGGCGTCGGAGCTGTCGGAGTGGAACGGCAGCTTGTCGCGGGTCCGCGACGGCAGGCCACCCTCCAGGTACTTCTTGTTCGAGACCCCGACGATGTGGTCGAGGACGTCGCCGAGCAGGTTCTGCCGCATCGGCTCGCCGAGGTGCAGCGCGAGGAGGTAGAAGATCGCGGCGGCCAGGGCGTCGTCGTAGTCATCCATCCGCAGGCCGCGGATCAGCACGAAGCCGCGGCCGGAGTCCAGGTCGGCGCCGAAGACGCGGACCGCGCCGGCGCATACCGGCAGCGGGTACTCGGCGGCGGTGACGAACCGCAGGTCCGGGTCGTCGGCGACGAACCGGCGGCCGGCCTCCTCCAGCTCGGCGACCTGGTCGCCGCTCAGCCGGAAGATCCACTCGTCGGTCCTGGACAGCTGGTCGCCGCGCCAGACGAACGGCCCCCGGACCGGTTCCAGCGTCGGCGAGGTCGTGGTGCTCATGGGTCGGTCATTCCCTTCCACGGGCGAGGGTTTGGGCGAAGACCTGCGGAGATACCCGACCGAGGCTTCTCGATCACGAGACTCTCCGCATCGCGAGTAGCCGAGGAGTAGT
This sequence comes from Pseudofrankia coriaricola, assembly GCF_032027725.1. NCBI lineage: Bacteria > Bacillati > Actinomycetota > Actinomycetes > Frankiales > Frankiaceae > Pseudofrankia > Pseudofrankia coriaricola. The sequence goes on along the minus strand of NZ_JASNFO010000018.1, from coordinate 111,817 downwards.
ACGCGGGCGCCGCTGCCCGGCCGACCTGAGCGAGGCCGCGCATGCGTCCGCGCCGGGCACGCGTCCGGGCGGGCATGCGGCGGGCTACTCGCCGGCGGCGAGCGGCCAGGAACGGGGGATCTCGATGCCGGCGCGGGAGAGCAGGGACGCGGAGCGCTCCCGCGCCCACGCCCACAGCTCACCCTCGTCGACGGTGGTCACATGGCCGTCACGGACGACCGGGCGGCCGGCGACGAGCACGTCGCGGACGGTGTGGGTCGGCGCGTTCCAGACGAGCTGGCGGGCATGCTCGCCGAGCGGCACCCAGGCCGGGTCGTCGGTACGGAAGACGACGAGGTCGGCCTGCCTGCCCTCGACGAGGGCACCGGTCACCTCGCCGAGCCCGATCGCCTCCGCGCCGCCGACGGTGGCTACCTCGAACGCCTCGTGCGCGCGCAGCGGCGGCACGCCATCGACCGGTGCGTCCTGGGACAGGCCCGCGAGCAGCCGGGCGGCGCCCAGCACGTCGACCCGGTCGCCGGCGTTGTGCGCGTCGCAGCCGAGCGCGAGCCGCCCGCCGGACCGCAGGAACGGCACGTGCCGCCCGGCCCTGGTCAGGCCCTGGCCCAGGCGCAGGTAGGCCCACGGGCAGCAGGCGACGGCCGTGCCCGTCTCGGCGAGCGTCGCGATCTCGCGTTCGGACATCCAGACGGCGTGGCCGAGCAGCAGCCTCGGCCCGAGGACGCCGAGCTCGGCGAGGTGCTCGGCCGGCCCGCGCCCGCTGCGCTCGGCGTAGGCGTGCCGGTCGTCGACGCTGGGCGCCAGGTGCATCGTGAAGCCGGTGTCCAGCTCCTCGGCGAGCTGGGCGGCCCCGACGAGCAGCTCATCGCTGGCCAGGTAGTGCCCGACGAGCGTCACCCAGCCGGTGACCAGCCCATCCCCGCCCGCGCCGGCCGGCGGGAACGCGCGGATCACCTCGGCCTGGCGGGCGAGCGCCTCGCCGGTCGGCAGCGAGAACGGCACGTCCGGGACATCCCAGCCCCAGGTGCCGAGCGTCGCCCGGATCCCGGCCCGGCGCAGCGCCGCGCCGACCGTCATCGGGTGCGCGACAGTGCCCGGCTCGACGATCGTCGTCACCCCGGCCCGCAGCGCCTCGACCGCGGTCAGCAGCGCCGAGACCTCGTCGTCCTCGGCCTGGTGGGCGGCGTGCAGCGGCACCGCCCACTCGAAGATCGACGCCCGCGCGTCGATGTCATCAGGGATCGCGCTGCGCGCCAGTGGGTCCCCGGTGGTGTGCTGGTGCGCGTCCACCATTCCCGGGGTGACGACGCACCCCGTGGCGTCCAGCTCCGGCGTCCCCGGGAACGCCGCCCTGACGCCGGCGGCGGGCCCCACCATCGCGATCGTCGTCCCGCGCACCGCGACCGCCCCGCCGGCGACGACCCGCCGCCCCGCGTCCATCGTCACGACGTCACCGCCGATGACAAGCAGGTCAGCGCCCGGCGCCCGCGGACTCGGGCTGGTCGGCTCGGCTGTCATAGGCCGGATGCTAGAAACCACTCCCGCGAGCCCCTATGTGCTCGCGCCACAAGGCCGCGCCGGCGTGCTCACCACCAGCCGGACCATCGGGTGGCGATGCTCACAACCAGCGGGGCTCACAACCAGCGGGGCTCGCGGCCGGCGCGGTGGCGCGCTCAGGCTCCGGCCGCGAGCCGGTACGGTTCCGCCTCCGCCAGCCTGGATGCGAGCTGCGCCCTGGTGGTCACCCTAAGCTTGGGGAAGATCCGGTAGAGATGGGCCTCGACGGTCCAGATACTGTCTAACCTGCCACTGTCGGACACGACACGTCAGACCGAACAAGGTCCGGCGCATCTTGACACCTTGATCGTTAGGCATCATGATGACAGACATGCGTACCACCCTGACCCTCGACGACGACGTCGCGCGGCTCGTCGAGGACGCCGTCCACCGCGAGCGGCGTTCGATGAAGAAGGTCATCAACGACGCCCTGCGGCAGGCCTTGGCGCCACGAGACGCCCAGTACGAGCCCTATCGCCTAGTACCGCACGAGTCGGCCATCCGGCCTGGGTTCGACATGACCAGCCTCAGCCGGGTGGCCGACGAGCTCGAAGAGGAAGAGATCCTCGACAAGCTCCACCGCGCCTCGTGATCATCCCTGACGTCAACCTGCTACTGTATGCCGTCTTCACCGGCTATCCACAACACGCACGCGCGCGGGCATGGTGGGAACAGTCGATCAATAGTCACGCCCATATCGGCCTGTCCCACCCCGTTCTCTTCGGATTTCTGCGCATAGCCACGAATCCACGTGTCCACGCGTCCCCTATGGCCATCGAGGCCGCCGCCGGTTACATGCGCGGCTGGCTCGCACAGCCCAACGTGGAACTCTTGCCACCCGGCCCGAACCATCTGGAGACCGTGCTCGGACTGCTCCAGGACATCGGCTCCGCCGGCAACCTCACCACCGACGCCCAGATCGCCGCCTACGCCATCGAGTACCGCGGCGAGCTGTTCACCAACGACACCGATTTCGCGAAATTTCCGCGCCTAAAGTGGAGCAACCCACTGAAATAGGAAAGCCCGGGGCCGACGCGGCCGGTATGGCAACGGAAGTAAGCGGCGTTGGTGACCGCCGCGCCGCCGGGTGCCAGCCTAGGTGTCGTGAGTTGCCGCCGTGGTCAGGTGATGGGCGAGGGCGGCGGCGTGCAAGGTGGTGAGGCGGCCCGTCGTCGGGTCGGCGCCGGTGAGCCCGTCGACGAGCGTGGGCAGGCGGCGGCGCAGCTTCGCCGGCTGGGTGTCCAGCCGGTCGGCCACCGCGTCGAGGGTGCCGTCGGTCTCCAGGTAGGCCGACAGGAGGTCGACGCCGCTCGGGTCGAGGCCGGCGAGCGCCCGTTCCGCGAACGCCCGCAGCTTGGCGGCCGGGACACCCAGCAGGAGGCGTTCCAGGCCCAGCTCGTCGAACAGCAGCGTGGTCCGCTCCTGGTCCGGGGCACGCTCGTGGCTGGTGCGCAGCAAGGCGAGGACGGCGTCCGCCGAACGGAACGAGGCCGCCGTCTCCGCCGGGTCGACCGGGTCGCCGGGGACCGCGGGCCCGGCGGCGGCCAGCACCGCACGCGGCGAGCCGAGCTGGTAGGCGAGGTGGTTGCACAGGCGGGCGAGCTCGGCGGGCACGTCACCGGACAGCAGCGTCCAGGCCCGCTCGCCCTCGCGCAGCACCGGGAAGCCGATCGGCCCCCAGGCCACCGCCCAGGCGCCAGGATCCGTCCCCATGTACTGCAGTACGACTCCGGCGTGAGGGATGCAGACGTCCAGGCCGAAGCTCTCGGCGACCCGGACGAACTCGGCCGCCGGCCGGATCGCGCCGTGCCGGATGTCGTCGATGACGACATCCACCCTCCGCGCGCGGGCCGCCGCGTGTGCTTCCCGCCGGACCGCGACGATCGCCAGCGCGGTTCCGGCCGCCGCGACCAGATGGCAGGCACATGCGTCCGCGCTCTCCTCCGCGACCGCCTCTATGAGCAGGGCGCCGAGGTAGCGGTTACCCATCCGGACCGGATCCCCATGACCGCGCCATCCGTCGCGGCACACGACCGGGGCGTCCGCCCTCCCCAGCGCGTCGCTGAGGACAGGCCCGAGAGCCGGGCCGACCAGGAGCGCGGCCATGGCGACCGCGGTGCTGCCGCGGGCCGCCTGGCCGGCGGCGGGGTCAGAGGCGGTCGGTGCCGAGGCCGCGAGGAGGTTGCCCGTCATGTCGAGGAGGCGGACCGAGCGGCCGACGGCGCAGGCGAGCTGGGCCAGCAGCTCTGGCCATTCGGCCCCGTCGAGGGCGGCCGCGACGAGATCCGCCTCCAGCCGGGCCAGGTCGGGGCCTGTCATGACGGTGGCGCCTGGCCGGGCTCGGTGGCGACGACGACGAGCTGGCCGGGCAGCAGCTGACGGGTCGTCCACGGGACCAGGCCGACCTCGGCGAGCCAGGACAGCAGCGTGGGCAGCTCGACGACCTCGGCCTCGTAGGTGTTGGCGAGGATCGTGAGCGCCATCGACTGCGGCAGGCTGCTCTCCAGGTCGGGCGCGGTGGGCGGCTCGGCGGGGCGGAAGTAGTCGGAGATGACGACGAACCCGCCGGGGCGCAGGGCACCGCGGGCGCGCAGCAGCAACGCCTTGGCGAGGTCGGCCGACTGCAGGCCGATGACGTGGCCGATCATCACGACCGCCGCCTCGCCGATGGGGAGCACCGCGTCCAGGTAGCTGCCGGGGAGCACCTCCAGGCGGTCGGCGACGCCGTGCTCGGCGGCGGCCGCCTCGGCGAACGGGGTGATCGTCGGCAGGTCGACCGCGAGGGCGCGGGCGTGCGGCCAGGCGAGCAGCATGCCGATCGCCCACGGCGCCGCGCCCGCGCCGAGGTCGAGGACGAGCGCGCCGGGGCCGGGGTCGGGCAGCAGCGTGGCGGTGGCCCGGGCGACCGCCTGCTGGGTGGGGGCACTCGCGGCCGCGAGCCGGCCGTAGAACAGGCCGGCGTCGTCCTCGACGGAACGGGTCGGCCGGCCGCGCCGCAACGTCGCCGACAGCTCCGGCCAGGCCGTGCGCGGGCCCGGCGAGTGCCGGACCATCTCGACCATCGACAGCGGCGCGTCGCGCAGCAGGTAGCCGCGCGCCGCCGAGGCCAGCTCGAAGCGCCGGTCGCCGGTCGTCTTCAGCAGCCCGACGCTGACGAGGTAGTCGAGCACGACGGCGAGCCGGCCGGCGGCGACCCCGGTCGCCTCGGCCAGCTCGTCGAGGCGACGTGGCCCGCCGGCCAGCTCCTCGAACACGCCGAGGTCAAGCGCCGCGACCACCAGCCAGTACCGGGTGTAGCCGGTGATGACCTCCCAGACGGGCGTCGGCGGCCCAGCCGGAAACGCCAGCCCACCCGGCTGTGCCGTCCCCTCAGCGGTCATCGCCACCTCCCGTCCGCGCATCGTATGTACTCGCCCCACCGATCCCGCGGCACCGGCGGCTGTCGCTAAAGCGCCGGGAAGTCGCTCTTGCGGATCTTGCAGTGGACTCCCTTGACGTCGTCGACGACCTGGCTGACGGCGAAGTCGGCGGCGGCGGACAGGTAGGCCATCGCGTTCGCGCGGCTCATCCCGACCTTGGTGGACAGGAAGCCGATCGCCGCGCGGGTGGCCTTGCGCATCGCCTCGTCGAGGTCGCGGTCCATGCCGACGGGGATCCAGTACTGGTCGGTCTCGCCGAACGGCTCGCGCAGCGCGCCGATGACCCGGTCGGCATCGAGGCCCCTGAGCACGTCAAGGACGACGGTCGCCCGCAGCGGGGCCTCGAGCGCGGTGAGCGCGACCTCGCCGTCGCCCTGGGCGTAGTGCGGGTCGCCGACGTAGAACAGGCCGCCGTCGACCTGCACGGGCAGGTAGAAGGTGCTGCCGGCGCCGAGCAGGGCGATGTCGTGGTTGCCGCCGTGCGCGCCCGGCGGGACGGAACCCACCGCGGCGGTGGTGTTCGGCGCGACGCCCATGATCCCGAGGAACGGGGCGAGCGGGAACACCGCCTCGGCGTTCGGGAGGCCGGGGTTGCCGAAGGGCAGGACGCCGTAGTCGACGCCGCCGACGCTGCGGGTGCGGGCGAAGGTGAGCACCGAGCCGTAGCGCTCGGGGTGGTCCTTGTCGGCGTCGGGCTGGCGGACGGTGCCCTCGGGAAACTCGCCGGCCAGGCAGCCCAGGCCGTGGCGGTTGCTGATGACGCCGAACGTGGCGCGCAGCTCGAGGCCGACGACGCGCACGCGCAGCACGTCACCGGCCGTGGCGCCGTCGACCTGGATCGGGCCGGTGACGATGTGCGGGCCGGCGTCGAAGCCGTGCTCGATGCCGGACGCGGCGATCGCGACCTGGTCGGCCGGGATCTCCTCGGGCCGCACGCCGTGCGAGCCGAAGTAGGCGACCGGGTCGCGGCCCTGGTCCTCCATGACCCCCTCGTGGCTGACCGTGTCGACGGTGACCGCGGTGCCGGGGGCGACCCGCAGGACGGGCTCGGCCGCCGCGTTCGGCAGGAAGCCCCAGCGGACGGTTTCCGGCGTGGACGCGAGGAAGGCGGCGCCCGTGGCTGGGTTGCTGGTACTGCTGCTGGTACTGCTGCTGCTGACGGTGGTGGTCATGCGGCAACCTCACGGTCGGTCGGGTTGGAAACCGGCGCGAGGGCCGGGGTGTTGGCGCTGGTGCTGGCGCTGGTGCCCATGCTGCTGGACGAGACGCCTCGGCCGCCGCCGGGCCAGTTCTCGGTGTAGCGGCGCACCAGCCACTGGTTGAACTGCTGCTGCGCCTCCTCCAGGTAGGAATACCGGCCGCGCGGGGCGAACCGGCTGGTCAGGCCCCGCTGGACGCCGGTGGTCGCCATGACGTCCTGCGCGACGATGCTGTTCACGCCGGCCTCGGAGAGCTGGAACTTCTCCTCGAAAAGCCGGTCGCGCAGTGCCTCGGGGTGGAAGAGGTAATGCACCTCGACCTCGATGTGGCCGGCGTTCTTCGGCCGGATCAGGAAGTAGAACGCCTGGTCGGGCGCGACGCCGAGGCACAGCGTCGGCGGCACCAGCGCGAACGCCGCCCGCGACCGTTCCTCCTCCGTCAGCCCCGGGAAGATCGGCAGCAACGCCTTCTGCAGCGCGTTGAAACCGCCGTCGGGGAAGAGGAACCCGTTGGTCCGGGCGATCGAGGCGTCGTCCGGCTCGTATGGGAGGAACGACGAGCGGTTGGACGGGCAGAAGTCGTGCACGCCCGCGTGCAGCCGGCTGGCGTGGTAGCCGTCGTTGAAGTTCTCGAACATGACCTTCCAGTTCCACGGCATGGAAGGGCTCTCGAACGACTTGCGGGACACGCACCTGCCGAGCTCGTAGTGGGCGAACAGCTCGTCGAGCTTCGCCAGCCGCGGCGCGAGCGGCTCGGGATTCGTCCGGAGACTGGTGAAGACGAAGCCCTGCCAGGTCTCGACCGGCAGCGACGGCAGGCCCCACTGGGACCGGTCGAAGCCCTCGGTGCGGTCCATCTCGCGGGCGCCGACGAGGCTGCCGTCGAGGCCGTAGGTCCAGTGGTGGTAGGCGCACTTGAACGCCCGGCAGTTGCCCCGGCCCTCGGACACGAGCATGCCGCGGTGCTGGCAGACCGGGGAGAGCACCCGGACAGTGCCGTCCTGGCCGCGGACGAGGGTGAGCCGCTCGCCGATCATCTCGACGTTGACGAAGTCGCCGGGGTTCGGGACGTCGGACTCGCGGCCCAGGCAGAGCCACTCCTGGCCGAAGACGGCCTCCTTCTCGAAGGCGAAGAACTCCTCGTCCGTGTAACAGGTGGCCGGCAGGGTGCTGGCCTGGGACGTGGGCAGGACGGAGGCGGCGAAGGACTCCAGCAGCTGCGGGCTGAGCACCGTCATGGCATCTTCTCGCGTTTCGTCTCCACGCGTTTCGTGCACGCGCGCATCGTGAAATCGTCTACGGGTTCCGTGTCGAGACGGTTAGACCAAGGGCCAGCGGGCCTTGTTGGGGAGGCCCGAGCGGGCGGTGATGGCCTCGCCGGCGGCCTGCGCCTCGGCGTAGAGGCGGTCCTCGTCGATCGCCGTGTGGTGGTAGTGCTCGACGACCCTGCGGCCATCCACCCAGACGCTGTGGACGCCCCGGCCGTCGGCGGACCAGACCAGCTGGTTGGCGACGTTCAGCAGCGGGCGCCACTCGGGCCGGTCGGTGTCGTGCGCGACCAGGTCGGCCTTGCGGCCGGGCTCCAGCACGCCGATCTGGTCGGTGAGGTTCAGGCCGCGCGCACCCGCGAGCGTCGCCATCTCGAAGGCCTGCTCGGCGGGGAACATGGTCGCGTCGCGGCGGGCGTCCTTGAACAGGCCGGCGACCAGGTAGGTCGCCCGCATCAGGTCGGAGTAGTTGGACGCGTTGTTGCCGTCGGTTCCGATGGCGACGTTCACGCCCCTGGCGACCATCTCCGGGAACCTGCCGATCTGGGTGACGCCGTAGGAGACCTTCAGCGCCGTCGTCGGGCAGTGCGCGACGGACGTGCCGGTCTGCGCCATCAGGTCGATCTCGTTGTCGTCGACGTGGACGGCATGCGTCAGGATCACGTTGTCGCCCAGCACGCCGAGGTCGGCCAGATGTTCCATTGGGCGGCGGTTGTAGGTCGCGAGGAAGTACTCCGGGTCCAGATGCGCCGGGGACATGTGGAACGACAGGCCGGTGCCGCGCTCGCGGGCGAGCTCGGCCGCGGCCTTCCACAGGTCGTCGGTGCAGGTGGTGTGGCCGACGAGGATCGGCCAGGCCGACAGCCGCCCGTCCGCGACGCTCGCGAACCGGTCCAGCTCGTCGACCAGGCCCTTGACCGCCTCGTCCGTCGTCTGCCGGTAGACCTCCGGCTCCGGCGGCAGGTCCCACGCCCAGCGGCCGACCCGGCCGCGGATGCCGGTCTCGACCAGCCCGTCGACGACGGCGTCGAGGAACCGGATCGTGCCGGCCTCGAGAAACGTCGTGGTGCCGCTGCGCAGCATCTCCAGCGCCGCGAGCTGGCCGGAGATCCGTTCCTCCCGCTCGGTGTGATGGGAGTACAGCGGGGTGAGCCAGACGAAGACATTCTCGAAGAACGGCGTGTCGTCCGGGACGTAGCCGCGGGTCAGCGGCTCGCCGGTGATGTGGATGTGGGTGTTGACCAGACCGGGGGTGAGCACGAAGCGCCGCCCGTCGACCAGCTCGCGGGCACTGAACGCGGCGAGCACGTCGGCGGTGCGCCCGACAGCAGCGATCGTGTCGCCGTCGATCGCCACCGCGCCGTCCCTGATCACGCGGCGCTCGGCGTCCATCGTGACGACGAGAGCCCCGGAGATGATCGTGTCGACCTGGCGGGGAGCGGCTCCGGCGGCGGACGGGGGCTCTTCGGGCGGCATGCGTTACTCCCGGCTGTCAGACGGTGGAAAGACCGACCCGAGGGGCCGTAGCCCGGGCCGCGGGACAGGCTGGGCGCCGGCCGTGCCGGCCGCCCCAGCCGCGGCGGCGGGGCTGAGGCCGCCGGGCCGGGTCGCGGTGAGCACGGTCTGGCCGGGCAGCGGCATGTAGGTCGCCCCGGGTGTCAGCCCGGCGCCGCGCGCCCAGTTGTGCAGGTCCGCGGCCCGGAACGCGCCCTGGCCGCCGGTGGTCGCCAGGATCGTCAGCGCCATGAGCGTCTCGGTGGTGGCCGCGGACGAGGGCACGTCGGGGCGCGGGTAGTCGGCGACGACGAGGGTCCCGCCGGGCCGCAGCGCGGCGGCGGCACGGGCGACGAGGCGGCGGGCGGCTTTGCGCGGCTCGGTCCGCAGCACGTGGCCAAGGATGACGACATCCGCGCCCCCCACCGGCAGCTCCACCCGGTGGAAGCTGCCCGCGACGACGTCCAGCCGGTCGCCGACGGGGTCCGCGGCCGCCGCCTCCCGGGTGACGTGGACGACCTCGGGCAGCTCGACGGCGAGCCCGCGGGCGTCCGGCCAGGCGTCGAGGAACGCCAGCGCCCATGGGGCCGCGCCGGCGCCCAGGTCGACGACCAGCGCCTGGCGCCCACGCGGGGCCGCGAGCTCGCGCGCGACGGCGGCGGCGGCGACCCGCTGGATCGGCGCCGTGCCGCGCGCGAGGTCCGGGTAGAAGGCGCCAGGGTCGTCCTCCACCCGGGTGCTCGGGGCGCCGCGGCGCAGCGTCTCGGCGAGCTCCGGCCACCGCTCGTGCGGGCCGGGCGCCTCCCGGACCAGCCTCGCCATCGACCGCTGGCCGCCCGCGAGCAGGTAGTTCGCCGCGACGAGGCCCAGGTTGTAGACGAGCCGGCCCGGGCCGGCGGCGTTGTCGGACGACGCGGACGGCGCGGGCGGCGCGGGCGGCGGCTGGGACTCGGCCGTTGCCCCCGCCCCCGGAACGTCGGGGGCGGCGGTGAGCAGTTCCATGGCGACCAGCGCGTCGGCGAGCAGCCCGGCGCGATGGACGTCGACGCCGACGGCCTCGGCCAGCGCCGCCGCGTCGAGCGGCCCGGACGCGAGCGCCTCGAACAGGCCGAGGTCCAGCGCGGCGACGAGCGCCCAGTACCGCCGGAAGCCGTGGATGATCTCCCAGACGGGCGCCGGCGTGGGCGGGGCCGGCGGCATCGCCGGCGGCCGCATCGCTGGAGGAGACGGGCTCGGCCGCCACCCTGACGGGGGGTTGGGGGCGACCGAGCCCGCGCTCTGGGGGGCGGGAGCGGACGAGGGCGTCGGAGGGGGCACGGACGTCGGAGTGGAGAAGGATTCCGTCACGGCCGTAGCAATACCTTGCCGACCGCCCGCCGTTCCTCGAGGCGGGTCTGCGCGGCGGCGGCCTCGGCGAGCGGGAACTCCGCGTCGACCGGCGTGACGAGGCCGCCGCGCCAGTAACGTTCCAGCACCTCGGCGAACTCGCGCGCCGGGTACGGGCCGGAGCCGAGGAAGCGCAGGCCGAAGTGGAAGGCGTACTCCAGCGGAATCGTCACCTCGGGCCCCGTGGTATCGCCGACGAAGACCAGCCGGCCGCGCGGTGCGAGGCTGAAGATCGACGCTGGCCAGGTCGCGGGACCGACATGGTCGAGCACCATCTCGACGCCCCGGCCGCCGGTCGCCTCCCGCACCGCCGCGATGACCTTCTCGCTCGGCGTGTGCGCGTCGGCGAGCACGAGGTGGTCGGCGCCGATGGAGCCCGCGAACGCGAGCTTGTCCTCGCTGGAGGCGGTGGCGATGACGGTCGCGCCGAGCTGTTTCGCCAGCTGGATCGCCGCGAGGCTCACGCCGCTGGCGGCGGCGTGGACGAGCACCGTCTCCCCCGCGGTGAGGTTGCCGGTGGCGCTGACCGCGTGCCAGGCGGTGGACCAGATCGTGGGGACCAGCGCCGCCTCCGCCAGCGGCACATGGTCGGGGACGGGGTAGGTGTTACGCGCCGGGACCTTGACGTACTCGGCGTAGCCACCGGGGGCGGTGGCGCCGACGACCCTGGCGGCGGAACAGTAGCCGTCGTCGCCGGCGAGGCAGGCCGGGCACTCCCAGCACGACATCGCCGGGTTGACGACGACCCGGTCGCCCGCGGCGACGGTCGTGACGTCCCGGCCGACGGCGGTGACGATGCCGGCGACGTCCATGCCGGCGATGTGGGGCAGGGTGAAGCCGGGGATCTTGGCGGGGCCGCGCCGCTGCATGACGTCGAGGTGGTTCAGGCCGCAGGCGGCGACCTGGACGACGACCTCGCCGGGCCCCGGCGCCGGGTCCGGGAGCGACGCGACCGCGAGCACCTCGACGCCGCCGAACCCGTTCTGCACGACCGCCCGCACGCCCGCCTCCGCTGTCGCAGTGATGCACCGGGCCGGGCCGCGGGTGCGCGGCGCCCGTGGTCACGCCTCGTCGCGCGGCCCGGTGAGACAACCGCCGCCAACGCTTCGTTGTGGCGCCCGCAGGCGCGACGGAGAACGTCTCGCGTCGGCGGGGCCAGGCGTTGGCGACTGCGGAGAACGTAGGCCGCCGCCGGCGGCCTACCGATGTGCCCGGCGCACAAACGCACCCGGCGGCCACTGGGCGGGGCGCGCACCAGCCAACGCCGAGGCCGAGATCGCTTAGCACGCCCGAAACGCGCCGGGCCACAAGCGCGCCCGCCGGAACGCGCCGACGACGGCCGTCGACAACGACAAGGCCCGGCGCGTCACTGGGACGCGCCGGGCCATATCCATGTTCAGGATCCAGGTTCAGGAATGCCAGCCCCACCGGCCAGTCCGGGAGGGCCAGGTCGCGGCGGCCGGACGGCGGCTCGGCTGTGGTTCAGCCGAGCCACAGCTCTGGTCTCAGCCGTGGCTCAGCCGGTGACCTGCACGGGGGCGGCACCGACCGGGCTCACTCCGGCGGGTGCCGCGCCGGCACCGACCGGGACGGCTCCAGCGCCGGCGGGACCGGCCCCCGCAACGGGAGCGGCGCCCCCGACCGGGGCAGCACCCGCGACAGGAGCAGCGCCCCCGACGGGGGCAGGCGCGGGTGCGGCGGCCGGGGCAGCGGCCGGCGCCGGGTCGGGCTCCGCCACGGGCCCCGACTCGGCCGCCTTGCCCTCGGCCACCGAGTCGACGGGGAGTGACTGGTCGGGGCCCGTCGGGGTGGAGCCGGCCGTGGCCGTGTCGGGCTCGAGGGCGGGCTCGGTGGCGGCCAGCGGGGCGCTGGGCTTGTCGTCGGGGATGGTGAGGTTCGCCGTCGGTGAGGTGACCGTCGTGCCCTCCGACTCGACGATTCCGGTGGCGGTCGCGACGTCGGTGATGAATGACTGGTCGAAGTCGGCCTGGGTCGTCACGTAGGTGGCGGTGCAGGTCTTCGACGCGCCCCTGATGAGCGGCCCGTCGGGGCAGACGATGGGCGACAGACCGGCATGCGCATCCTGCACGGCCACGCCGTACAGCGTCTTGTCCCCGTTGTTCGTGATCAGATAGGACAGGGTCAGCGTCTGGCCGGGACCGGTGAAGGACGCGGGCTGGGACGACGTGTCCAGGGCAAGCGGGTATGTCGTGGCATCGGCGCTGGCGGCGTCCGGGCCGAGGATGATGACCGCCCCGGTCGTGGCGACGAAACCGGCGAACGCGAACGCGGCGGGCGCCGCCAGCCTCGTGGGCAGAAAGGACAACCGGGCCCGCGGCCCGGACCTGCCGGCAATACGCACTACAGCTCCTCGAACTCCAAGCCCGGCGCGCCGGCGAGATGTCTCGTCGGGGCGTACGGCGGGACGCGGCGGGACGCGGCGGGCAATACTCTCCGCACACAAGAGTTACACAAAGTAATCGGTTAGCTACATGTAACCGGCCGGCGTGTCGGCGTCGTTGGCCGGATGGTCGCTGGCGCGACCGCCGGCCACGACGCCGTGTCGGGCGCTGGGGCGCCCTCCCGGCCCGGTTCCGGGGTTGACGGATATGGCCGGGGCTGGTGTGGAGCCGGATCGGGATGTGGTTGCGCTGGTCGTGCGCCAATGCGCCGTCACCAGCGGTGGCCAAGATGCGCTGTCACCAGCAAGGTCGCTGCCGCTGCCGCCGGCCGCGGCGCCGTGTCGGGCGCCAGGGCGCCCTCCCGGCCCGGCTCCGGGGTTGACGGATATGGCCAGGGCTGGTGTGAGGCCGGGTCGGGATGTGGTTGCGTTAGAAGACCGGGCTGCCGGAGATCGTGATGGGGGAGCCGGCGGGGACAGCGCGCAGCGGCGCGAGGTCGGACAGGTGCAGGCGGACGCAGCCGTGCGAGACCTGGGCGCCGCTGTCGCCGATCTCGGCGTCGGCGCCCAGCGGGCCGTGGACGCCGACGATCGCGTCTCCGGAGGAGTCCCAGTCCGTGATCGACGTGGAGTGCGCCGAAGTCACCAGGATGAAGTCGCCGTAACCGGGCCCCGGCGGCGGGGCGAACAGGGCCAGGAAGAACTCGCCCGTCGGGGTCGGGTCGTCCGGCGTGCCGACGCCAGCCGGGGCGTCGAGCGTCACCTTCCCGTGGTCGAAGAGGCGCAGCCGCTTCGCCTGGACGTCGATCGCGATCCGGTAGGAACTGCTGACCAGCCGCGCGTCGGTGGCGCGGATCCACGCGGTGGAGAAGTTCGGCCGCTGCGCGACGCGGACCCGCAGCCAGCCGGGCCGGCTGTCGATCACCGGCAGCGCCGACGGCGCGCCGCGCCACGACCCTGGCACCACGCCGTCGCGGGCGCCCTCGTCGGGCGCGGTGAACCGCGGCACGTCGTGGGACAGCTGGGCGATCACCGTGACGTCGGGCGGAACGGTGGCCCCGTCGGCGGCGCCCGGCTGCGGTGTGGCCCCCGGCGCGCCGTCCAGCAGCCCTCGGGGCTGGTCGGCCCGGCCGACCACCAGGATGAGCGCCACCAGCACGCCCGCGGCCATCGACAACGCCGCCACCGCGAGCCCCGATCTGGTCCTCATGCCCGCCTCCCTCATGGCCAACGGCTCCTCCACGTCGCGCCGTCTAGTAATCATCCAAACACGTATAGCAACGCACGCGGTCATCCTGAGCCGGGCCAGGCGGGTCACCGCCGCCCCGGAGCAGAACCGGCGCCGGGCAACGGCCGTCGATGACGGGAGAAGCGGCCACCGTGAGCCGTATCCGCCGAGCGGGTGGGAGGCGTGGCGGCTGGGGGATTTGTGCCGACAGCACATCGGTCACACCGAGCCGTCGTTCCTAGCATTCCGGCGAGACAGTCGGCCCGCCAGCGGCGCCGGGCCGGCCGCCGCGGCGCGGACTCGCACCCAGCTGCCGTGCCGCGCCGCGCGCGGGGTACAGCAGGTACAGCAGCACTGACCAGGTCCGCACGCGGGTTCTCGAACTCGACTCCGCCGAACCATTCAGGCCCGCCCGCCAAGGCGCGGCCTGACAGAGCCGACCGACCGGTGACGACGAGCACCGGCCGCTTCAGAGGAGTGACGCCGGTGACCACCGACGCGACGCACACCGCGGTATCCCCGTCGGGGACGGGCGGCTCCGGGATCAGCCAGCCTCGCTGGACGCACATAGCGCTGCCGAGCGGCGACCTCGACAAGTCGATCGAGTTCTACACGACCATGACGCCGCTCGTCGTCGTCGCCACCCGCGAGGACGCCGACGGCCGCAACGCCTGGCTGTCCAACCCGGGCCAGTGGGAGACGCCGTTCGTCCTGGTGCTCTCCGCGTTCAACTCGGCCGCCGGCACCCAGCAGGGCATCATGAAACCCTTCGCGCACATCGGCATCGAGGTCCCCAACCGGGAGGACATCGACGCGATCGCCGAGAGGGCCCGTGAGAACGGCAGTCTGTGGTGGGAGCCGCGGGACATGCCCGACCCGATCGGCTACATCTGCGCGGTCCACGACCCGGACGGCAATGTCGTCGAGTTCAGCCACAACCAGCGCGTCTTCTCGACCGTCCGCAAGTTGTGGGGCCCGGAGCCCTCGTGACGACCCGGGCCCCCCGCCCCGACCGGGCCGCCAGCGCTGGCACGGGCATCGGCATCGGCGTCGGCGTCGACCGGACGGACGGCGCGGGTGACGCGAAGGACGGCGCGGTACCGGAAGCCGGCTGGAGTGGGCTGCCGGCACCGGCCGCCGCCTACGTCGCCGCGATGAACGCCTGCGACCCGGACGCGATCGCCGCCTGCGTGACCGTCGACTTCCGCAACGAGCACGCCTCGACGCACGGCCGCGGCTGCGTGGGACGGGCGGCCTACCGGGAACGGCTGCCGGGCTTCCTGGCCGCCTTTCCCGGCCTGCGCTACTCCCCCGACCCGGACCAGGCGCCGGTCGCCGCCGGCGGCCGGGTGGCCATGCCCTACGTGATGACGGCGGCGCTGCCGGCCGGCCCGCTCCGGCTGCGCGGCCTGTGGCTGCTGACGCTGCGGGACGGGCGGGTGGCGGCCCGACTCGACTACTGGGACAGCGGCGCCGTCCCCAGGTAGTGGGCGCGCGCGGTGAAGCACACGCCGGGCGAACAGGACGCCGAGTGACGCACCTGGCCAGGCGGGCCGATGTGAGAATGCCGTCCCGTCGGCATGACGGCGTCAGCACCTGAGTTTGCGTGCGATCCTCACAGAGGTGCCCGAACCGGGATACCCGGCCGCGCAAGGACGCCGGGGCACCGAGGTGGCAAGGGCGACATCGAGGTCGCCGACCGTCGACATCGAGGTCGGCATCGATCTTCCGCCATGCTGCCCTCGAGAGGATTTGACGTCGTGGCGAACC
Source organism: Pseudofrankia coriaricola (assembly GCF_032027725.1). Taxonomy (NCBI): domain Bacteria; kingdom Bacillati; phylum Actinomycetota; class Actinomycetes; order Frankiales; family Frankiaceae; genus Pseudofrankia; species Pseudofrankia coriaricola. The sequence goes on along the minus strand of NZ_JASNFO010000018.1, from coordinate 96,095 downwards.
ACGAGCTCCTCGCCCTTCCTCGGCCCGAGCGGCAGGTGATCGCCAGCCCGCCTAACGTGATCTCCGTGCCTCACCAGTCGCCTCGCCCCGGCCGGCCCACGCCGCCGCCGCGGCCGTCGGCGCCGCGGCGCGACCCGGCGGAACTGGCCAGAGAGCTGACCGAGCTCGCCCTGTCCGGCAACGACTGGCGCCCGATGATCCGCACGATCGCGTCCGCCACCGGCCGATCGGTGCGCCTGCTCGACGTCCACGGCGGCGTGCTCGCCACCAGCGGTCCGACCGGCGCCGAGGCCGCCGGCCTCGCCCCGGACGAGGCGCCGGCGGTCAGCGGTGTCGTCGGCGGCGTCCCGGCGCTGCTGGCCCGCCCCGGGTTCACCGAGGTGACCTGCGAGGATGGCTGGCGCGGGCGGGGAGCCACGGTGCGCGCCGGCTCCCGCTACGTCGGCCTGGTGCTGGTCGCCGTCGACCCCGGCGAGACCGACCTGGGCTGGCTGGACGCGCGGGTGAGCGCCGCGCTCACGGCGCTCGCGATCGTCGCGGTCCGCCAGGACGCCGAGGCCGCGGCCCGCGCCGAGAGCGCGAGCCGGCTGATGAGCGAGCTGCGCTTCGGCTCGCCGCGCGGCCACGACGAGCTGCTTCGCTCCGCGGCCCGGTTCGGCCTGGACCTCACCGTCCCGCACGCCGCCGCGCTGTTCTACTACGACGGCCGCCACGGCCGGACGTGGACCACCGGCCTGACCTGGATCGAGAACGGGGCCGCGCAGGACGGCGAGCTGGGCTGGACGGTCCTCACCGGTAACGTCGAACGCGAGCTGGCCCGGATCCGCGACCGGCTGCAGGGCATGGTCGGGCCGGACCGCCCCGTGCTCGCCGCCGCGGGCCCCGTCGTCACCGACAACGGTCACGACCTCGCTGAGACCGCGGCTTCGTTCGCCGAGGCGGAGGCGGTGCTCGCCCTGCTGCGCCACCGCGGCGACGCGACCACCCTGGTGCACTCCCAGCTGGGCCTGGTCGGGCTGCTGCTCGCCGTGCCCCGCGGCCGGCTGGAGGCGTTCGCCCGCGCCGAGCTCGGCCCGCTGCTGGAACGCCCCGACCTGCTGGAGACCCTGGCCGCGTGGCTTGAGACGAACGGCAGCCGAGCCGCCGTTGCCGAGCGCATCCACGTTCACCGCAACTCCGTCGGCTACCGTATGAACCGGGTCCGCGACCTGCTCGGCCTCCAGGAGGACGAGCCGGCCAGGATGTGGCGTCTGCACGCCGCCGTCGTCGCCCGCGAGGTCCTCCAGGCGCTCTCGGCGGCTCCGCCCCAGCCGGACAGCCGCCGCGGTGACGGGCGGCCACGTCCCACGATTCCGGGGATCGACTGACTGACTGACCGACTGACTGGCCGGCCGGCCGGCCGACGCATCGGCGGTGCCGCGGGCGGGCGGCGTCAGCTGATCTTGCGAGTGGCGACGTGGAAGCCGGGCAGCTCGCCGCCGCCGTGGACCTCGAGGTCGGCGCCGGTGACGTACCCGGCGAGCGGCGAGGCCAGGTAGAGGCAGGCGGCGGCGACGTCCGCCGGCGCGGCGGCGCGGCCCATGGGCACGACCGCGTCGATCGCGGCGGTCGCCTCGCCGTAGAAACCGCCGGCGTCGACGGCGGTGTTCGCGAGCCCGACCGTGACGTGGTTGACCCGCACCTTCGGCGCCCACTCCAGCGCGAGCGACGCGGACAGCGCGACCAGGCCGGCCTTGGCCGCCGCGTAGGCGGACGAGCCGGGCGCCGGCCGGCGCCCGGACACGCTGCCGATGTTGACGATCGCGCCGCCGCCGTCCTGGGCCTGCATGACGGCGTTAGCGGGCTGGCTGACGTAGAAGGCGGCGTGCAGGTTGAGGGCGACGACCCGCTCGAAGAACCGCGGCGACACGGTGGCCGCCTCGGCGGCCGGCGCGCCCCCTGCGTTGTTGACGAGCAAGTCGAGCCGCCCGTGCCGCTCGACCGCCGCGTCGACCACGGCCCTGGCCTGCGCCGCGTCGCGCACGTCGGCGGCGACGAAGCTGGCCACGCGCCCGTCGACCGCCGGTCGCACCTGTGGCTCCTGACGCCCGCACACGACGACCTCGGCTCCGGCCGCGAGGAATGCCAGCGCGATGGACCGGCCGATCCCCCGGGTCCCGCCGGTGACGACCACCGTCCTGCCCTCGAAGCTCAGCCCGTGCGCGGCCACGGCTACCGCCGCCGCGACGTCATTCTCGGCTCGCGCCATCCCGCCCACCTCGCCTCCCGAAATTCTTCACGATGCGTGACCGTTCATAAGCGGCTGAGCGGGCCGCTGACGGGCGAACGCGGGCCACCGGGGTAGGTGGGCTGGCTCCGAGGCGGCCAGACGCGGGTGCTCCTTCGCCGCGCTCACCGGCGATCAGCGAACCGTGGCAGATCAGCATGCCTATAGACGGGCTCATCTGACACAGAGCGAAACCGTGCCGCGCAAGTGTGTCGGATGGGCACGTCCATAGACGGGGTGAGCCAACACAGTTCGCCCGTCAGAGGCGTTCGATGATGGTGACGTTGGCCTGGCCGCCGCCCTCGCACATGGTCTGCAGGCCGAAGCGGCCACCAGTGCGCTCCAGCTCGTGCAGCAGGGTGGTCATCAGCCGGGCGCCGGTCGCGCCGAGAGGGTGGCCGAGCGCGATCGCGCCGCCGTTGACGTTGACCTTGTCCAGGTCGGCGCTACACTCGGCCGCCCAGGCGAGCACGACGGACGCGAACGCCTCGTTGATCTCGACCAGGTCGATGTCGCCGAGCGCGCGACCGGCCTTCGCCAGGGCGTGCGCGGTCGCGGGGATCGGCGCGGTGAGCATCCAGACCGGGTCCGCGCCGCGCACCGACAGGTGGTCGATGCGGGCGCGCGGAGTCAGCCCGTGCGTGCGCAGCGCCGCCTCGCTGGCGATCAGGAGCGCGGCGGAGGCGTCCGAGATCTGGCTCGACGTAGCCGCGGTCACCCGCCCGCCCGGCGTCAGCGTCGGCAGGGAACGGATCTTCGGCCAGTTCGGCTCGCGCGGCCCCTCGTCGGCGGCGAGGCCGAAGGTGGACACGATCTCCCGGTCGAAGCGCCCCTCGGCGCGGGCCGCGATCGCCCGCTCGTGCGAGCGGACCGCGAACTCCTCCATCGTGTCCCTGGTCAGCGACCACTTCTCGGCGATCATCTCCGCGGAGCGGAACTGGGAGACCTCCTGCTTCCCGTAGCGGGCGCGCCAGCCCTCCGAGCCGCTGAACGGGTCGGGGAACCCCAGCGCCTGTCCCGCGGTCATCGCGGCGGAGATCGGGATAGCGCTCATGTTCTGCACGCCACCCGCGACCACCAGGTCGGCGGTGCCGGACATGACCGCCTGGGCGGCGAAGTGCACCGCCTGCTGGGAGGAGCCGCACTGACGGTCCACGGTCGTCCCCGGCACGTGCTCGGGCAGCCCGGCGACCAGCCAGCAGGTGCGCGCGATGTCGCCCGCCTGCGGGCCGACGGTGTCGACGCACCCGAAGATCACGTCGTCGACCGCGGCCGGGTCGACCCCGGACCGCCCCATCAGCGCGTTGATCGCGACCGCGCCCAGGTCGGCGGGGTGTATGCCCGACAGCGCGCCCCCGCGCCGCCCTACCGGGGTCCGGACCGCTTCGACGATATAAGCCTCCGCCACGGCCACAGACACTACCAAGCGCTTGCTCGGGAGACCAGCGATCCGCCGACGCATGAGCGCGCACCACCGGGCGGCCCGGCCACCGGGCGGCCGGTGGCCGGTGGCCGGCGGCCGTCGTTACGTCCCGGCCGGGGCGCGCAGGTCGGCGGCGGCGGCGCGCAGGCAGTCGGCCAGCGCGCGGGCGGCCGGCGTGGGCGGGCGGCCCGCGGGCTCGGTCACGCCGACCGACGAGCCGAGCGAGGGCAGCGCCACGGGCAGGTGGCACAGGCCGGGCTCGTCGCGGATGACGAGCTCGGGCAGGGCGGCGATCGAGTCGGTGTGCAGCAGCAGGTGGCGGGTGGTCAGGATCGACATGCACTCGACCCGGTCGGCTGGCAGTGGCAGCGCCTCGCGCAGGAAGGCCGCCTCCAGTTCGCGGCGCAGCGCCGTCTCGGCCACGGGCACCACCCACGGGTAGTGGATCAGGTCCGCGAGCCGGGCGGCTCCCGGAGTTCCCGCCGGATCGGCGGCAGGGTCCCCGCCGGATCCGGGGTCCCTGCCCGATTGGCGACAGGATTCCTCCTCGATCGGCTCCGCCGATCGAGGAGGTAAGCGATCGGGCAGGTCTGGAAGCCGATCCGGCGGGGACCCTGGGAGGTCGGCGATCTGGGAGGTCCGAGTGGCCGCCGGGTGCCCCGTGCGGGCGACCAGGCGGATCGGCTCACGGTAGAGGGTCTCCTGGCGCAGCCGCTCCGCGTCGTCGAGCACGGTGAGACGGCCGACGACGAGGTCGAGCGTGCCGGCGAGCAGTTCGGCGGTGAGCGCCTCGGGGTTGGCCTCCCGCACGATCACGGTGACCTTCGGCCGCTCACTCTTGAGCCGCCCGATCGCGAGCGGCAGCAGCAGGTTCGAGCCGGCGAGATAGGTGCCGACGGCCACCGTGCCGGCGTCGGCCCCGGCAAGCTCCGCGAGGTGGTCCGACGCCGAGCGCAGCTGGGCGAGCACGGCCCTGGCGTGGTCGACGAACGCCTCCCCGAAGGCGGTGGGGGCGAGCCCCCGCGGGCCGCGGTCGTAGAGGCGCACGCCCAGGATCGACTCGACCTCGTGCAGCGCCCGGGTGGCCACCGGCTGCGTCACGTGCAGCCGCTCGGCGGCCCGCACGACGCTGCCGGCGGAGGCGATCGCGTCGACGAGGACGAGATGCCGGATCTTGAGCCGCCCGTCCAGGAGCTGAGGCCGTTCCATCCCGCGAAGCTATACCCATTCAGGCATAGCTCCTCGTCCCCTCGGTATTTGCGGAACATATCTGGGGGCCAGACACTGAACCCATGCAGTCGCCCAGCCGATCGACCAGTCCCGGTCCGGCGCAGACCCGCCCGCTCGAGGCACTCGCGAGCCGACGGACGGACCGGCCGGGAACCCTGACGATCGCCGGGCAGGGAGCGCCCGTGCCGCCCACGATCCACGGCTTCGTCGACGGCGGCTACGCGGAGTCCGCCGGCGGCGCCTGGGACAACGTCGACCCGGTCGACGGCTCGGTCCGGTCCCGCGTCCAGGAGGCCGACGCCGCGCTCGTGGACCGGGCCGTCCGCGCCGCCCGCGCCGCGCTCGACGGCGCGTGGGGCCGCACGTCGGTGGCCGAGCGGGCGGCCCTGATGCGCCGGGTCGCGGACCGGATCGAGGAACGGTCCGAACAGTTCGCCCGCGCCGAGAGCGGCGACACCGGCAAGCCACTGGCGCAGGCCCGGGAGCTGGACGTCGCCCGCGCGGCCGCCAACTTCCGCGCGTTCGCCGACACGGTCGCCGCCGCCGGCCAGCCGTCCTTCCTCACGGAGCTCGCCGGCGGGAAGCAGGCGCTGAACTACGCGGTACGCAGGCCGCTCGGCGTCGTCGCCGTGATCGTGCCGTGGAACCTGCCCCTGCTGCTGCTGACCTGGAAGGTCGCGCCGGCGCTGGCCTGCGGCAACGCCGTCGTCGTCAAGCCCAGCGAGCACACCCCGACGACGGCGACGATGCTCGCCGAGGTGCTCGCCGAGGCCGGCGTGCCGGACGGCGTCTACAACGTGGTGCACGGCTTCGGCCCGGGTTCCGCCGGCCAGGTCCTCACCGAGCACCCCGGGATCGACGGGGTGACGTTCACCGGCTCGTCGGCCACCGGCTCAGCGATCATGCGGGCGGTGGCGCCCCGGGTCCGCCAGGTCTCGTTCGAGCTGGGCGGCAAGAACGCCGCGGTCGTGTTCGCGGACGCGGATCTCGAGGCGACGCTGGCCGGCCTGACCCGCTCGGTCTTCGCCAACACCGGCCAGGTCTGCCTGTGCACCGAACGGGTCTACGTCGAACGGCCCGTCTTCGACGAGGTGGCGAGTGGGCTGGCTGAACGGGCGAAGGCGCTGAAGCTGGGTCATCCGGATGACCCAGCGACCACCACCGGCCCGCTGATCTCGGCCGAGCACCGCGAGAAGGTGCTGAGCTACTACCGGCTCGCGCGGGAGCGAGGCGCCCAGGTCCTCGTCGGCGGCGGCGTGCCGGCGCTCGGCGGCGGGCTCGACGGCGGGTCGTGGATCGAGCCCACGCTGTGGACGGGGCTCACCCACGCCGACCGGCCGATGCGCGAGGAGATCTTCGGCCCGTGCGCCGCCCTCGTCCCGTTCGACACCGAGGACGAGGCGGTCCGCCTGGCCAACGACACCGACTACGGCCTCGCCGCGGCGGTCTGGACGACGAACCTCTCCCGCGGCCACACGGTCGCCCAGCGGATGCGGGTCGGCCTGTCCTGGGTGAACACCTGGTTTCTGCGCGACCTGCGCTCCCCGTTCGGGGGCATCGGCCTGTCCGGCATCGGTCGCGAGGGCGGCGAGCACTCGCTGGAGTTCTACACGGAACTGACCAACGTGTGCGTCGCCCTGTGAGCGCAGGAGCAAGCGAGCGGAGTGGTCGTCCGAGGAACGAGGACGGCCGCGAGCAGGGGTCCCCGTTCGGCGCGGATGCGACGAACGGGGGGGCGATGAGTGCGGCGACGGAGCGAACCCGAGAAACTGTGAGCGCCGCGAGTCCCGTGGGGTCCATCGAGGAGACGGCGGACTACCTGGACGGGGCGAGGCTGCGGGCCGAGGCGGTGCCGCAGCTGCCGCCGGGGCTGCCGCTGGCGGACGCGTACCGGATCCAGCACGCCGTCGTCGGCCGGCGGCTGGAGCGCGGCGAGCGGCTGGCCGGCACGAAGCTCGGGATGACCAGCCGGGCCAAGATGGCGCAGATGGGGATCTCGGAGGTCATCTGCGGCCAGATCACCGACGCGATGGCGGTTCCCGACGGTGGGGCGGTGGACCTCGCCAGGCTGATCCACCCCAGGGTGGAGCCGGAGGTCGCGTTCCGGCTGGCCCGCGACATCGACCTGACCGGTCCCGACGCGGAGGTCGACATCCTCGCCTGCGTCGACGCCGTCGCGCCGGGACTGGAGATCATCGACTCGCGCTACGCGGACTTCCGGTTCAGCCTGCCGGACGTGGTCGCCGACAACACCTCGGCGGCGTTCTTCGTCGTCGGGCCGTGGTGGGCGCTGGACGAGGCGACGCGGGAGGCGCTCGGCGACCTGACGGTCGAGCTGGTTATCGACGGCGAGGTCGCCGAGCGAGGGTCGACCGGCGAGATCCTCGGCCATCCGCTGGACGCGCTGCGGGCGCTGGTCCCGCTCGCGCGCGAGCGCGGGTTCCCGCTGACCGCCGGGCAGATCCTGCTGGCCGGCGCGGCGACCGCGGCGGCGCCGCTGCGCCCCGGCCGGGTCCAAGCCCGGGTCGCGCGTCTCGGCATCGCGAGTGCCGTCGCGGAGTACGCATGACCATCGAACCTGCGGCCGGCCCCGAACCACGGCGCTCGCCGGGCCCGGATCCAGCACTGGCCCCGGATTCCGGTCCGCGTCCGACGGTCACCGGGGCGGGCGACGCGCGGGTCGTCGCTGGGAAGGCGAAGCCGCGAGGGCGGTTTCCGCACCTGAGGCGGGCCGGTGACTTCGTGTACGTCTCCGGGACGTCGTCGCGGCGGCCGGACAACACGTTCGCCGGCGCCGACGTCGACGCGATGGGGACGGCCTCGCTCGACATCCGGGCACAGACGAGGGCTGTGATCGAGAACCTCGGCGCGCTGCTGGCCGAGGTCGACGCGGGCCTGTCCGACCTGGTCAGCGTCACCGGCTATCTCGTCAACATGAACGATTTCGGCGGCTACAACGAGGTGTGGGCCGAGTTCTTCGACGAGACCGGGCCGACCAGGACGACCGTCGCCGTTCACCAGCTGCCACACCCACTGTTGCTGGTCGAGATGCAGGCCGTCGCGCACGTTCCGAGAAGGAGAGAGGGCGGCTCATGACGCTTCCGCAGCCGATCAACTTCCCGAAGTGGATCGAGGAGAACCAGCACCTGCTCAAGCCGCCGGTGGGCAACAGGACCCTGGTGGTGGGCGACGACTACATCGTGCAGGTCGTCGGCGGCCCGAACGCCCGGACCGACTACCACGTCGACCCGTACGAGGAGTGGTTCTACCAGCTCAAAGGCACCATGCACGTCAATGTCATCGACGACGACGGCGCCCCTCGACGCATCGAGATCCACGCGGGCGACACCTGGCTGCTGCCCCGCAACGTCCCACACTCGCCGCAGCGGCCCGAGGCCGGCTCGATCGGCCTGGTCGTCGAGCGGATCCGCGAGGAGGGGCTGCTGGAGAAGTTCCAGTGGTACTGCCCGGCATGCGCGGCCCTGGTACACGAGACGGAACTGCAGGTCCGCGACATCGTGAAGGACCTGCCACCGGTGTTCAACGCGTTCTACGCCGACGAGCAGGCCCGCACCTGTCCGAAGTGCGGCACCGTGCACCCGGGAAAGGCTGCGCTGCCCGAGAAGACGCCGCAGCCGGGAACGACAGCGCAGCCTGAAGAGGCGGCGCAGCCTGAAGAGGCGGCGCAGCCGGGAACGACCGAGCTCCCGGGCAAACGCTGAGATGGGCCCTACAGACGAGATCATCGACGTCCACACCCACTACGTCCCGAGGGGCTGGCCGGACCTCGGCCCAGGCACGCCGACGCCGCGGTTCGAGACCGAGTCCGAACTCATGATCATGATGCGCGGCGAGGAGTTCCGCCGGGTCGCCTCGGACTGCTGGGGCGCCGAGGTCCGGCTGGCCGACATGGACGCCGACGGCGTGAGCAGGCAGGTCGTCTCGCCGACGCCCGTCTTCTTCTCCTATGCCCACGACGTCACCCAGGCGTCGAAGATCGCGCACATCCTCAACGACCTGGCGCTGAAGATCTGCGCGCCGGCGCCCGACCGGCTGCTCCCGATGTGCCAGGTGCCGATGCAGGACCCCGACGCCGCCTGCACCGAGCTCGAGCGCTGTCTGGCCGCCGGGCACGTGGGCGTCGAGATCGGCAACCACGTCGGCGACCTCGACCTCGACAGCGAAGGCGTCGTGACGTTCCTGCAGCACGCGGCGGCACTCGGCGCCCCGGTCTTCGTGCACCCGTGGGACCTGCCGAGCTCGCCCCGGCTGGACCGCTGGATGGCCCAGTGGCTGGTCGGCATGCCGGCGGAGACGCACCTGTCGATCCTCGCGATGATCCTCGGCGGCGTGTTCGACCGGGTGGACGAGCGGCTACGGATCTGCTTCGCCCACGGCGGCGGGTCGTTCGCGTTCTGGCTCGGCCGGCTCGGCAACGCCTGGCACCGGCGGGGTGACGTGATCGGGAGGTCGGAGCATCCGCCGGAGCGCTACCTCGGCCGGTTCTACGTCGACTCGGTGGTCTTCAACAAGGGCGCGCTGCGGCTGCTCGTCGACACGGTCGGCGCCGACCGGGTCGTCGTCGGCAGCGACTACCCCTACCCGCTCGGCGAGCGCCCGGCGGGCGCCGTCGTCCGCACGGCGGAGTTCCTCGACGACGCGACGCGCGCCCGGCTCCTGTCCGGCAACGCGGCCACGTTCCTCGGCCTCGCCGACGCCGACGCTCCGGACCCGGCCGGCACCGCCATGCCAAACCCTGCCGACGACACCGTTCCACGCCCGGCCGACGCCGGCAGCCTGGCCGGGGCCTTGGCCGGCGACGCAGGAGCGGGTACCGCCGGCGCCCGGGCCGTGGCGCCCTCCCCGGCCGCCGGTCCGGCCGGTCCGGCCGGTACGGGTCGAGCGGCGCCAGCATGAGCCCGGCCCAGTCCGGGCAGGAGCGTCACGCGCTGAAGCTCGACGCCGGCGACCCGTTGCCCACGCGGCGGGCCGAGTTCCGCATCCCACCGCACGGCGGCGGCGAGGCGGCGTACTTCGCCGGCAACTCGCTGGGCTTGCAGCCGAAGGCGCTGCGTGCCCGCCTCGGCGAGGAGCTCGATGACTGGGCGAGCCTGGCGGTCGAGGGCCATCTGGAGGGCCGACGGCCCTGGTTCTCGTACCACGAGCTACTGCGCGGGCCAGCCGCCCGGCTGGTGGGCGCCCTCCCCCGCGAGGTCGTCGTCATGAACTCGCTGACGGTCAACCTGCACCTGCTGATGGTCAGCTTCTACCGGCCGGCCCCCGAGCGGCACGCGATCCTCATCGAGGACGCCGCGTTCCCGTCCGACAGCTACGCGGTGCGCAGCCAGGCCGCCTTTCACGGCTACGACCCGGACGAGGCGGTCATCCGGCTCGCGCCTCGCGTGGGCGAGGCGGCGCTGCGTTCCGAGGACGTCGTGTCCTACCTGGCGGAGCACGGTCACAAGGTCGCGCTCGTTCTGCTGGGCGCCGTGAACTACTACAGCGGCGAGCTGCTCGACATAGCCGCGATCACCGCCGCCGGGCACGCGGCAGGGGCGGCGGTCGGCTGGGACCTGGCACACGCGGCCGGCAACGTCGAGCTCCGGCTGCACGACGCGGGCGCCGACTGGGCGGCCTGGTGTTCGTACAAGTACCTCAACGCCGGCCCCGGCTCGCTGGCCGGCGCCTTCGTCCACGAGCGGCACCTGGCTGACCGGGCCCTGCCGAAGCTGGCGGGCTGGTGGTCGACGGACCCCGCGACCCGCTTCCAGATGGCGCCGGTCGCGCGCCCGGTCGACTCCGCCGACGCCTGGCAGCTGTCGAACCCGCCGATCCTGTCGATGTCGGCCGTGCTGCTCTCGCTGGAGATGTTCGACCAGACAGGCATGCCGGCGCTGCGGGCCAAGAGCCTGCGCCTGACGGCATACCTGGAGGCGCTGCTCGACGAGGTGTGCGTCGGGCGGCCGGCCCAGATCGTCACGCCGCGCGAGCCGAGGCGCCGCGGCGCGCAGCTCTCGGTGCGCGTCCACGGCCGCGACGTCGGCCCTCTCACCGAGCGGCTGCGCCAGGAGCACGGCGTCTTCGCCGACGCCCGCCGCCCGGACGTCATCCGGCTGGCTCCGGCGCCCCTGTACAGCACCTTTCACGACTGTTGGCGCGCCGCCACCGCGCTCGCGGCCGTGCTCGACGGCGGAAGACCCGGATGAGCAGGGCTTCCGATGGCTGAACGAGCCGGGGTCCGCATGAGCCGGGGTCCGCATGAGTCATGGCCCGCCGGGTCAGAACGGGGAAGACGGCGGAGGGCGAGCGCCCAGGATCAGGTGACGGAGGACAGGTGACAGAACACCCGGGCGCGGCGGGCGGTCAGCGCGTCGTGATCGTCGGCGCGGGCCTGGCCGGCTGCCTGCTGGCGACGCTGCTCGGCCGGCGCGGGATCGAGGTCGCCGTCTACGAGCGGCGCGACGACCCGCGCGCGAGCGCGGCCGAGCGCGGCCGCTCGATCAACCTCGCGATCTCGGCCCGCGGGCTCGCGGCGCTCGGCCAGGTCGGCCTGGAGGAGCAGGTGCTGTCACGGGCGCTGCCGATGCACGGCCGGATGGTGCACGACCAGTCCGGCGCGCAGAGCTTCCGGCCGTACAGCGCCGACGGGACGCGCGCGATCAACTCGATCAGCCGGGCGGAGCTCACCCGCGCCCTGCTCGACGTCGCCGCGAAGACCCCCGGCGTCCGGCTGTCCTTCGGCTGCCGGCTGACCGGGGTGGACCTCGCCGCCGGCGAGCTGCGGTTCGAGACGGCCGACGGGCCTCAGCCAAAGCGGCTGGCAGGCTGGCCACAGACGACCTCCCAGATCGCCGACCTCCCAGATCTGCTTCGCAGATCCGGCAGGGACCCTGTCGCCGATCCGGCAGGAACCCCGAGCCGCGGAGGCGTTTCCCCATCGACACAGCTGGCGCGGGCGGACGTCGTGCTGGCCTGTGACGGCGCCTTCAGCGCCGCCCGCCGCGCGGTGACCTTCCGCACCGGTTTCACCTTCAGCCAGGACTACCTGGACCACAGGTACAAGGAGCTGACGATCCCGGCGCGCGGCGGCGAATTCGCCCTGGACCCGGACGCGTTGCACATCTGGCCACGCGGCGAGTCGATGATGATCGCCCTGCCGAACCTGGACCGGTCCTTCACCTGCACCCTGTTCTGGACCGCCGAACAGTTCGCGGCGCTGACGACGCCGGACGAGATCGTCGGGCACTTCCGCGAGCACTATCCCGACGTCGCCAGACTGGCCCCGAGCCTGGTCGACGACTACCAGCGCAACCCGCTCGGGTCGCTGGCGACGATCCGCGCCTGGCCGTGGGTTCACCACGGCACGAGCAGCACGGCTGGCACAGGCGACCCAGGCGACGCGGCCGACCCAGGCGACGCGGCCGGCACGAGCGACACCGCCAGCACGAGCGGCCGGGGTGGCGGCGCGACGCTCGCGCTCGTGGGAGACGCGGCGCACGCGATCGTCCCGTTCTTCGGCCAGGGCGCGAACTGCGCCTTCGAGGACTGCGTTGAGATCGACCGGTGCCTGGCGGAGACCGGCGGCGACTGGGCGGCGGCGCTCGCCAGTTACGAACGGCGCCGCAAGGCCAACTGTGACGCCATCGCCGAGATGGCCCTGGACAACTTCGTCGAGATGCGCGACCGCGTGAACTCGCACGCCTTCCAGGTCAGGGTCGCGGCCGAGCACTGGCTGGAGCGCCGCCTGCCAGGCCGCTACGTCTCCCGCTACGAACTGGTGAGCTTCACGACCAGGCCGTACGCCGAGATCCCGAACCGGATACGCCGCCAGAACCGGCTCACCGCCCTCGCCGCGGGCGGCCTGGCCGGAGCCGCCGGCCTGCTGGCCGCGACCGTCCGCGGACGGAACCGGTGAACGCGGGACCGACGCCGTCGACGCCCGCCGAGACCCCGCTGGGCGCCGTGACATCCCGGCCAGACATCACCGGCATCCACCCGGTCCTCCGCGGTGACGTGCCCGGTGGACGAGGAAACGGAGGACATTGGTGAGCACGGCATCAGGCACCTCCGCACCGGCCGGCGGCCCCGGCGGCCGCGCCGAAAGGGCCGACGCCACGACCAGCCACGGTGATCTGACCTATGGCGGCTACCTCCACCTCGACGAGCTGCTGTCCTGCCAGCACCCGCGCACCGACGAGCACGACGAGCTGCTGTTCGTGATCATTCACCAGGTCTACGAGCTGTGGTTCAAGCAGATCCTGCGCGAGCTCGACCTGTTGCGGCACCGCCTGGAGTCCGGCGACGGCGTCGGCGCTCTGCAGACCGCCAGGCGCGTCGCGAAGATCCTCAAGACGGTCGTGGGCCAGCTGGACGTCCTGGAGACGATGACCCCGCGCCAGTTCGCGCGCTTCCGCCCGGAGCTCGGCAGCTCGAGTGGCTTCCAGTCGTTCCAGTTCCGCTGGATCGAGGCCACCCTCGGCCGCCGCGACTTCGCCGGCTCCGGGAGCCCGGACGACGCCACCCTCGACGCCATCATGCGCCGCCGCTCGATCTTCGACTCCCTGCTGCGCTACCTCGCCACCGCCGGCTGGAAGCTCCCTGACGAGATCCTCGACCGCGACCCCCGCCTGCCCTGGCCCGGTGGGGACGAACTCGTCCAGGCGGCCCTCGCCGAGGCGTACGCCGACGAGCGCGGCGTACCCGCCGGCGTGTGCGAGGCCCTCGTCGACATCGACGAGGGCATCCAGGAGTGGCGATACCGCCACGTCAAGATGGTCGAACGCATCATCGGAGCCAGGACCGGCACCGGCGGCTCCCCCGGCGCCGAGTACCTGCGCTCCACGCTCTTCCATCCGAGTTTCCCCGACCTCTGGCAGGTCCGCTCCCGCCCCTGACGCCCAGCTCCAGGCCGGGAGGGCGCGCCGAGCACGGGCATCAGCCAGGCCCGCCGTCGCCGCGTTCGCGGATAAGATCCCCAAATGATCTCTGGTGGACAGTTGGCCGGGTTCGCCGTCGCCGCGTTCGTCCTGATCGTGGTTCCGGGTCCGAGCGTGCTGTTCGTGGTCGGGCGGGCGCTGTCGCTGGGGCGGGGGCCCGCGATCGTGAGCGCGGTCGGCAGCGGGCTGGGCAACTACGTCGTGGCGGTGCTGGTCGCCTTCGGCCTGGGCACGCTGGTGGAGCGCTCGGCGATCGCCTTCCTGGCCGTGAAACTGGCCGGCGGGACCTATCTCGTCTGGCTGGGCATCCAGGCGATCCGGCACCGCCGCGAGCTGGCGGCGGTGGCCGGTGAGCATGTCGAGGCGCTGTCGAGGTGGCGGACGATCCGGCAGGGCTTCGTCGTCGGGGTCACCAACCCCAAGGCACTGATCATGTTCGGCGCGGTGCTGCCCCAGTTCGTCAGCCGCGAGGCGGGGCACATTCCCGCCCAGATGCTGCTGATGTCGCTGCTCGCGATCGGCATCGGGCTGGTCTCCGACAGCGGGTGGGCGATGGTCGCGAGCGCCGTGCGGTCGTGGTTCACCGGGAACCCGCGGCGCCTGGCGGCCATCGGCGGCGCCGGCGGCCTGGCCATGATCGGCGTGGGCCTCAACGTCGCCGTCACCGGCCGCCATAGTTAGGGGGCGTCACCGCCACCTGCCGGCGACAGCACCCGCGGTTTCGGAGCCACCGGTCTACGCTCCGGCCGCTCCGGCCGCTCCGGCGGTCCAGAACTCGCGGACGGCGTGGGACAGGGACCAGCCCTGGCGGCGCCCGGCGCGGGCGGAGGCGGGGCGGACGGCGGGGTCGAGCGAGTTCAGGCCGAAGGCGGCGCGAGCGGCATCGTCGGCGGTGACGACCAGGACGCGGCTACCGGACTTCTCCAGGTCGTGTACCTCGTCCTCGATGCCGAGGAACGGGCCGCGGCCCGGGGTGGTCATCGGGGCCATGACGAGGACGGTGTCGTGGCCGGCGGCGAGGGTGGCGTTGGTCGCCGAGCCGGAGCCGCCGTCGAGGTAGCGGCGGCCGTCGATGCTCACGGGCGGCCAGACCCCGGGGACGGCGCAGCTCGCCGCCACCGCGTCCACCAGCGGCACGCCCGAGTCCTTGTCGAAGGTCACCAGCGTGCCGCGCTCGGCGTCGATCGCGGTGACGAGGAGCCGGCGCGCCGGCCACTCGTGCCGGGGAAGCCGGGCCTCGATGACGCGGCGCCGCTCGGCCTCGCTGACGGTCGGGGTGGCCAGCGCCATCGCGCCGATCCGGGACAGCGCGCCGGGCAGGTCACGGGCACCGCTGATGGCCTCGCCGAACATGTTCGCCAGCAGGTCGACGTCGAGCTTCACGGTGAGCTCGGCGCCAGCGCCGGCGCCCTCCAGGTGGGCGGCGAGCTGCTCGTCGAGGCTCTGCCCGGTGCGCAGCAGGGCGCCGACGACCGAGCCGGCGGACGTTCCGATCACGGTGTCCGCCGCGGTCAGGTCCGACCCGCCGTGGGTGAGCTCCGCGAGCAGCCCGATCTCCCATGCGATCCCGGCCAGCCCACCACCGCCGAGCACCAGCGCCCGCGACATCCGCCCCTCCTTCTTCCTGGTTCGCTCCGTGCGGGCACGGCGCTCCGGCCCCTCACTCGCTTCGCTCCCGAGGGACCTCCGCGCCGTGTCCTCCTCCGCTCACGGGCGCTACGGCGACCTCGCTGCGGCCCAACCACGTTCGCTTCGCTCGTGGCCGGGCCTCCGCGAGGCGCGCCTCCGCGCCCAGCACGGTCACCCACCGCCGAAACCTCACCTATCCACAGCCAGCCCGCACGGGGTCCCTTCGCTTCGCTCGTGGCCGGGCCTCCGCGAGGCGCGCCTCCGCGCCCAGCACGGTCACCCACCGCCGAAACCTCACCCATCCACAGCCAGCCCGCACGGGGTCCCTTCGCTTCGCTCGTGGCCGGGCCTCCGCGCCGACGCGGTCACCCGCCGCTGAACGTCCAATCCCTGCGGGCTCCGTTCCCGGGGTGGGCGGCCGGGTCCTGGGTGTCCTACACCAGCTGGTCGCGGAGGGTGGCGGCCGCTGCCCGGACCTCGTCGTCGAAGGCGCGGCGCAGCTGCTCGCGACGCTTGCGGCGGGCGGCGGAGACCGTCTCCGGGGTGACCGGCTCGGAGTCGGCCACGGGCGGCGCCGGTGCCGGTGGGCGGGGGACGCTCGGCGGGTCGGCGAACTCGCGGTAGAGCAGCCAGCAGCCGTGGATCCCGGCGAGCAGGTCCTCGAGAAGGTCGACCGCCGGCCGGCGCGGGTCCAGCGGGGTCAGCCGGTCCGGCAGCAAGAGCGTCTCGCCGAACTCCTCGTCGTCATCGTCATCGTCGTCGTCATCGAGGCCGCGGACGTCGTCCAGGTCGTCGTCCGCGGAACGGTCGCCCACGCCGCGGATCTGGATCGCCAGGCCCTCGGTCGGCAGGATCGGCGTGCGCGTCTGCCGGCGCGGCAGCCGCTCCTCGCCCTCGTCGTCCGGGGCCGGCGGACCGTCCTCGACGATCTCCGCGACCCATTCGAAGATGTCGTCCAGGTCGGGGTTGCGGCCCTCGGCGACGACCAGCGCGTGCGCGATCAGGTCGAGCACCGCCTCGCGGGGCGAGTCGCCCCCGTCGACCTGGTGAAGCACCAGCGTGGGCGTGCGGTGCGGGAGCGGCTCGATGGTGTCGGCCTCGGCCACGACCTGGGTGACGTCGAGGTCGGCGTGCCGGGCGGCCACGATCGCCGCCGCGTGCAGCCAGTGCGCCGCCGCGATCGCGGCCGCCGTCGGTTCGACGTCGGTGAACAGCGCGCGGCTGCCGAGCGGGTCGCCGCGCAGCAGCGCGTCGGCGGCGGCGACCTGCAGCGGCGACGCGTCCGCGCGGCTGAGCGTCACCGCCTGGCGGGCGCGGCCCGACAGCTCGCCCAGCTCGGCGCGCTCGACGGCGTCGAGCTCAGCCCGCACCTCCGCGGCGACCTCGGTGGTCAACTCGGTGTCGGAGATCGCGTGCAATGCCCGGCCGACCCGGTGCGCCGCCTCCTCGACGACGACCACGGCCTGCTGGATCAGCCCCTCATGTGGCAGGTGCGGCTGCTCGATCGCCGCTATCGCCTTGCCGAAGACATCCCTGCCGCGGCCGGTCAGGCTGTCGTCACCCGTCGGCAGCGCCTGCAGCGCCGACTCCTCCGGGTGCGTGTAGGTACGCCAGGCGGCGGCGGAGAGAAATGTCAACGTGCGCGCCAGTTGCAGCGCGTCCGACTCGTCGACGGCCCGTGGGAACCGGGCGACCTTCTCAGCGACGTCACCCAGCCCGGTATCCCACGACACCATCAGCGTGCGGTCGTGGACGTCCACCGCGTACCGGCTCATCGGCGGCCACCTCCCCGTGCGCCCGGGCACGGCCTGTTGGCATTGTGCCCGGAGGGCACCGCCCCGTTGGCATGATGCCCGCCACGTGCGGGAGAAACATGATCATGCCTCCTCCGGAGGGCGGGCACCCCCGTGATCAGGCTACGTCGAGCCAGGCGTCCTGGCACCGCCAGCCGCCCACGACGTCCACCGTGGGCCCGTCTGCCCCGCGCTTGTCCGGCTCAGGGCGGCCGCCGGCCGCCAATCGGACCGAAATGTAAATCGAACCGTAACTTACCGGTTACATTTGCGCCGCCCGGCAGCCACGTCCCGAGGCGGGCCATTGCCGATCTGCCGGGGAGAATGGCGGGATGAGGCCCGCGATCCACAGGTATGGCCCCGGTCCGGACCAGTTCGGCGAGCTGTGGCTGCCCGTGGATGACGCCGGCGCCTCGCCCACCACCGGCGTAGTGATCTTCTTGCACGGCGGGTTCTGGCGGGCGCGTTACGGTGTCTCGGAGGGATGGCCGCTGGCGGCCGACCTGGCCCGGCACGGGTACGCGGTGTGGAACCTGGAGTACGGGCGGGTCGGCCGGGGCGGCGGCTGGCCGGCGACGTTCGCGGATGTCGCGGCCGGAATCGACCTGCTCGCCGACCTACCCGTCGACACGTCACATGTCGTCGCGATCGGGCACAGCGCGGGCGGCCACCTCGCGACATGGGCGGCCGGGCGGGCGAAGCTGCCCGCCACGGCGCCGGGCGCCGGGCCGCGGGTGCGGCTGACGGCGGTGGTGTCCCTGGCGGGCGCGCTGTGGCTCGCGGACTGCGCGCGCGGCGGCGTCGGCGGGACGGCGGCCCTCGACCTCATGGGCGGCGGCCCGGACGACCTGCCCGGGGAGTACCGCCTGGCCGACCCGTCCGCGGCCATCCCGCTGCGCGTGCCCGTCCTGTGCGTCCACGCCCGCGCCGACGACGAGGTCCCGTTCGGCCAGAGCGTCCGCTACGTCGAGGCCGCCACCGGAGCCGGCGCCCCCGCGAGCCTGCTGGAAGCCCAGGGCGACCACTACACGCTGACCGACCCCTCTTCCCCCGACTGGTCCCTGGTCGTCGAGGCCCTCCCCGGCCTTCTCGGCGCCGGGTAGGGCCTGGCGGCCTATGCCCGCTCTGGGTGGCCTTGACGCCAGCTATTCACTCACTACATAGTTGCGGAGTGTCTTCGACCGGATCCGTCACGTCGCACGTGCTGCTGGGCCTGCTGGCCGGCGGGCCCCGGCATGGATACGAGCTGAAGCGGTCCTACGACGAGCAGCTGCCGCGCGCGCGGCCGCTGGCGTTCGGGCAGGTCTACACGACGCTTGCCAGGCTGGTGCGCGACGGCCTGGTGACGCCCGTGGGCCAGGACCAGGCCGGCGGCCCCGAGCGCACCAGCTACGCCATCACCGCCGAGGGCCTCGCGGGCCTGCGCGCCTGGCTCACCGCGGTGGAGCCGCCGGCGCCGCACGTCGCCGGCGCGCTGCTGGCCAAGGTCGTCGTCGCCCTGTTCGCGGCGGACGCTGCCACGGCGCGGGACTACCTCGTCGCGCAGCGGGCGACGCACGCCGCCAGGCTGCGCGAGCTGACGGCGCTGAAGGCCGACCCGGCGACGGGGCTGTCCGACGTGATCGCCCTCGACTACGCCATCACCCACCTCGACGCCGACCTGCGCTGGCTGCGCACCACGCTGGAACGGGTCGCGACTCAAGCCCAGGAAGGCTCTGCATGACCACAGTCCTGCTGGAGGCCCGCGGCCTCGTCCGGTCGTACGGGGCCGTCGCGGCCCTGCGCGGGGTGAATCTCGCGATCGCGGAAGGGGAGATCGTCGCGGTGACCGGGCCCAGCGGCTGCGGCAAATCCACCCTGCTGCACTGCCTCTCGGGCATCCTGCGCCCGGACGCCGGCGAGGTCGTCTACCGCGGCCGACGCATCGACAACCTGTCCGAGGCCGAGCGGTCCCGGCTGCGGCGCACCGAGCTCGGTGTGCTGTTCCAGTTCGGGCAGCTGGTCTCGGAGCTGTCCGCGGCGGAGAACGTGGCCCTCCCACTTCTGCTGGCCCGCACCAGCCGCCGCCGCGCCCGCACCGCCGCCCTGTCCTGGCTCGAGCGGCTCGGTGTCGCCGAGGTGGCGGACGCGCTGCCCGGGGAGATGTCCGGCGGGCAGCGGCAGCGCACCGCGCTGGCACGCGCGCTGGTCACCGAGCCCCGGGTGCTGTTCGCCGACGAACCCACCGGCGCGCTGGACACCCTGGCGGGCGAGCAGATGCTGGGGCAGCTGGTGCGGCTCGCGACCCAGCAGAGGACGACGGTCGTCCTGGTCACGCACGATCCGAAGGTCGCCGGCTACGCGCACCGCGAGATCACGCTGCGAGACGGCCAGATCGACCCGACCGGGCTCGGCCTCGCCGGCGCCGGGCTGGCCATGGTGGACACCGAGGGCGTGGGATGAGGCCCGGAACGCTTGTGCGGCTGGCGTCCGTCGGCAGCCGGGCCGATGCCCTGCGCGTCGCGCTCACCGCGTTGTCCGCGACGCTGGCGACGCTCGCCGTTCTGACCGCCGCCACAGTGCTGGCCATCCCCGAGCTCGCCGGCCCGCTCGCTGGCACGGCGGCCAACAACACGACCTACCGGAGCGCCCTGCTGAACGAGCCCGGCCTGCGGCCCGGCGTGGTGATCGCCCTGATGCTGCTGACCATCCCGGTGCTGGCGCTCGCGGGCCAGTGCGGACGCCTCGGGGCGCCGGCCCGCGACAGAAGGCTGGCCGCGGTTCGGCTGGCGGGCGCGACCCCTGGTCAGACCGTCTCGCTGACTGCCGCGGAGACCGGGCTGGCGAGCACGCCCGGCGTGGGTATCGGGTTCGCGGCCTATCTGGTGGGCCGGCGGGTACTGGACCGGCCGAACCAGGACGGCCGGCTGCCGCTGCCGACGGATGTTCTGCCGCCCTGGCCGGCGTTGCTCGCGATCGCCCTGGGGCTACCGCTCGTCGCCGCCCTGACGGCGGCGCTCGTGCTGCGGCGGGTCCGGGTCACGCCGTTCGGCGTCGTGCACCGGCAGCGGCTCCCGGCTCCCCGGCCGTGGCCAGCCTTCCTGATCGTGCCGGGGGTGGCCTGCTTCGCCGTGTTGCGACCGCTCCTGCGGTACGCCGAACGCCACCGGCTCGACGTGCCAGAGGGCGCCTTCATCGCGCTCCTGTTCGCGGGCGCGCTGGCCGCACTCGTCGGGCTCCTGCTGGGCACCGGCTGGATCTCCCACGTCGCCGGCCGGGTTCTGCACCGGGTCGCGCGCCGGCCAGCCGCACTGCTCGCCGGGCGCCGGCTCATCGCGGACCCATGGGCCAGCAGCAGGGTCTTCGCCGCGGTGCTCGCCTGCGTCCTGTTCGGCGGCGGCGCGGCGGGGATGCGGGCCTACTTCGCCACGGAGGCCGACACCCGGCGGGCCTACGACCAGTGGTGGACCGTCCAGCAAGGATTCCGATACACGCCGGGTGGCGATGATTCCTCCCTACGGGACATGGACCTGGTCTACGCGGCGGTGCTGGTGGGTCTGACGATCGCGACGCTCGGCCTGCTGGTCGGCCTCGCCGAGGGGATCGTCACCCGCCGCCGGACCTACGCGGCCCTGGTTGCCTCCGGGGTGCCTCGCGGCGTTCTCGCCCGCTCGATGTTCTGGCAAACCCTTACACCCGCCGTGCCCGCGGTGCTGGTAGCGCTGGCGGTCGGCGTGACGATGACCTGGTCGCTGACGATCGAGGCGAGTACCGGAGGCCAGGTCGGGACGCTCCCGGGCGGCCCCACCGCCGTGGCACCCGAGCTCACTCGCGGGGTCCCGATCCCGTTCGCCGACCTCGGGCTTTTCGCCGGCGGCACGATCCTCGCGATCGTCGCGATGACCGGCCTCGCCCTGCTCTTCCTCCGCCCGAGCGTGTCCACGGAGGAGCTGCGCACCACGTAACGCGACGCTGACCTCGCCCGCCGGTCTGGCGGACGAGGTCAGCGGTGACGACGTGCCACCGTTGTCCCCGCGGTCATCTGTCCCCGCGGTCGCCGCCCGCCTGGGCGCACGGCGACCGCGGGAATCCGGTCACCCGATCAGATGGTCAGCGGGTCAAACGACTACTTGGCGCGGACGTAGGTCTTCGCGTTCGGGCCCTCGTAGAGCGGAGCCACGATCTTGAGGCGGACGTCTGCGGTCGCGTCTGGCTTGACGACGAAGGACTGCCTGGTCGGGGAGATGCCGGGCTTCGAGTAGTCCAGCTTGCCGGTCAGGCCACCGGTGTCCAGCGTGGTCAGGCCCTTCTTGGCGGCGACGATACCGGCGGGGGTCAGGTCGCCGGCGGCGCAGGCCGCTTCCAGGATCTTGGCCATCACGGTCGCGGTCGCGTAGCCCGTGGAGAGCGCGGGGGTCGGGATCGCGTCGGCCTTGCCCACCGCCTGCCGGTAGGCGGCCAGCACGGTGGCGGCCTCGGCCGTCGGGAGGGTGCCGTTCCCGCCGGCGAAGTAGAACCGGTCCAACAGGACGTCCTTCGCGTCGCCGGTCAGCAGGTCCGGCGTGTAGGTCGGGCCGTTGCCGAGGAGCGGCACGTTCAGGCCCTGGGTCTTGGTCGCGGCCGCGAGCGCGGCGGTCTGCGTCGGCGTGCCGGTGATCGCGATGACCCCGACTCCCTGCCCCTTGAGGGCAGTCACCTGCGAGCTCAGGTCGTTCTGTAGGGGGCCGACCTTCTGCTCGAAGACCTGGGACCCGTTCTGCGCGGCCCAGTACTTCACGCCGGCGTCGGCGTTGATGCCGTACTCGCTGTCGTGGTAGATGTGGCCGATCTTGACGCCCTTGGAGATGACGCCCTTCTCGAGCAGGTAGTCCAGGCCGTTGATGGACTCGACGTCATAGGTCGAGCCGACGATCGCGTAGTTCGGGTTGTCCGAGAGGGACTGCGACCAGGCCAGTGGGATCCCGACCAGGTCGTCGGCGGTGAGGTCCTCGGACAGCGCGGTGGCGATGGCCGAGCCGAGCACCATCTGCATCGCCGCCACCTTGGGCTTCATGGCGGCGTACGCGGTGGTGGCCTTCTGAACGTTGTAGCCGCTGTCGGCGTTCTCCAGCTTGACGGTGTACGTCCCGCAGATCCCGCCGTTCTTCTGGTTGTAGTCCTTCCAGAAGAGGTCATAGGCGATCGCGAGGTCCTTGCCGCTGGCGGCGAAGAATCCGGTCACGTCGTTGAGGTTGCCGAGAGTGAGCTCGGTTCCGCTGATCCCTTGGCCGGTCTTGACGACCTTCGCGCTTCCGCTGGCCGCGGGCGCCGCGGGTTTGTCGTCGTCGCCCTTGGTACTGCAGGCGGCGGCCAGCAGGGTGACCACCGAGAGGCCTAAGGCCAGCGAGACGCGGCCAGCTGACCGCCATCGCGGCCCGCGGCCCCGCCCAGCCATGACTGGAGACATAGAGGTTCCCTTCTTCCCCCGGCTCACCCGAATGGCGAGTCCGACACACGGCGTCTGGCAGGTTCCGACCCGGTGGTCCGTCAGCCGCCGGAGGTCGCGTCGGCCGGCGCGCCCACCGGGACGGATGTGGCGGCGCCGGCCGCGTCCACGTCGGCGGTGCCGCCCGCCGAGGCGCGTTCGCCGCGCGGCGGAGCGGTCCCACCGCCGTCAGGTGGTAGCCCGTCGTCTCCACGGCGCAGCGCCGCGGCGCGGCGGCGGCGCACCAGTGCGTAGGCGATGCCGGCGAGCCCGCGCGGCTGGAAGAGGACGAAGAGGATCACGGCGATGCCGTAGGCGTACTTGGCCGCCTCCGCGGAGGTGACGCCGCCGCTGCCGGGCTCTGCCAGGAACGGCAGGCTTTCGCTGTACTGCTCGAGCAGCAGGGGCAGCCCGATGACGAAGACCGCGCCGGCCATGGCGCCGCCGACCGAGCCAAGACCGCCAAGCAGGATGATCGCGAGGTACTGGATCGAGACCTCGACGGTGAACGACTCGGGCGCGACGCTGCCGATCGACAGGGCGTACAGCACCCCCGCCAGCCCCGCGTACATCGAGGACACGAGGAACGCCCTGGCCCGGTAGCCGGTGACGTCGATGCCGGTGACCGCGGCCGCGATCTCGCCGTCCCGGACCGCCCGCAGCGCCCGCCCGGGCCGAGACCGCAGCAGGCCGTAGGCGAACCAGGCCGCGAGCACGACGAGGACGAGGCCCAGGTACCACAGCCGCTCCGCGCGCCCGAACGGTACGCCCAGCACCTTGAGGCCGGAGTTGTCATCGTCGAAGACGAACCCGAACAACGAGAAGTCCGGGGTGCGCCGGCCGTTGTAGCCGCCGGTCAGCGGGGACGCGGAGTTCAGCACGTGCTGGCCGACGAACACCAGCCCCAGCGAGGCGATGCCGAGGTAGATCCCGCGCAGCCGCGCGGCGACCGGGCTGAACAGCAGGCCTGCTATCCCGGAGATCAGGACGGCGAGCACCATCGCGAGAAGCGGTGGAAGGCCGAGCCCGCCCAGGTGACGGCTGCCCAGCGTGCTCGGCTCGCTCGCCAGCCAGCAGTAGCTGATCGCGCCGACGGCGAGGAAGAAGGCGTGCCCGAGCGAGAGCTGGCCCGTGGTGCCGACGAGGATCGTCAGGCCGATCGCGCCGATCACCGCCGCGAAGATCGAGAAGCCGACCCGCAGCCAGAACTCCTCCAGATACAACGGCAGCGCCGCGAGGATCAGCAGGGCCACCAGCAGCGACACCAGGAGGAGCCGGGTGGCCAGCGCCGCGCGCGGCCCGTGGGAGACACGAACGTCAGACACGGGTCAGCTCCCTCGTGCCGAACAGGCCGGCGGGACGCGCCAGCAGGACCGCCAGCATCAGGACGTAGGGCACGGCCCCGCCGAAGTCGCCGCCGAGGAACTGCAGATGTTCGGCATAGCCGGCGATCAGGGACTGGACGACGCCGACGAGCACTCCGCCCGCCAGCGCGCCGGTGGTCGAGTCCAGGCCACCGATGATGGCGGCCGGGAAGGCGAGGAACGCGACGGTGCGGATCGACGGATCCAGGCCGGGCGTCGGGCTGCCGGTCAGGAAGACGGCGGCCACGGCCGCGAGCCCGCCGGCGACCAGCCAGGCCAGGGCGCTGACCTGCCAGTGCCGGATCCCCATCAGCGCGGCCGCCTCCGCGTCCTCGGCGCTGGCACGCAGCGCCACTCCCCAGCCGGTGAAGCGGAACGCGGCAAGGAACGCCAGGATCAGGACGGCCGCCGTCCCCATGGCGATCAGCCGGTTGTAGGAGAGGCCGACGCCGCCGACCGAGAAGGCTCCGGTCCCCCAGGGCTGGTCCAGGGAGAGCACCCTGGAGCCGATCCGCCGGGTCAGGTCGGTCGCGATCACGATGTCCAGGCCCAGCGTCATGATCGTCAGGGCGGCGACCTGCCCCTGGCTGGCCAGCCCCGTGCCCCGGCCCACCCGGGAGAACAGCAGCCGTTCGAGGACGACGGCCAGCAGCGCCGTCCCGGCGACGCCGATCGCCACCGCCGCGGCGAACCCGATCGACGGCACGAGCCGGGCGGTCACATAGGCGCCCACGAAGAGCATCGAGCCGTGCGCGAAGTTGAGCACCTCACTCGCCTTGAAGATGATCACAAATCCGAGCGCGATGAGCGCGTACACCGCGCCCTGCGAGATCCCGTTGACCAACAGCGAGACGAACGTCGTCACGGCTGCTCCTTCCCTGTGCTGACCGCGACGGTTCCGACGTCCCCGCCGTCCGCGGGCGGGTCCTTCGCCTCCGCGCCAGCGCCGGCGCTCTGGGTGCCGGTACCGCGCACGCCGGTGTTCTCCTTTTCGGCGCTCTCCTCCGTGGCGCCGCCCTCGGCTCTGTCGCCCGCGGAGCTGGCGCCTTCGGGGCTGGCGCTCGCGGGGCTGGCGCTCGCGGGGCTGGCCGCGGGGTCGTCCTCGTCGCCGGTGCCGAGATAGGCGCGGATCACGGCCGGGTCGCGGCTCACCTCGGTCGGGGTGCCGTCGGCGACCACCCGGCCGAAGTCGAGCACCGTGACCTGGTCGGCCAGCGACATGACCATGGTCATGTCGTGCTCCACCAGCAGGACCGTGATCCCGAGGGAAGCCCGGATCGCCCGGATCGTCGCCGTCATCTGGGCGGTCTCCACCGCGTTCATGCCGGCGACCGGCTCGTCCAGCAGCAGCACCCGCGGCTCCGTCGCCAGCGCCCGCGCCACCTCGACCCGCTTGCGGTCGCCGTACGGAAGGATTCCGATCGGCACGTGCAGGCGCTCTCCGAGGTCGAGGAACTCGGCGATCTCGCGCGCCCTGGCCCGGTGCAGCCGCTCCTCGTGGCGCGCCGAGGGGATCCGCAGGCCCGCGCTGAGAAAGCCCGTGCGCATCAGGTGATGCCGGCCGATCATGATGTTGTCGAGCACCGACTCGTACGGTGAGCCGGCGAGGTTCTGGAACGCGCGGCCGACCCCGAGTGCCGTGACCCGGTGCGGCCGCTGTCCGGTCAGCACCGTGCCCCCGAGCAGCACCCGGCCGGACGTCGCCCGGTACACCCCGGAGATGACGTTGAACAGCGTCGACTTGCCGGCGCCGTTCGGCCCGATCACCGCGTGGACGGTCCCTGGCTCGGCCCGCAGTGACACGTCGGCGAGCGCGGCGAGCGCCCCGAAACGGACCGTCACACCCTCGACCACCAGCGGCTCGGCCACCGCCAGCGAGTCGGTCACCTCCGTGGCCACGACGTCGCTCACTGTGCCTCGGGTTCGCTCCGTCGCCGCACTCGCTCCGCGGCCGTCCTCGTCCCTCGGACGACCACTCCGCTCGATTGCTCCTGCGCTCACTTCGGCTCCCCCGCGGGCACGCCGCCCTGGTCAGCTGCGGCACCGACCCGGCCCCGAGGCCGGGGCAGGACCCGCCGGGCCGGCGACGGCTGCCACCGGGACAGCGTCCGCGCCGGGCTCGCCGGCCGCGGGGGTTCGGGATCCGGAGATGCGGGGCTCGCGGGATCACCTGGGGCGGGAGGTGCGGCGCCCGGAGCGGCCTCACCCGCCACCGCCAGGTAGCGCCGCGCGACCTCGTCGGAGGCTGCGAGCTCGGCCGACGGCCCCGACAGCGATGTACGCCCGAGCTCCAGGACGTAGGCCACCTCGGAGAGCGCCAGCGCCATGGCGGCGTTCTGCTCGACGAGGACGACCGAGACGCCCTGGGCGTTGATCTCCCTGATCGCCGCGCCGATCTTGCCGATGATCTGGGGGGCGAGCCCCAGCGACGGCTCGTCGAGCAGCAGCATCCGGGGCGCCGACATCAGGCCGCGCCCGATCGCGAGCATCTGCTGCTCGCCGCCGGACAGCAGCACGGCCCGGGAGTCGCGCCGTTCGGCCAGCAGCGGGAAGAGCTCGTAGACCCGGTCGCGGGCCTGGGTGCGGGCCGCCCGCCCGCGCACCGACATCCCGCCCGCCCGCAGGTTCTCCTCGACGGTCAGCCGGCCGAAGATCCGGCGTCCCTCGGGCACGTGCACCAGGCCTAGCCGGACGATGTCCGCGGCGCCCCGGCCGGCGAGGTCCTGACCGTCGAACCGGAGCGCGCCGGCGGTGACCTTCCCGCCGTGCATCCCCAGGGTGCCGGACACGGTACGCAGCAGCGTCGACTTGCCGGCGCCGTTGCTTCCCAGCACCGCGACGACCTGCCCTGTGCCGACCGAGATCGTCACGCCGCGCAGCGCCCGGACCACGCCCGCATAGACAACCTCGAGTGAATCGACGACTAACAACTCCGGCTGGCTTCCAGCAACCACGCAGGACCTCCGCGGCACCCAGGACCCGTCAATCCAAAGATCAACGGGAGACAGTTGCACAATGAAACGTGTCGCAGGTCACCAGGATTGCGGTATCAGGCCGACGACACAAGCGACTCGGGCAAACACGCACAGCGCCGGCCAGGCCGGGCAACCGGCCGCCCGACTCGCGCCGGCCGAGCCAGGGCAGGCCGAACGTCCGGCCTGCCCAACCCGCGCCGACAACGGAACGGAGCCGGGCGCGAAACGGGTGGTCGCACCCGTCGCGACCCCGCCAATGAAGATCGGCAAGCTGATGGAGACCGCGCGCCGAAACCGCCAGGGGACTGTCGCGAGTGAGCAGCCGGGCACCGCGCGTTGCCACAGTCGCCCGCGCGAGACCGATCAGTGCGAAAGCAGCCGACCCAGGTCGGCACGAAACGCATTCACGACACCACCGGTGACTAGTACGACACCCGAGTAGCTGTGCCGTGGGTCACAAGAATCACCGCATGCGGCGGCAAGCGCAAGTGATCCGGAGCGGTGAGGCGCGAGACCGCCCGGCCGTCGGTCACCAACGGGCGAACGGCCACCCGTCACACCCGCACGGCCCGCGCAGGCATCTGACACGTTCGGCGCGCGGCCCGCCGCTCCCGGATCCGTCGGAGATCGCTGGCCGGGTATGCGTATCGACGCGGCGCCTGGCCAACGAGGACTCGCGGAAGCGGCCTGGTGCCGCTTCCGCCAAGATTCGGCCGGTGGCATCGCCGCGCCGCGGGCTAGACCAGCGGTTCTGTGTCCGGATCCGAACCGGCGAGGGTTCGGAGTCCGGATCCGGATACAGCCCCGGCGATCCCCCGGGCCGAGGGCGGGCGAACGTCGCCGGGGACGGCCCTAGCCGCGCAGCGGGCGGCCGAACTTGTCGCGGACGTTGCCGGTCAGCATCATCACGCCGTCGATGAGCGACCAGATACCGAGGCCGCCACAGGTGAGCAGCTGGGCGACCGCGATCCCATAGTCGCCCATGTACCAGCGGCCGGCACCCACTCCGCCGAGAAGAAGCTGCAGCAGACCGGCCGTCAGCTTGTCCTTGTCCGAGAGCGGCTCACCGGTGATCTGGTGCCGGCCGAACGGCGCGGACGGGTCGGCTCCGTACGGGTAGCCGGGCCCGTAGCCAGGAGCCGGCGGATAGCCCGGGGCTGGCGCGAATCCGGGGCCTGGCGGATAGCCCCCCGGCTGCGCATACCCGGCATTGGGGTCGGCGCCGGGCGGGTAGCCCCCGGTGGGCGGGTACCCCGCGTTCGGATCCCCATAGCCCGGGGCGGGCGGATATGCCGCGTTCGGATCCCCATAGCCCGGGGCGGGCGGATATGCCGCGTTCGGATCCCCGTAACCGGGGGCAGGCGGGTATCCCTGGCCGGGCTGCGGGTAACCCGCGCCAGGCGGCGGCTGATCGGGCCCGGGCTTCGCGAACGGGTCCGGCATCTGGCCAGGCGCTGGGGTCGTCATAGGGGCTCCAAGTGTTCCCGGACTGGGCGGAACCGTACCAGCGACGATCCAGGCGCAGTGCGGCGCCGTCCCCGACGCGACACCGAGCCGTACGGACGACCAACAAACGGCTATCGGTACGGAAGCGCACTACCGGGCCACATCCGCGGCGGCGCGTCCCGCCGGTCGACCGTGGCTCACGGTGACAAGGTCACCGCGAAGAGGGGCCGGTGCCGAACGGACATCCCGGCCGACCCGACGGACAGCCGGTGGCCGGAGCTCACGCATGGACAACCTCTCGGTGATCCCAGCCGCACGCGGTGAGCGGCCGCCCCCGCCCGGCTCGCCGACGGTACCGGTCACGATGAACCGCCCGACCACCACGAGGCACGTCGCCAGTGCGACTGCCGGCACCGACGCGACTACCGGCACCGACGCGCCCGTACCGTCGCCACCGCGCGACCGGACTCTCGCCGACGCCGACGCCGACGCCAATGCCGAGGCACCGACCATCACCATCGCCCTGCCGATGCCGAGACGCGACGAGTCCTCGCGGGTGAGGGGCGGGCCGCCCGCGGCCACCGTTCCCGACGCCGGCAGCGCGTCGGACCCGCGTCGGCCGCCCCGTGCGCGCGGCGGCGCCACGGCGGCGCGGCGCGCGGCGGCGACGGCGTCCAGCTCGGCCAGGGCGACGTTGGAACCGCTGGGCGGCCGGGTCGAGCACCTGCTGCGCGAGCGGCTCGGGGTGACCCTTCGCACGCCCGGTCGAGGCGGCCGGATCTTCCTGACGATAGCCGGCGGCACGGTCATCCTCATCGCCCTCGGCTCGGTGGTGCTGGGCATCGGCGGCGGGCCGGCGGCGCTGCGCCCGCTCACGCCGGCCACCACCACCGCCCCGATCGCGACGACGAGTGAGCCCCGCCAACCGGTGAACGAGGTGGCGGGTATCCCGATCACCGCCACGCGGACCTACCTGCTGACCTCCTACGCGCCCGGCCGTGGCTACCGGAGCCGGGTGGAGGCCTCGCCGCGCGAGCTAGCCGTCGGTCGGCAGTACCGGCACCTACCCCGCCGCGGTGACGACCACATGTCCACCGCGGAGATCGTCTTCCCGCTGCTGCCGGCGCCGGCGGCCTGCGTGAGCCGGGTGGAGCTGCGGCTCACGCTGCTCGGGACCGAGGGCGACCTGGACAACGAGGGGCCCTACCCGCTGGCCGCCTACCCGTCGGCGCTCACCGGGCTCGCCGCCGGGAAGGTTCCGGCCAGGGTCCCCACGCTCGACCTGGTCGCGAACCGCCCGCGTGGCAGCCTCGACTGGACCCGCTACGACGGGACGCAACCGGCCGGCGACCTGGCTGCGCCCCACCAGCCCGCCGACGACCTGGCGGCGGCCGATCGGCCCGCCGGCGGCGATGCCACGAGACAGGCGCCGCCCGCCGGGCCCCGAGAGGTCAGTGCGGATGTCACCGAGCTCTACCTGCGCTGGGTCGCTGGCATGCCGACGGCGAAGGGAGAGATCAGCGTCCCGCTTGGCACGCCGCTGGTGCTGGCCGTGCGCCCCGCCTTCACCAACATTCTCGGCACCTGGCGGCACACATACGGCGGCAGTGACACCAGCGCCCCGCCACGCCTGGTCTGGAACCGCCTCGTCCACTGTCCTCCCCGACCGGCGGCACCTTCCCCACCGATCGCGCCCTCCCACCGATCGGCTAGGTAAGGCACGAAGCAGGCGACGCGTTTCAGGCGTCGATGCTCAGCGCCGCGATCCGGTCCAGGTGCTCGCCGGCGTCGCCGAACGTGCCCACGAGCCGCTTGGCCCGCTTGTAGAAGAAGTGCGCCTCGTGCTCCCAGGTGTAGCCGATCCCACCGTGATACTGGATCATGGCCCCGGTCGCCCGCTCGGCCGCGTCGTTGGCCTTGGCCTTGGCGACCGCGACGGCGAGCGCGGCGTCCGGTAGCGCGGCGTCGACGGCGTGCGCCGCGTAGAGCGCGGCGTGCTCGGCCATGAGGACGCCGACATGCAGGTCGGCGAGCGTGTGCTTGATGAACTGGAAGCTGCCGACCGCCTTGCCGAACTGGACTCGGGTCTTGTCGTACTCGATGGTCCTGGTCAGCGCGGCCCGGGCGGTGCCGACCAGGTCGGCGGCCGCGAGGACGGCACCGCGTCGGCTCAGCTCGGCGAGGACGGCCGCGTTCGACTCTGGCAGCCGCTCGCCGGCGGCGCCGTCGAGGGTGAGCGCGCCGAGGCGGGTGGTGCCGTCATAGGTGTCGAGCGCCGTGACGGTGACGGACGCGGACGTCGGGTCGACGAGGTAGAGGCCGATCCCGCCATCCGGCTCCTTCGCGGCGACGACCGCCGTCCGGGCGACCCCCGCGTACTCGACCGGAGACGCCGTCCCGGTCAGCCGGGTACCTCCCGGATCGATGTCAGCCGTCACGCCCACCCCGGACTGGTCGAACGAGCCGCCGGGGGCGCGCAGCGCCACGGTGGCGACCAGCTCGCCGGCCGCGAGCGGGCCGAGCACGGCCGCCCGCTGGGCGGGTGAGCCGGCGAGCCGGACGGCCTCCCCCGCGAGCACGGTCGGCAGCCACGGCCCGGGCACGGCGCCGGCGCCGAACGCGCGGGCGAGCACCTGCGCGTCGAGCAGGCCGAGGCCCATCCCGTCGTTCTCCTCGGGCACGAGCACGGCGAGCCAGCCCTGCTCGGCGAACGCCTTCCACAGCTCGGCCGGGTGGCCGTCGCCCGCGGTGTCCTCGAACACGGCGCGCACGGCCGTCAGGTCGAACCGGTCGGCGAGAAAGTCGCGGACGGTCTCGGCAAGTGCCCGCTGTTCGTCGGTCAACGCGAAGTACACGGCGATTCCCCCTACCGCGGCAGGCCGAGCACCCGCTCGGCGACGATGTTGCGCTGCACCTGCGACGAGCCGCCCCAGATCGTCACCGACCTGGTCCAGAACGCCTCGAACTGCAGCGAGGCGAGGTCGAGGCCGTCGACCGGGCTGGTGACGACGCCATCCAGGCCGAGCAGATGGTCGAACGTCTCGAAGAGCTTCTGGTAGGTCTCCGACCACTGCAGCTTGGTGATCGACGACTCGGAGCCGAGATCGCGGCCCTGCTCGACCTGGGTGAGCACGTGCATCGCGTGGTAGCGCAGGCATTCCAGCTCGACGAGGCGGCTCGCGAGCTCGCGGCGCAGCGTCGGATCGGTGTCCCGGCCCAGCCGGCGCGCGGCGGCGACGATCTCGTCGTAGCCACGCCGGTACGTGGCGTACTGCGAGATGCCGGACGCGCCGCGCTCGAACGACAGCAGCAGCATCGCGGTCTTCCAGCCGTTGCCGACGCCGCCGAGGCATTCGGACGCCTTCACCCGGGCGTCGGTGAAGAACACCTCGCCGAACTCGCTCGCGCCGCTGAGCTGGCGCAGCGGGCGGGTCTCGACGCCCGGCTGACGCATGTCGACGAGCAGCATCGAGATGCCGCGATGCATCCCATGGCTGCGCCGCGCTTCCGGGTCGCGTCGCGCTGTGCCCGCCTCCAGAGCACCCGATTGATCATTATTTGTGCCGACTGGCGAGATCCCACCCTCTGCCTGCCGGCCCGGGCCCGGTCCTGGCTCGGTACGCACCAGGGTGAACAGCTTGTCGCCGTGCATGGCGTTGGTCGTCCAGATCTTCTGGCCGTTGACGACGTACTCGTCGCCGTCGAGCACACCGGACGTGCGCAGCGCCGCGAGGTCGGAGCCGGCACCCGGCTCGGAGAAGCCCTGGCACCAGATCACCTCGTTGCGCAGCATCGGGCCGATGATGTCGCGCTTCTGCTGGTCGGTGCCGATCGCCATCACCGTCGGCGCGAGGAACGTCAGGCCGAGCGCGTTGGCCGACTGCGGGGCGTGGGCGAGCGCCATCTCCTCGTCGTAGATCGCCTTCATCCCCGGGGTGCCGCCGCGGCCGCCATACTCCGTCGGCCAGGCGATGCCCGCGAAGCCCGCGTCGTGCTTGCGTCGCTCCCAGTCACGGCGCAGCTCGAAGCCCTCGTCGTCGGAAACGCTCCGCCAGAAGCTCGGGTCCCGCCAGGCGGCCGGGATGTTGGCGTCGAGCCAACCGCGCAGCTCCGAGCGGAACTTCTCCTCCTGCGGGGTGAACGTCAGGTCCATGGTGCTCGCTCCGCGACTCGTCGGTAACGTCGACTCGTTAGCAATGTTGACTCGTTAGTAACATGACGGCGGATCAGGTGGCAGCTGACGGGCCCGTCGCCGGCCGTGCCGCGCCCCTGCGGGCCGCCGCTCCGTCCGGACGGGGCATCTGCGGGTCAGGTAGCTCGTTGTAGCGCGCGAGCAGGCGGCCGAAGACGGCCAGGTCCTCGTCGGGCCAGCCGTCCAGGCGGGTCTGCATCCGGGCGCGCAGCACCTTGTCCACGGCGTCGAGCGTCGCCTGGCCGACGACGCTGACCCGGACGAGCTGGACGCGGCTGTCGGCGCGGTCGGGCTCGCGGTCCACCAGGCCCGCGGCGACCAGCTCGCTCAGCTGTCGGCTCACCGTCGACTTGTTAAGCCGGAAGAAGGCGACCAGGTCGGCGGCCCGCGCCTCACCCACCTCGGAGAGGTACAGCAGCAGCGAGTACGCCGCCAGCGACAGCCCCGGATGCAGCTCGCTCGCCTCCCCCCGGACCCGCCGGACCAGCTGCGCGAGTTCGCTGTAGATGGCCGCGGCCAGATCCTCGCGCCCGGACCCGGCGGCCCGTTCCGTCATGCCTGCTCCCCTGGTATGGCCATCCTTGCCCCCTACTGCCCGCGACGGGCTCCAAGCGCGCCAGGCGGCGCCGTCGTGGCGCCCTTCCCCCGAACAATGCCTGGACGGGCTCCAAGGGTGCGAGGCCGCGCCATCCGGCAGGTCAGCACGCCTTCGCCCGCGGCCACGTGCACGCGGGAAATTTGGTTGAGTTAGGCAACCGAAACGTATGACAGTCTGCCGGGTCGCGGCCCGACAACGGCGCACTATCCCGGCCGGAGTGGGCCGGAGTGGACGGCCCCGACGGCGACTGTCGGCGCCACCCGGCACGATGGTGTCGGGCGGCCCACCCGCCCGCCCGCCCGCTCCCCGGTCGCAGGAGCCAGGAGGTAGACCCGATGACCGGATCGGCCCGTTCGGCCGGCCCCGCCCCCATATCGAGCGCCCCGACCATCGAGGTGGCCGGCAGCCCCGGCCGGCTCGGCCCGGCCGGGCGGGCGGCTGCGCTGCGCCGCCTCGCCGAGGAGACGTTCGACGTCCTCGTCATCGGCGGCGGCGTCACCGGCGCGGGCACGGCACTCGACGCGGCGTCCCGCGGCCTGTCCGTCGCCCTCGTCGAGGCCCGCGACCTGGCGGCGGGCACCTCGAGCCGCTCCAGCAAGCTGATCCACGGCGGCCTGCGCTACCTCGAACAGCTCAACGGCGCGCTGGTGCGCGAGGCGCTGCGGGAGCGGACGCTGCTGCTCGACACGCTCGCCCCGCACCTGGTCCGCCCGGTGCAGTTCCTGCTGCCGCTGACCCACCACGGCTGGGAACGCGCCTACATCGGCAGCGGGGTGCTGCTGTACGACACCCTCGGGCAGGGCCTGTCCCGGATCGGCCCCGGTGCCGGCGCTCCACGCGTTCCACGGTCTGCCTCGTCGACCGGGGAGGGACCCCGTGCCGGCGGCCTGCCGATGCACCGGCACCTGACCCGCAAGGCGGCGCTGCGCGAGTTCCCGTCGCTGCGCCCGGACGCGCTGGTGGGCGCGATCCAGTACTGGGACGGCCAGGTCGACGACGCCCGGCACACGATGTTCGTCGCCCGCACCGCCGCCCGGTTCGGCGCCGCGGTCGTGACGTCGGCGGAGGTCGTCGGCCTGCTGCGGGAGGACCGGGACTCGTCCCCGATCGGCGAAGACGGTCCGGGAGATCCGCGGGTGACCGGCGCGATCGTGCGCGACCTGGAGGCGGGCGAGGCAGCCGGCTCCCCCGGAACCCGGGAGATCCGCGTCAGGGCGCGGCAGACGATCAGTGCGACCGGCGTGTGGACCGACGACCTGCACGCGCTGATGGGCCGGCCGGGGCCGGTGTCCGTGCGCGCGTCCAAGGGGGTCCACCTGGTCGTCCCGCGTGGCCGCCTGCTGGGCGCCACCGGGCTGATCCTGCGCACCGAGCGCAGCGTCCTGTTCGTCATCCCCTGGGGCAACTACTGGATCATCGGCACCACCGACACCGACTGGGAGCTGGACCTCGCCCACCCGTCCGCGACGCGCGCCGACATCGACTACCTGCTCGACCAGGTCAACCGGGTGCTGCGCACCCCGCTCACCCACGACGACATCGTCGGCGTCTACGCCGGCCTGCGCCCGCTGCTCACCGGCGAGTCCGACGACCCGGCGCAGCTGTCCCGCGAGCACGCCGTCGTCGCCGCGGCCCCGGGGCTCACGACCGTCGCCGGAGGGAAGTACACGACCTACCGGGTGATGGCCGCCGACGCGGTCGACGCGGCGGTGGCCGGGCTGGCGAATACGGTCCCGCCGTCGTGCACGGA
Organism: Pseudofrankia coriaricola; assembly: GCF_032027725.1. Taxonomy (NCBI): domain Bacteria; kingdom Bacillati; phylum Actinomycetota; class Actinomycetes; order Frankiales; family Frankiaceae; genus Pseudofrankia; species Pseudofrankia coriaricola. The sequence goes on along the minus strand of NZ_JASNFO010000018.1, from coordinate 61,050 downwards.
GAAGGTCCCGCTGCTCGGCGCCGACGGCTACCACGCGGTGTGGAACGGGCGTGAGCGGCTGGCCGGGCGCGCCGGCCTGCCCGTCGCCCGGGTCGAGCACCTGCTGCGCCGGTACGGGACGCTCGCCGAGGAGCTCGTCGGCATGATCACCGCCGATCCGCGGCTGGCCGCGCCCCTGCCCGGCGCGGAGGCCTACCTGGCGGTCGAGGCGGTATACGCGGCCTCACACGAGGGCGCGCTGCGCCTGGAGGACGTGCTGACCAGGCGCACGCGGATCTCCTTCGAGGCGGCGGACCGGGGCCTGGCGGCCGCCCGCCCGGTGGCGGAGCTGATCGCCCCGGTGCTCGGCTGGGACGAGACGCGGACGCACGCCGAGGTCGAGCTGTACGAGGCCCGCGTCGCCGCCGAGCGCGCCTCCCAGCAGGAGGACGACGACCCGTCCGCGGACGCCGCCCGCCTCGCCGCCCCCGACGCCCGCCGTCTCCCCTCCGTCCGCGCCACCGCGCACCCCGGGCTGGCACCCACCCCCGCGCCGGCGGGCCCTGAGCCCGAGCCGGCGACCCCCGCAGCCGGGGTCTCGATCAACGCGGCCGCGGCCAGCGCCGCGGCCGGCCTGCGCGCGGCCCGCCGCGTCGTCGTCGGCAGCATCGCCGGCTCCCGCGCACATCCGCCGATCGGCCCGACCACCGACGGGACAGGCCCCGACCGCTCCGGCGGCACCGACGACGCTGGTCCCAGCACGATGACGGATCTGGCCTCCTAGCGGAGTCCCGCTGTCTGGCGGCGCCATGCACCCCATGTCGCCGCCAGACAGCGTCCCGTGCCAACGCCACGAGCGGTTCCGGGTTCACACTTTACGCGCACTGCAGTGCGCTTGCCAACATGGACAGACATGCGCTACCTTCATCCGTAGCGCATGATCTCGTCCGGTCAAAGCCGGTACCTGCACCAGGGCGGGAGCAGTCGCTCCACCGGGCCCAAAAAATGCCGTGCCCCGGGCGGCATGCGATGCAGAGGCGTGCCCGGGGCGTACAGCGCGACCATACCACGCGGCCAAGAGCCGCGTCACGACCTCGCATGCCTCGGAGAGCGCCATGAACACCGCGCCACCCCTCTGGATCCACGACATGCTCTCGGCCCCGCGCTTCGCCCGCTACCTTCAGACAACCAACGGGGACGCCGAGCAGGCGATGCGCCTGTACTGGTGGAACGTCGAGGTGTCCGCGGCTTTCTACGGGCCGCTGCACTGTCTTGAACTGGCGCTACGTAACTCCATGAACACCCACCTACGCGCTCGCTATGGAGTGGCAGACTGGTGGACAGTCGCTCCGCTCTCCGAGGCGAGCATGCGGAAGGTAAATGAGGTCCGAGCCAGTCTCGCCGCACGACGCTCGCGGCCCAGACGTGCCGACGACGTCGTTGCCGCGCTCACCTTCGGTTTCTGGGTGTCCTTGCTGAGTAGGAGCTACGACCGACACCTATGGGTCCCCGTCCTGAACAGGGCATTCCCCCGATACTCCGGCAGGCGCGACCAGCTTCACGACAATTTTCTCTCCATGCAGCTCTTCCGTAACAGGATTATGCATCACGAGCCCATTCATCACCGCGACCTGATAGCAGATCATGCGAAGATATACCGTCTAATTGGTTATATCTCGCCGAATGCGGCGCAATCCGTAGCGGCCCTCGACCGTGTGCCTGACGTACTGGCGCGGAGGCACACGCTCCTCAACGGCAGCCACCGATCCAGCTTCTAGCTCAATTGTTGCCGTTCGTTCGCCCGGAGGCGAACCTCTCACATTTAGGTTCCTGGATGCCGACGGAAGAGAAGCGTGTCTCAGCGGCCGACATTGCGCGGCTCGCCGGGGTGAAACTATCAGCCGTCAGCAACTGGCGAAGGCGGCATCCAGACTTTCCCTCGGCCATTGTCGAGAACGGGCGCGAGACGTTTGCCGGCATCGAGGTCTCGGCGTGGCTCGATCGACGGAAGATCGCAGCTGGCGATCTCCGGCCGAACGAGAAGCACGGCATGACGTACGGCGACCGGTTTCAACGTAGGATACCGACCCCTACTCCCGTGGACACAGTCGCAAGCCAGTCCCAATCCCTTTGGCGGCCCTTGGACCACCTTCGCGGGCTGGGAGTCCGCCGCGCTCTCCCACTGGTTCTCACGATGCTGTGGATACGCTTCTACGCGCCGGAGGCATGGGCCGACGTCCGGCTGTCCGCCCTTGTCAACGGCGACTTGAATAGAGCGCTCGAGCGCTGCCTCAGGATCGACGAGCAAGCCCTGTCGGAAAGTCGGCGCCTCTTCGACCCCGTACATGACGCCGGAGAGGCACGCGCTCTTCAGCAGGTCATAGGGGCGGTCGACCGCATCGATCCAGGGGACATGAGCGGCAACGCGGCTTTCGTGCGCCTGCTCACCGATGAGATCATCACCCGCTTTGCCGCCACGGAAGGGCGGGCGGGCGACACCCTGACACCGAACTTCCTGGTCGATCTTGTCATGCGGTTGACCGACCCTACACGCGACGAGAAGATCTACGATCCATTCTGCAGACTGGGTGAATTCCTCACGGGAGCGGCCGCGTACATCAGATCGACGGACGGCGGCAACGAGGCGGTGCATCCGACACTGTGCGGCTTTGCCTCGAATCTCGATGTTCTCACGCTCTCCAGGCTGCGCCTTCGCCTGCACGGTCTTCCCATCGGCGAGCTTCGCCTGGCTGGAGCACCGGCGGAGAGCAACGATCGGCGCCTGTTCGATGTCATCACGACGAATCCCCCCTTCAACGTGCGGAACTGGGCCTATGAAGATCTGGTTGGAGACGAGGGCTGGCCCTATGGACCACCTCCTTCCAGCAACGCCAACTTCGCGTGGATCCAACATGCGGTGGCGCGTCTCGCTCCGGGCGGGCGAGCGGCGATCATCATGGCCAACAACGCCGCCTCGTCGGAACACGGTATAGAAAAGGCGATACGGTCTTCCCTCGTAGAGGATGGTGCCATCGATGCGCTCATCTCACTGCCAGGAAAACTTTTCTTCTCCACCTCCATACCAATCATGATATGGATTCTCAGGAGAGCGGAGAAAAATACCGGAGAAGATATTCTTTTCGTCGACGCCAGCGGCATCGGAAAGATGGTCGACCGCACGCATAAAAAATTGGACGAGAACGACATACGGCTTGTCAGTAAAATTTTTCACGATCGAAGTACGGCCAGTTCTGGGTCGACAGCTTCGCGACTTGTCCCGATCCAGGAGATTCGCGAGAAAAACTATAATCTGAACCCCGGAAGATACGCCACCCGCACCACGAACAAGGTCGACATCAAGTCGACGATCGACTCGGCGGAGCGGCTCCACCGGGATATTCTGGACCAGATCACGGAGTCAAACAGAATACGTGATCATGCGAACCGGACGATGGTGGCGGTCAAAGAATTGGTACATGCACCCAGGGAGCCGGGGCAGCAGGCTCGGCTGGGCGATGTTTGTGACGTGCTCGCGGGACCGTCGGGTGCCGCGCTACGGCGCACCGGCCCTCGCGGTGGGGTACCGGTCATCAAGCCGAAAAACATTGGAGAAAACCGACTTGTTCTGGACGGGGTTGACCACGTCGACGCCGACGGTGCCGAGCAACTCAGCCGCTATCGCCTACTCGCCAACGACATCGTTTGCACGAGGACCGGCGAACTCGGCCGGCAGGCGCTTATAACCGACAACCAGGCAGGCTGGCTATTCGGCACCTCGTGTATCCGGCTCCGCCCGACGCCCGTTCTTAGCGCACACTACCTTCTCTATTATATTGGGCATCCTGCGACGCGGGACTGGATACTCCGGCACTCAGGTGGATCGGCGATACCCACGCTGACGACATCCACTTTGCGGGAACTCCCGATTCGGGTACCTTCCAGGGCCACGCAGGACGCAGTCGAGGATCTACTCGGGACGCTGGACAGAGAAATCGCTCTCCACCACAAAATCGAACGAAGCGCCACCTCGCTGCGCGATACGCTCCTGCCACTGGTTGTGCCCGTAGCGCAGGACCACCTCAGTCCCGCGGACTGACCGTCCGCGGACGCGGCCTTGACGGCCTCCGACAAGAAGGCCATGGGACCCATTCCGACACGGTCCACGGGCCTGCAGATGGGCCGGATACCCGCGCGGTCGCAGGGGTATGAACTTTGTCGGTCTTGTGCCACCCGACGGCAAGCTCATCGACAAGGGGCAGGGACCAGCGGAAGATGGCCGGGGTGAGCTGACGGACCGTGAGCCGCCGCTTTGAGCGACCGGCGGCGGGAAGACGTCGATGCGAAGCGTGGCGGACGAACACGGGTGGAGCGTCGGTCGAGCACGGTCGGGCCGGAGACGAGGTGGCGTCGGATGAGCAACGCGGACGCGGGTGGCGTGGAGACGTTCGACGTCGTCGTCGTCGGGACTGGGCCGGCCGGGGAGGTGACGGCCGGCCGGCTCGCCGAGGCGGGGCTGTCGGTCGCGGCCGTCGAGCACGAGCGGGTGGGCGGTGAGTGCTCCTTCTGGGGCTGCATGCCCAGCAAGACGCTGCTGCGCCCCGGCGACGTGATCGCCGCGGCGCGCCGCGTGCCGGGCGCGGCCGGCGCGGTGACGGGAGAGATCGACGCCGCCGCGGCGTTCGCCCGCCGGGACGAGATCGTCGGCGGCTTCTCCGACAAGGGCCAGGTCCCCTGGCTGCGCGACCGCGGGGTGACGGTGATCCGGGGCCGCGGCCGGCTCGCCGGCCGGCGGCTCGTCGACGTCGACACGACCGAGACCGTGGTCCCGGAGGAGTCCGACGGGAAGCCCCGCCGGCTGGCCGCGCGCCGGGCGGTGGTGCTGGCGACCGGGACGACGGCGGTCAGGCCACCGATTCCGGGCCTGGCCGAGGTGGAGCCATGGGACAACCGGTCCGCGACCGGTGCCACGACCGTGCCGCGCCGGATGGTCGTACTGGGCGGCGGCGCCGTCGGCACCGAGCTGGCGCAGGGGTTCCGCCGGCTCGGCGCCGTCGAGGTGACGATCGTCGAGGGCCAGCCCCGGCTGCTCGCCCACGAGGAGCCGTTCGCCGGCAAGGAGGTCGCCGAGGCGTTCGAGTCCGAGGGGATCACCGTCCGGACCAGTCAGAAGGTCACCGCCGTGGGGGGGGGGGCGGCGGGGGGGGCCCCCCCCCCCCCGCCCCCCCCCCCGCCGCGCGCGCAAACCGACCGCCGCGGCCGGCCGCCCCCCCCCCCCCCCCCACGACGAGCACCGCGGCCCGGTCATCGTGACGCTCGACAATGGCGACGAGGTCGAGGCCGACGAGATCCTCGTCGCCGTCGGCCGGCATCCCGCCACCGACGACCTGGGCCTGGAGACGGTCGGCCTGACGCCCGGCCGCCCCGTCGAGGTCGACAGCCACCTGCGCGCGATCGGCGTCAGGACGGCGGCCGAATCCGGTGACGGCGCAGGCGCCGAGGACGCGGGAGCCGAGGACGAGGGTTGGCTGTTCGCCATCGGCGACGTGAACGGGCGGGCGCTGCTCACCCACATGGGCAAGTACCAGGGCCGCGTGGTCGCCGACATCGTCGCCGGCCGCCGCGACGCCTCCGGCGCCGAGCCGGTCGAGGTCGCCGGCAGCCGGGCGATCCCCCGGGTCACCTTCACCGACCCGCAGGTCGCGGCCGTCGGTCTGACCGAGGCGGCGGCACGCGAGGCCGGCCTGCGGGCCCGGGCCGTCTCCGTCCCGACGAGCGGCGTCGCCGGCTCGTCCGTGCGCGGCGTCGGCCTCGTCGGCACGTCCCACCTGGTCGTCGACGAGGACCGCCGGGTCATCGTCGGCGCCACCTTCACCGGCCAGGACGTCCAGGAGCTCCTCCACTCAGCCACGATCGCCCTAATCGGGAAGGTCCCCCTCGACACCCTCCGGCACGCCGTCCCCTCGTTCCCCACCGTCAGCGAGGTCTGGCTCCGCCTGTTGGAGACCTACGGCCTCTGAGCGTCACCTCGCTTCCTGATCTCCTCGCCGCGAGCCCCTGGCCGCGAGGCGAGGCGACGCGGCCAGACGTCATACCCTCGCGGTACGGACGGTCACCGGTGGACAGGGAGGGATCCGATTCCTGCGCAGAAACGGCACAGCGCGGGCCTGTTGCTGTACCGGAACGCGGCGGACCGGCTCGAGGTGCTCATCGCCCACATGGGCGGGCCGTTCTGGGCGCGCAAGGACGAAGGCGCCTGGTCCATCCCGAAGGGCGAGTACGAGCCGGACGAGGACCCACGGACCGCCGCCGCGCGCGAGTTCGCCGAGGAGCTGGGATCGGCGCCGCCCGACGGCCCGTGGATCGGGCTCGGTGACGTGCGCCAGTCCGGCGGCAAGGTCGTCACCGCCTTCGCGCTGCGCGGCGACTTCGACCCGGCCACGGCGGTGAGCAACACCTTCGAGCTGGAATGGCCCCGCGGCTCCGGCCGTATCCAGGCATTCCCCGAGGTGGACCGGGTCGCGTGGTTCGACCTCCCGACCGCCGGCGTCAAGCTCGTCCGCGGCCAGCTCCCCTTCCTCGACCGTCTTTTGGACCAGCTGACCTCCCAGCCATGATGTCGACCGTTCGGGGCCTCGTGATCAGACGAGGCCGCGGACGGCCAACATGCCGCCGCCGACCAGGGCCGTGACGCCGCGGCCCGCCGAGCCCGGGCGCGGCGCGCCAGTGGCCGATCCGGCGGCGAGCGGCGGCGACGCCGGTGGGTCGTGGCCGGTGGTCGTGGCCAGGTCTGGTAGGGCTAGCTGGCGGGCTTCTCGTGGTGGCCGCCGAACTGCTTGCGCATCGCGGACAGGATCTTGTCGCCGTAGAGGGACTCGCCGCGGGAGCTGAAGCGCTCGAAGAGGGACGCGGTGAGCACGTGCGCCGGGACGCCCTCCTCGACGGCGGCGAGCACCGTCCAGCGCCCTTCACCGGAGTCCGACACCCGGCCGCCGAAGGTGGCCAGCTCCGGGTCCTCGGTGAGGGCGACGGCCGTGAGGTCCAGCAGCCAGGAGGCGACGACGCTGCCGCGCCGCCACACCTCGGTGACCTCCGGGATGTCGAAGTCGTACTGGTAGTACTCGGGATGCGTGAGCGGCGTGGTCTCCGCGTCGTGGCCAGCGGCCGACGTCCTGCCGATGCCGGCCTTGTTCAGCACGCCGAGGCCCTCGGCGAAGGCGGCCATCATGCCGTACTCGATGCCGTTGTGGATCATCTTGACGAAGTGGCCCCCGCCGACCGGGCCGCAGTGCAGGTAGCCCTGCTCGGCCTGGCTGGGCGCGCCCGAGCGGCCAGGGGTGCGCGGTGCCGCGTCGACGCCCGGGGCGATGGTGGCGAACAGCGGCTCCAGCCGCTTCACCACGTCCGGCTCGCCGCCGATCATCAGGCAGAAGCCGCGCTCCAGGCCGAAGACGCCACCCGAGGTGCCGACGTCGACGTAGTGGATGCCCTTGGGGGCCAGCTCCTTGGCCCGCTCGATGTCGTCGCGGTAGTACGAGTTGCCGCCGTCGATGATGGTGTCGCCCGGCTCGAACAGGTCGGCGAGCTTGAAGACGGTGTCGCCGGTCAGCCCGGCCGGGACCATCACCCAGGCCGCGCGCGGGGTGGTCAGCGCCGCGGCGAACTCCTCCAGCGAGTTTGTCCCCGTCGCCCCCTCGGCCGCGAGCGCGGCGACGGCGTCCGCGTTGACGTCGTAGACGACGCACTCGTGGCCGCCTCGCGTGAGCCGGCGCACCAGGTTGGCGCCCATCCGGCCCAGGCCGATCATCCCCAGCTGCATGTCGCGTCTCCGCTCGTCCCGTGACGGGCGCCGCGTCCGCCGCCCCTGTCGCCTACCGACCTACCACCGGCTCGGCCGGCCCTACCCTCACTATCGCCACCACCCGTGCCTGCCTCCGCCACGACCCGCGCGGCGCGGGGGCGGCGTGGGGCCACCGGTTTCGCCTCGGCAAGGAGGACAGGGCCGGCCAGGTGTGATCGCCTCGGATCTCTTCATACTCCGTCCGCCGCCGCTCCATCGGTCGGCTAGGCCAGTGGACCCATCGACGTAACCGGTTCGCCACTCGCCTCCGCCCAGACGACCGGGCGCGGGCTCGGGCAGCGGGCCTGAACCAGGGGCTCACGCGTCCACACCGCGCAATCGGGATGATGGCGCTCCACTTGTCCCGAACGTCTGGGGAGCTCGTAATGGACTGGATTGGCCGCCCACCGCGTCACGGTTCGCCAGCGCCCTGACCGGCGGGAACTTCACCTGGGTGAGCGTCCGACGCGTCGCGCATGGCGGCGGCACCCACGGCGGTGGCGGTGGCGGTTCGGGCGGCGCCGACGACTGGCCGGGGCGGTTCTTGATCCCGTGGCGGGCACGGGTGTAGACCCCGGGAGAGCCCTCCCGCGTCGCGGCGGGTGCCTCGCCGCGGGCGTCGACCCAGGACAGTGCCCGAGTTGCCCGAGTTGCGTGAGACCCCGAGTTAGGTGAGACGGAGTGTCGTCGACGATGACCGCTCAGGACGCGATACCGGACCAGATCATCGTCAGCACACCGCGCCGGCAGTTCGTCAACCATCCGGACGACGTCGTCGAGGAGGCGCTGGAGGGGCTGGAGGCCGCCTACCCACGGCTGATCCGCTGGAATCGGGATCCCAGCTTCGTCGCTCGCGCCGAGCCGGCGCCGCCCGGGCGGGTCGCGGTCATCTCCGGCGGCGGCTCCGGCCACGAGCCGTTGCACGTCGGCATGGTCGGCGAGGGCATGCTCGACGCCGCGGTCCCCGGCGCGGTGTTCGCGAGCCCCACCGCCGGCCAGATCCTGGCCGCCACCCAGGCCGTGTCCGGCGGCGCGGGAGTGGTGCACGTCGTCAAGAACTACACCGGTGACGTGCTGAACTTCGAGATCGCGGCCGAGTTCGCCACCGACGACGGAATCACCGTCAGCCAGATCCTCGTCGACGACGACCTAGCGACCGCGTCGATGACGGGCGACGGTCCCGGCCGGCGCGGCACGGCCGCCGCCGTCGTGGTCGAGAAGGTCGTCGGCGCCGCCGCGGCGGCCGGCGCCGACCTGGAGCGGATCATCGCGATCGGCCGGCGGGTCGCGGCCACGTCGCGGTCCATGGCCGTGGCGCTCGCCGCCGGCGCGCATCCCGGCTCCAACCGGCCGTCGTTCGGCCTGCCCGCCGACGAGGTGGAGTTCGGCGTCGGCATCCACGGAGAGCGCGGCGTCGGCCGGCGCGCGTTCGCGCCCGCCGACGACCTCGCCGACCAGCTGGTCCGCCCGCTGGTCGCCGACCTGGCGATCGGCCGGGGTGACCGGGTCATCGCGATCACCAACGGCCTGGGCGCGACGACCGGGCTGGAGCTCGCCGTCATCCACCGCCGGGTGGCGAAGATCCTCGACGCCGCCGGCGTCACGGTCGAGCGGGCGCTGGTCGGCCCGTATGTGACGTCGCTGGACATGGCCGGCTGCTCGGTGACCCTGACCAGGGCCGACGACGAGCTGCTCGCCCTCTGGGACGCTCCCGTCCGCACGATCGCGCTGAGCTGGTAGCCCGCATGGCGCGACTGAAACCCGCCGGGCCGGCGGGTCCTCGACTCAGGTGAGGCAGGTCGACATGGCCGGTACGGCGATCGGTGAGGGCGCGGGCGAGTGGGTCCCCGGCCAGGACGGTGCCCGGCCGGCGGACGACGCGCCCGAACGCGTCCACGCGGAACCCGCCGGGCCCGACCAGGCCTGGCGGGAGGAGGCAGAGCGAGGGCTGGGCCACCCGGCCGACCAGGGATCCCACCAGATCGGCGACAGGGTCCCTGCCCGGGAGGTCTGCCGGCAGGTCAGTAACCTGGGAGGTTTGGGGCTCGACCTCGATGGGGCATACGCGTGGATCGCGTCCTTCCAGCGACGGTTGGAGGCGGAGGCCACCGAGCTCGGCGAACTGGACCGCCGGGCCGGCGACGGGGACTTCGGCGCGAACATCCGCCGGGCGCTGCGCCGGGTGGAACGGCGCCTCGACGAGGTGCCGCCGACGACCCCCGGCGAGCTGTTCCTCGGCGTCGCGCACGGCTTCCTCAACACCGGCGGCACCAGTGGCCCGCTGTTCGGCCTGTGGTTCCGCAGCATCGGCCAGGCCAGCGACGCACCGGTGATGACGCTGGCCGCGCTGGCGAAGGGTGTCGACGCCGGCACGGCGACCGTCCAACGCCTCGGCAAGGCCCGTCCCGGCGACAAGACCATGGTCGACGCCATGGCCCCCGCGGCCGACGCGCTCGCCGCGGCCGTCGCCGATGGCCTGAACGTGGCGGGAGGCATCGCGCTGGCTGCCGACGCCGCGCGCGCCGGCGCGCTCGCCACCGAGTCCATGCGCGCCCGCCGCGGCCGTGCCGCCTACGTCGGCGACGTCGCCCGCGGCGTCCTCGACCCCGGCGCCCTGACCGTCGCTCTCTTCTTCGCCTCCGCCCTCGCCTGAGGCGCTCCCGTCGCAGACGCTCCGCGCCCGCGACCGGGCGGCGCCTGCCAGACGCTCCGCGCCCGGCGATGTGGTTCCGGGCTTGGGGCGTATGCCGGTGGTCCCGCTTGGTCCGGGTCGGGGACGTCGTTGAGTTTGCACTGCGATGATGCGCAGTCACCTTCTGTGGCCCGGTTGCGCGCATCGCTCGCCAGAACGACGTCGACCCCGCACAAACAGCGTCACCATGCCGATGGAAGTCCGAGGGCGCTTCAGCTCGGCCCCATCGGATGATGGGATTCCGCAGGCGTCCTTCTGGTCAGATGCCCGACCGGAAGCACGCGTATGTCCGGCGAGTGGCATATTCAGCCGTGCGCGGTGTCATTCCGCGCGCTACCTCGCGGAACGGACAGGTGGGGGCACCGTCGACGATGAGCGAAACCGGTGTTCGGGTTCAGGAGCTACGGCCGGGCGATCCGGAGGAACTCGGCCGTCATCGTGTGGTGGGCCGGCTCGGCGCCGGCGGCATGGGCGTCGTCTTTCTCGCCGAGGGTCCTTTCGGGCGCGTCGCGGTCAAGCTGGTCCGTGAGGACCTGGCCGACGACCCGGAGTTCCGCCGCCGGTTCCAGCGTGAGGTCCAGGCCTGTTTCCGGGTCAGCGGCGCGCGCACGGCGCGTCTCGTCGACTTCGATCTCGCCGCCGTTCGCCCGTGGCTCGCGACGGAGTTCGTGGACGCGCCGAGCCTCGCCGACCAGGTGCGCGCCGACGGGCGGCTCAGCACGGATGACCAGCTCCTGTTGGCATCCGGACTGGCCGAGGCGCTGGTCTCGATCCACTCCACCGGCATGGTCCACCGCGACCTCAAGCCGTCGAACGTGCTGTGGACGCCGCATGGGCCCAAGGTCATCGACTTCGGGATCGCGGCCGCGGCCGACGCGGCCGCGCTGACGACGAACGGGCACTTCGTAGGCACTCCCGGTTGGCACTCGCCGGAGCAGGTGTCCGGCCAGGAGGCGACGGGCGCCGCGGACGTCTTCGCCTGGGGCTCGCTGATCTGCTATGCCGCGAGCGGCAGGGCACCGTTCGGCACCGGCCCGGTCGAGGTAATCCTGCATCGGGTCTCGTCGGGCGAGCCCAACGTCGACCGTGAGCTGATCGCGCCGGCGCTGCGCGGGCTCGTGGTGAACGCGATGGCCCGCGAGGCGTCGGACCGGCCGACGGCGGCGGACCTGTACACGGCCCTCGTCGGCTCGGCACCCGGGGACGCGAGCGTCCCGGCGACGAGGGTCCTCGCGGGCGGTCCCGGCGACACCCCACCGTCGACTCCCGTGCCCATCTCGGCCGCGGTCCCGCCCACGCGGCCGTGGTCCGCGACCGTCGTCGGCGGAGCGGACGGACTGCCGCCGGCGGCGCCGGCGACCCGGCGCCGCCGCCGGCTCGCCGTCGTTCTCGGGACCACGGCCGTGGTCCTGCTCGCGGCGGCGGGAACCGTCATCGGCCTCCTGCTGACCAGTGGCGGCGGGGATGGCGACGACGACGGCGGGAGTAGCGGCACCGACAACGGCGTCCAGTTCAGCGCGACCGCGCCCTGGCGGCTCACTGTCGACGACCAGGTCGAAGGGGATGACCCTGGCTGCACCATCGACCTGGTCGACACCGTCAGTGGCCAGACGGGGCGTTTCACCGATCTCTACGGACGCAAGACCATGCAGATCGCCGCCACCGGCGAGTTCCGCTGGACCGTCAGCAACGACTCGTGCGTCGTGACCGCCACCGCGGGTTCCGGCAGCGTCGCGCTGCCGTTCGCCCAGCAGGGATATTCCGGCGACACGGACGCTTTCCAGGCCGAGGGACCGATCCTGGTCGACCCCGTCGACCTGGAGGAGGGCGGGGAGTGCGAGCTGACGATGCGCGCGGTCGACGGCCGGACGCTGGACTTCGTCACGGCGCACCAGGGCGCGGGCCCGGTCCAGCTCGACCCCGGCCAGCCAGGCATGGTCTACCTGGCCGAACCGCCTTGCGGCGTGAAGATCTCCGCGAACTGGTGATCCCGTCCCCGGAGGTAGCTGTCAAGCGAGGCGGTCGAGCGCGCCTCGTCCCTATGAGGCGTCAACACAACCCAGCCACCGCAGGCGACAGCGCACATGTGAAGCTCTCCGCCAACTAGTGACCCGTTCCCGGACGTAGCTGCCAAGCGAGCAGGTCGGTCCCGCCTCGTCCTCGCGCGGCCTCAACAAAACCCAGCCACCGCAGGCGACAGCGCATTGGCGCACCGCCACCGCAGCCACATCCCGACCCCGCCCCACACCAGCCCCGGCCATACACCTCAGCCCCGAAACCAGGCCGGGAGGGCGCCCTAGGCGCCCGCGGACCTCCCAGATCGGCTCCGCAAGCTCCGCCGATCCGGCAGGAACCCCGGGCGCCGCCGCGAGAGGTCGCGCAAGCGACCTTCGAGCCAGCGACGCCCTAGGTGAGGTTCCGCGAGGCCAGGGAAGGGGCGTCACCCATGATGATCATGGGGTGGCTGGCGGGCTGGAGCCAGCGAAGGACCGACTCCAGTCCGTCCTGCGGAAGGCTGACGCAGCCCTTGGTCGGGGCCTCGTGGTCGACGTGCAGCCAGATGTCGCCCCCCGCCCGCTCGCCGAGCGGGCGGGCCGGGTCGGACGGAGGCCGGCCGGGGATCCGGTTGTAGTCGATCGCGACGACATAGTTGAACGCCGCGGTCAGCGGGTCGTCGAGGTCGCCGCTGCCGGCGGCGAAGAAGCTCGGCTGGTACTCGTAGGGCAGCGCGGTCCCCGGGTCGGGCAGCTTGCCGCCGGCCGCCGTCAGGCTGAACACACCGATCGGCGAGCGGCGGTCGCCCTCGTGATGGCTGGTGGTCCAGCCGTTCGCGCCGTTGCGGCCAGCGAGCGGGAGCCCCCGGCGCGTCCAGGGCGACGTCTCGTCGGCCCGCTCCCACAGCGTCACCGTGTTGGTGGTCGACACCCGGTCAGGGGCGCTGACGAGGATGACCTGCCGGGTCTCGGCGGGCAGCCGCGAGGCGGCCCATTCGCCGACACCTGGGAGGGCGGCGCTGACGATGCCCGTGGCCGCGCCCCCCTCTCCGGAGCCGTCCGGCCCACCAGACACCATGGTGCCGCCCGCGCCGCCGTTGTCGAGACCCCCGGAGGTGCCGGCTCCCGAAGCCGCGCTGGCGAAGGCGCCCCCGCCCGGTGCGGCGAGCGCGAAACCGGCCGCGGCGGGCGAACGCTGCTCCGTGGACTGCTGGGCGGCCGGCTCGTGGTCCGGCCCGACAAGTTGGAACGCGCCCGCGGTGCCCACGACGAGGGCGGCACCGACGGCCGCCACGCTGACCACCATTCCGCGGCGGGAACGCGGCCAGCGCCGGTTGATCTGGCGATCACTCCGGTGCGAGGCCATTCCAGCGACTCCCTCACGTCAGTCACGGGCGGCCCGGCAAGCCACCCGGTCCCGCTTCCGGCGTTCCTTCCGCCCCGGACGGGGCCTCGTCCTCCCCGCCAGCCTCCCACCTCGGCAATTCGCTCGCTGAGGTGCCCGACTTCGGCCAGGCACGGCTCCGGATACCGGACGAACGCGCCGGCCCATGTGTCACGCGCCATGTATCACGGCACCGGCGGCGCTATCGACACGAACGGCATCAGCGACGCTGCCTGCGGAAACCTACACGGTCGACGTTAACTCGACGAAAATCTGTCACCGAAGATACGCAACCAGACACGCTGAGACAGCACCGACTCGCCCGCGCCTACGTCACCAAGCCGAAGATGACACACGGGGATCACAGCGGACGGACCGGCAGCCATGGCGCTCCGCGCGACGAAACACACCGGGAAGATGATCAGTCGACGAGCATGCGCACCAACAGCCGCGGCGGCTTCGCATATCGCGACAAACAGCGCCAGCGCCACTCGAGCACCCTCGTTTCACCAGGTCACCATGATCCCTTTCTCAACCCGTCGGCCACGCCCGGGCAAGCGGCGACGGCCGGCATCCCCTACACCCGCAACATCGGCCGATCTACGGTCCGGTAAGGTCAACAAGACCCCACGTGCGGGCAAAATAAGCGCCATGGGCAAAGGCGAACGACTGCCACCGGGGAACAGGCAGGTGACCGGGTGACCACTCCGCGGGCCGAGGCGCTCAGGGAGGATCTCCTCGCCAGGCTCTTCGAGCCGGCCGAGCGCTGGGGCTGGGAGTTCGCCCCGCCGCACGACGCGGCCCCGTCCCCGGAGGCCGGCCAGCCGCCGGTCTACGTGGACCCACCGGGGCCGTATGTCGCCGGCCTGGAGCACCTGAGGACGGACTCCCTCAGCAAGATCTGGAAGCCGATCACCGGCGGTCTCTTCGTCCTCGGTGGGCTCGCCATGCTGGGGATCTCCGTCGGCGCCGGGCTGTTCAGCCTGCTCGTCGGCGCCGCGTTCTTCGCCTGGTGGTACCTGCCCTACCGGTCGGCGGACACCAAGCTCAAGAACATCATGGACGCCTACGCCGCCGAGGTCGCCCAGCAGCGCGACGACTACCGACGCGTGTACGGCGACTGGCAGCGGCGGGTCGCCCACCATGACGAGGCCGAGCAGGACCGGATCGCCTCGGGACTGGACTTCTACCCTCTCGACGCGTCGACGGCGCCGCGGGTGGACGTGTTCGGCGGCACCGCCGCCGGCTGGACGAGCCTGCTCGCCACCGGTGGCGCCTCCCTGCTCGCCACCGGGGCCGGCGTCCTGCTGGTCGACCTCAGCGAGCTGGCCGTGGGCGCCGGTCTCGTGATGGTCGCGAACGGAGCCGGCGTGCCCGCCGAGGTCCGGGAGCTGCCCCGATCGCTGGAGACGCTCGGCCCGCTGGCCGGACTGGACCCGATCGACGCCGCCGAGCTGCTCGCCGACGCCTTCGACGCGGACCGTCGCGGTGGTAGCGACCCCACCCTGCGCGCGATCGACCTCAGCATCCTCAGGGCCGTCACCCGGTCGATCAGCATGCCGCTGACCTTTCCCCGGCTCGCCGCGGCGCTGCGCATCATCAACAACCAGAGCGCGGCCGTCGACGAAGGCACGTTCGCCGCCTACGAGGTCCAGGCGCTGCAGCAGGCGATGTTCGACCTCGGCCAGCGTGACCGCATCGCCGACCAGGCCAGCTTCCTGGGCACGGAGCTGGAAACGCTCGCCGGGCGGGACGCGGCACGGCCCGCGGAGCCGGCGGAGTTGGCCGAGCTGGCGGGCGCCCAGACCTCCTGGTGGGGGACGCCGGGCCTGCGGGTCCTCGCGACGACAAGCCAGGGCCCCGGCGGCGCCCGGCGCAAGAACCTCACCGACCGCGTCCTCATCCAGGTACTGCTGCACCGGCTGCGGGACCGCGGCCGGGACGGCGCGCAGGACGCCCTGGTCATCGCCGGCGCGGACCACGTGGGCCGGGAGTCCCTGAAGGCACTGATCAAGCAGGCCGAGCTCGCCCGGATCCGCCTCGTTCTGCTGTTCGAGCACCTCAGCGACGACGCGGAGAAGCTGATCGGCACCGGCGGCAGCGCGACGATCTTCATGCGCCTGGGCAACTCCCGGGAGGCTGCGCTCGCGGCCGACCACATCGGCAAGGGCCACCGCTTCGTGCTCTCCCAGCTGACCGAGCAGATCGGCAGGAACTTCAACGAGGGCCTCAGCAACACCTACGGCGAACAGGATGGCACGTCGCACACCCTGGGCAAGAGCGGCGGGAAGCACTCCGGCCCGGGCGGGAGCGGCACAAACAGCGGCTGGAGCGACTCGACCACGACGTCGCACTCGTCGACGTGGTCGAACACGGTGAACGTCAGCGCGGGGATGTCGCACACCGCCGGCTCGGCCCTGCAGCGCGAGAAGGACTACACCGTCGAGCCAACCGTGCTGCAGAGCCTCGCGCCGACCGCGTTCATCCTGGTCGGCACCGGCGAAGGTGAAGCCCGCGTCCGCCCCGGCGACTGCAACCCCGGTGTGGTGCTGCTCCCCCGGGTCTCCGGGCAGGCTCGGGAGATCACCGCCGGCCGGACCGCCCCCGGGCCGAGCTACGTCAACGCCGGGGCACAGCAGATCCCGGCGCCGCAGCAGGGCTACCAGAACCCCTACGGGCAGCAGGCCTACCCGGGCCAGCCCGGCTACCCGCAGCAGGCCTACCCGACGGGCCCCCACCAGCAGCAGCCGCCGTACGGCTGGCCCGGCCGGCAGCGGTAGGCCAAGGCCGAGGTCCGGGAGCTACCCGATCGCTGGAGACGCTCGGCCCGCTGGCCGGACTGGACCCGATCGACGCCGCCGAGTTGATCGACGCCGCCGAGTTGATCGCCGACGCCTTCGACGCGGACGTCGCGGGGTGCGACCCACCCAGAGCGCGATCGACCTCAGCATCCTCAGGGCCGTCACACGACAGTGCGGATGCACGACTTGCCCCAGCCACGTGCCTACGGGTCGGAGACAGCACACCGGGACTACTGCGGCAGGTTCGGCGGGTATTCGGACCCGATGCCAAGCTGCCAGCACTCCTGCGAGCAGCTGTCTCGCACTCGGCCGCGGCCACGGCATTCGGGTCGGTGTTCTTCGACAACGGTCGCGCCTAACGGGAGCACGCCGAACAGCCTGCCCGCGTCTTCCTGCCCACGTCCTTGCCGACTGGCTCCATGCGCGACCGCACTGGCCCCTTACACACCCAAAGGCAGTCGATGTAACGTTCCATCTACAACAACCCTGGGCAGAGGCAAAGGAATGCCTGGGGATATACCTACTGCCCATTCGGGGGACTGGCAGGTGACCGCGTGACCATGCCACAAGCAGAGGCACTCGGCAAGGAGCTCGTTACCAGGATTTTCAGCCAAGATGAGCGCTGGGGCTGGGAGTTCGCCCCGCCGCACCCGGTCACCCCACACCCCGAGGCGAACCGGCCGCCGGCCCGCATCCCAGTGCCACCGCCCGACCTGCGCGGGCTGAAGTACCGAAAGATGCTCCTGAAGCAGAAAATCTGGAAGCTGATCGTGGGCGGGCTCATCCTGTTGGGCGGCCTGGGGACGCTGGCCGGGTCGGCCGCCGGCCTGTTCCCGGTCCTCATTGGCGCTGGACTGCTCGGCTGGTATTTTGCGCCGATCCAGATGATCAATAATCAGGTGAAGAGTCTCACCGAGCGTTACCAGGGCGAGGTCGCCCGCCGCGAGCAGGAGTTCCAGGCCGTATACGCCGAATGGCAGCGGCGCCTGTATAGCCACGACCAGTCCGAGCAGTACCGGGTCAGTTCCACGATGGAGTTCTATCCTCTGGACCCCGAGGCCCCGCCCCGCGTCGACATCTTCGGGGGCACCGGCGCCGGCTGGACCAGCATCCTGGCCACCGGCGGGGCGTCACTGCTCGCGGGCGGCTCTGGCGTCTTGCTGCTCGACCTCAGCGAGCTCAGCGTCGGTGCCGGCCTGGTCATGTTCGCCAACAATGCCACACCGTCCCTGCCTGTCGGGGTCCGGGAGCTGCCCGGTTCGCTGGAGCGGATCGGCCTACTCGAAGGGCTGGACCCGCGGGAGGCGGCCGAGCTGCTCGCCGACGCCTTCGACGCGGACCGCCGCGGCGGTGGCGACGCCAGCCTTCGTGCCATCGACTTCAACATCCTGCGGGCGGTGGCATCGTCGATCAGCGCGCCGTTGACCTTCGCGCGGTTCGCCGCCGCACTGCGCATCCTGGACAACCAGAGTTCGGCGATCTATGAGGGTGTGTTCAGCGAGTACGAGGTCTCGGCCCTTCAGCAGCGGATGCACGACCTCGGCGGGCGCGAGCGGACCGCGGATCAGATCAGCTTCCTGCGCACCGAGCTGGAGACGCTCGCCGGTCACGACCCGGCGGCCCAGCCCGGCGCCCCTGTGGGCACACCGGCACAATGGTGGCCAGACGCCGGCACGCTGCGGGTGCTGGCGACGACGAGCGCGGGACGGGGCGGCTCGGGGCGGCGCAAGCTGCTGACCGACCGGGTGCTCGTCCAGATGCTGCTGCACCAGCTGCGCAACAACGGCCAGGCTGGCTCCGGCACCGTCGTGATGATCGCGGGCACTGATCATCTCGGCCGTGACACCCTGACCGCGCTGACCCGCCAGGCGGAGGTCTCCAGGGTCCGGCTTGTCCTGCTGTTCAAGAACCTCAGCGACGACGCCGAGAAGCTGATCGGCACCGGCCACAGTGCGGCGATCTTCATGCGGCTGGGCAACTCGCGGGAGGCGGCGACCGCGGCCGAGCACATCGGCAAGGGCTTCCGGTTCGTGCTCTCCCAGCTGACCAACCAGGTCGGCACCGGCTTCACCGAGGGCTTCGCGAACAGCTACGGGGAGCAGGACGGCACCTCGCAGAGCTTCGGGAAAGGTGGTAACCGCGGCTGGGGGCCTGGCGGGCGGTCCAGCGGCGACAGCTGGAACAGCTCGACCACGACGTCGCACTCGTCGACCTGGACGAACACCGTCAACGTCTCCAACGCGGTGAACGAGAGCGTGGGCGCCACGGTGCAGCGAGAGAAGGACTACACGGTCGAGCCGACCGTGCTGCAGAGCCTGGCGGCGACGGCGTTCATCCTGGTCGGCACGGGCAGCGGCCCCGGCCGCGTCCGCCCCGGTGACTGCAATCCGGGCCTGGTCCTGCTGCCCAAGGTCGCGCCGCTGCCCAGGGAGATCGCCG
This sequence comes from Pseudofrankia coriaricola, assembly GCF_032027725.1. Classification (NCBI taxonomy): domain Bacteria; kingdom Bacillati; phylum Actinomycetota; class Actinomycetes; order Frankiales; family Frankiaceae; genus Pseudofrankia; species Pseudofrankia coriaricola. The sequence continues at coordinate 41,924 of NZ_JASNFO010000018.1, read as the reverse complement.
CGGGGCCGAACCCGGCGGACCCGAACTCGAGCGTCGGCGGCACCACCCCCACCCAGCAGATCCCGGCGCCGCAGTCGGGCTATCAGCAGCAGCAGCAGCCGCCCGGGTACCCGCAGCAGCACCCGACCTACCCCAACCCCTACCAGCAGGCCTATCCGCCCGCGGGCGGGACCAGCGGCTACCCCTACCAGCAGCCGCAGCAGCCCTACAACTGGCCGGGACAGCAGTAGTCCGGGGGGACAATGATGTTGGAAGGGTTCCGTTTCCACCGGCTGCTCTCCGCTCCTCGCCCGCCGGAACCGGCGGCCCGGCCTGACCCGGCGCCGGCCCAGCTGTTCGCCGCGCTCATCGCGGCGCACGCCGACCTGACCGGCGACGCCGACGGCGGCGGGGACCATGCCGACGCGGGCGGCGCGGGCACGCCCGCAATCGCGGTCGCCTGGGTACGGGTCCCGGGCGATCCACACCTGCGGGTCCTTGTCGGCGGCAGCCCCTACTTCCCGCCGGCGCGGTCCACCGCGGGTCCGGCCGCGGACGGTCCGGCGCCGCCGGTGCTGTACCCACCGGGCAGCACCGGCGTACCGGTCGACACCGGCGACGTCATTACGGCGCTGACGGTCTTTCCGAGCTGGTTGCGCTGCGAGGGGACTGCCGACGCGCTGTGGGCGGCGGGCGGCGCGGGCGGTAGCGGTCGGGACGACCACGGCCCGGCGCGCCACGGCTCGTTCGACGACTACGCTGCTCACCTGCCCGGTGCCTATGCCTGGCTAGTGATCGCGCAGCCGGTGCCGACGGGTGTCGTCGACACCGACCGCCGTGACCTGCTGCGTATGATCCCGTTCCTGCGCCAGCGGGACCGTGACGAGCACGCCCGCCTCGAGTTGGAACGTGCCGAGGCCCGCTACCGCGAGCTCACCCGCTCGCTGGCGACCGGGATGTGGGATGTGCGGGTGCTCGTCGGCGCCCCGTCGGGGACCGAGGCGCGGCTGACCGGCGCGCTCCTGTGCGGCGCCGGTGACCTCGACGACCTCCCCTACCTGCTCACCCCGGCGGGTGGCCGACCGACGTCGCTGGCCGAGGCGCTCGGCACGCCCGAGCCGCCGCGACCGGCCACCGCGCCGCGGGCCGTCGACGCAGGTCCGGGCGGTGCCGGTCCGGGAGGTGCCTGGGCGGGGGCACCCGCGAGTACCACCGGGCGTCCCCCCTTCGCCAGCGGGCCTACGGGCCAGGCCGGATTCCCCCGCGCACCCGGCCATCCCGGCCCGGTCAGGCCGGTCACCGTCGTGCCGGACGGCTCAGGCGGGGCCGCCCGGACGGGCCCGGGCATGGGCGCCGGCCAGCCGGGCCCGGCTCGGGCTCCCGGCACGCCCGCCGGCGGGCCGGCGGTCGTCGGCGGGCCGGCGACCGCCGGGGTCGCGCCGACGTTCCCGTTCCGCGCCGGCGGCGAGCTGGTCGCCGCGCTCGCCCGGCCGCCGCGCCGCGAGCTGCCGGGGATCATGCTGGTCACCCCACATACTTTCGATGTCACCCCCGAGGGGGCGCTCGCGGCCGCCGCGCCGATGGCGCCGGCGCCGAGCCTGAACGGTTCTCCTTTCGCGAAGGGCTTCCTCGGCGACGGGTTCGTGCTCGGCCAGGTGCTCGACGCCGGATGGTCGCCTGCCGGGGTGCTGCCGGTGCCGCGCTCGACGCTCAACCGGCACGCCTTCGTGTGTGGCGCGACTGGCTCCGGAAAGTCGCAGACCGTCCGTTCCCTGCTCGAGTCCCTCACCCGGGCGACGAACCCGGTGCCGTGGCTGGTGCTGGAGCCGGCGAAGGCCGAGTATGCCCGGATGGCCGGCCGGCTGGCCGGCCACAGCGAGGTGCTCGTGATCAAGCCGGGCCAGTACGACGCCCCGCCGGCCGGGCTCAACCCGCTGGAACCCGAGCCCGGGTTCCCGGTGCAGAGCCATATCGACCTGGTCCGCGCGCTGTTCCTGGCCGCGTTCGAGGCGCAGGAACCGTTCCCGCAGGTGCTCTCCAAAGCGCTGACCGTCTGCTACACCGAGGCAGGCTGGGACCTGATCGCCGACCGGATGCGCCCGCAGCACCGGCCGCGTTTCCGCGACGACGAGCCACTGGAACCAGCGCGCCGGCGCTACCCGACACTCGGCGACCTGCAACGCACCGCCACGGTCGTGGTCGAGAACATCGGCTACGGCAAGGAGATCACCGACAACGTCCGCGGCTTCGTCGACATCCGGATCGGCTCGCTGCGCGAGGGCCGGCCGGGCCGGTTCTTCGAGGGCGGCCATCCGCTCGACATCGCCGAGCTGCTGACCCGCAACGTCGTGTTCGAGCTCGAGGACATCACCAACGACCAGGACAAGGCGTTCCTCATCGGCGCGGTCCTGATCCGGATCGTCGAGCACCTGCGGGTCAGGTGGGGCAACACCGGGACCGACGAGCTGCGTCACGTGCTCGTCGTCGAGGAGGCGCACCGGCTGCTCAAGAACGTCGAGGACGGCCCGGCGGCCGCCGCCGTCGAGCTGTTCGCATCGCTGCTCGCCGAGATCCGCGCCTACGGCGAGGGCGTGCTCGTCGTCGAGCAGATCCCGTCGAAGATCCTCCCCGACGTCCTGAAGAACACCGCGTTGAAGGTCATGCACCGGCTGCCGTCGGCCGAGGACCGGCTGGCCGTCGGCGCGACCATGAACCTGCGCGAGGAGCAGTCCGAACTGGTGGTGTCGCTCCCGCCGGGTGTGGCCGCGGTCGCGGTCGACGGGATGGACCGCCCGGTGCTCACCCGGATGACGCCGGGCGCCCGCCGGGAGACGCCGGCCGGCGCCCGCTACGACGACGCCCCGCTCGGAGGACGACGCAGCGAGCTCTGCGGCCAGGACTGCCAGAGCACTGCCTGCACGCTCTGGCAGATCAACGACGCGTCCCACGTGGCCGAGGATCCGCGCCTCGTCGTCTGGGTCGAGGCGGTCGCCGCCCACCAGGTCATCGGCCTCGCGCACCTGATCGGCCAGCAGCCACCCGCGCCCGTGACCGCGCTGCGCGACGAGCTGCTGGCCCTGCCGGAACGCACCCGGGACTGCCTGCTCGCGCACGCCGTCGACCGGGCGGTCGCGGCCCGGGCGAGGCTGCTACGCGGCTACGTCGACCCGGACGACTTCGCCACCCGACTCGCGGACACCCTCCGGCGGCTCCTCGTCGGCGCCCCGATGGACGACGCCGACACCCGCCGCTGGACCGCCGGCCAGTACCGCTGGATGGACGTCCGCCAGACGCTGGCCGCGGCACGCCATCAGCCCGGCGCGGACCGCCCACACCCAGACACGCCCAGCTGGCGTCGCCGTGGTCTGTCGCTGCTCGCGGCGACCGTTCCCGCGCAGTTCGACGAGCTCCGCGGCAGCGTGCACTACGCCCCCGGTACGAACGCCGTCGCCCTCGGCGACCTCACGACCAGCGGCTTCGCCACCGCCGTGCGGGTGCTCGCCGGCGGGACGTCCGCCGAGCACCTAGGCACCGCGCTGCGGCTCGCCTGCGCGGCGGACGACTTGGAGAAGCTGCACCTCCAGATCGCCCACCTGATGGAGAAGCACGTGGCCGGCGGCGGGAGCTGACCGCGAATGGCAACCGACTCGTCGACGACGACCGACGCCCCGCCCCCTCCCCCGCCACCACCGCCCCCGGACACATCCAGTGAACGCCCAGAAGCAGCCTTCGATGGCGACAGCCCGACCGACACCACGGATCAGAACAGCTCCACCGACGATACAGCCGACGCCGCCACCAATGAGAACGACCAAGGCAATACAGACGGCCACAACAGCACCGCCGAACACGCGAACACACAAGACAGCACAAAAGAAACTCCACACACCCCGCAGCCAGAAACGGCCTTCGACGGCGACGGCCAGAACGACACCACGAACCGGAACGGCTCCACCGGCGACACAGCCGACGCCCCCACCGTCGAAAACGACCAATCCAGGACAGACATCGACAGGGATAATAACTCGGTCGAAGACACCACAAATACACAGGACCCCACGAACAAAAATCCGCACACTCCGCAACCAGAAACGGCCTTCGACGGCGACAGCCCGACCAACACCGTCGACCACGATAAGAACACCCAGAACGACACCGCCTCCGAGGGCCCCGCGAAAATCCAGAACACCGACAATCTCGACGGCGACAGCCCGACCGACACCACGAACTGGAACAGCTCCACCGACGACACAGCCGACGCCGCCACCATCGAAAACGACCATAACGGCGATCACTCTGCCAACTCGGATAACCGGACCGAGACCGAAGCCGACGGCGAGAACAGCTCTGTCGATCAGAGCAAAAATACACCGGACCGTACGGAAGAAACCCCACCTACCAGCCAGGCCGAGACCCCGAACGCCGCCGCCGACAGCGCAACGGCGACCAGTTCCGACGGCCTCACACAGACGATAGAAATTGCCGACCCGGCCGACGCCGATCCCACCGTGCATCCTGAGCACGAAGGCATCACCCCAGAAGCTCAGGCCCAGACCGCGAACGAGATCGACGAGTCCGCCGACGACATAGACCAGGCCGAGGTGGTCGACGTCGCCCCCGCCGAGAACCCGCCCCCTGACATGGGCGAAGACCCTGGCGTCACCGCGTCCGACGACAGCGTGTCTATAGGCAGCGCCGACGACGGCGCCCAGAGCGGCGGCCCGGGGGACGGCGATTTTGGCCGAGGCGGTGGCGATGGAGGCTCCATCGGTGACGGACCCGCAAGCCCCGGCAAACCCGCCACCGGCATCGACGGGGACGAGACCGGTGATGTCCAGACACCCGGCGACCGGCAGGATGCGAACGACACACCCATCGACCCTGACGCAGTTTCGACCAAGCCGGACGGTTCACCGTGGCCCGAGTCGCCGCTCAGTAAGACAGACCCACTTCCGAAACTGGACGAGGCGGACGTCCAGCGGGGCGAGAATGGCCTTGTCGAATCGGTCGATGGGAGGCCCGTCCGCGACTACCTTCACGGACTCGCCGATGAACGGACGGATGGATATCGGGACGCGCGTCGGGACGGAAGTATAAGGAAGGATGAGGTGGCTCCTGTTACGTCCGTCCTTTTGGACACCCGTACCGGTCGCGCATATGAAGCCATCAACCAGGGGGAGGTAGGTCCGGCAGATCTTCACCCGATCCTTCAGGAGCGTGTCGATGGACTGACAGCCGCGGCGGCAGAGAAACCTGATGCCTATCAGTATGGCGATGGCGCGCAGGGCGGATTCCCTCACTTCTCCGTCCCGGGCACTCACGCCGAGGTACTCAATGCCAGTCGCGCACTGTACGACCGGGAGGCGATGGGATATCAAGTGACCCCCGAATCGCTTGGTGAAATGCTCGTGGACAATCGTTTTCCCTACCGGCCGGACGACAAGACGGCCGCTCCTTGTTGCCCGAACTGTACAGCTATCCTCGGAGGCGAGGGCGGGGGCGTGGAGTCCATCCCCGGGAAGCTTCCGATTGACGAATGGAGAAGACAGTGATCGAAGCAGATCCAGTTCGTTCGGTAGATATCGACGACATCGACTACACGGACGATCTTTTTGTCGTCTATGAAGGGGAGCTTTTCACTGGCGAGGCGGTCGGTTACCACGCAAACGGTCAGCTCCGTAAGATTGAAACTTATGGAAACGGGCGCCTCAGAGGGCCGGAGCGTACGTTCCACCCCGACGGATCGATCAAATCCGAGTACTGGAACGTCGACGGTGCCCGGGACGGCATCGGTCGGACCTGGTATCCGAACGGCCAGCTGGAATCCGAGACACAGTACGACCATGCCAAAGTCGTCCTCAGGAAGCGCTGGTCCGAGGACGGGACCGAGCTAGGCTGACCCTCACTCGGCTCGGTCGCGCGAGTTGGCCTTGGGGCAGGACGAGGGGTTGTGGTGAGGCGGATCGAGGATGCTGAGGCGCTGCAGGCCGAGCTACGTCGGCTCGTCCAGGTTGACGCGCCCGGCCCGGACCTGGTCAGAAGGGTGGCTGGCTTTGACGTCGCATACGACACTGACTCCGATTTGGTCGCGGGCGCGGTCGTCGTCCTCGCCGTACCAGGTTGGGATGTGGTCGCATCGGCCACGGCGGTTGGCCGGGCCGCCTTCCCCTACATCCCGGGCCTGCTGTCATTCCGGGAACTGCCGCCACTGCTCGACGCATGGGACACCGTCCTCCCACAGCTGACCTCGCCGCCCGATCTGCTGGTGTGCGACGGGCATGGCATAGCCCACCCCCGACGGTTCGGGCTGGCCTGCCATCTCGGCGTCACCGTGGACCTGCCGACGATCGGCGTGGCGAAGACGCAGTTCGTGGGTGAGCACTCCTCGCCCGGGGGGCGTCGGGGCGAACGGACGCCAATCATGGTCGACGGCGAGCCGGTGGGAGCTGCGCTGCGGACTCGCGACGGTACCCGCGAGGTGTACGTGTCGGTCGGGCACCGGACCAATCTTGACTCCGCTTGTCGGTGGGTGCTGGAGCTGTGCCCTAGATATCGCCTGCCGGAGACAACCCGGGCCGCCGACCAGCTCAGCCGAACGGCGCTCGCCGAAGCCCGGGCCGCGTCTCGCTGACAGAGCATCACCTGCGGCTCGGCCACGCGGTGCGTGGCTCGGGCGGGGGCCGGCCCGAAGTCGACGCCCTCGTCCCTCGAATACCTGGGTGGCCACGAACGGACGCCGAGCGCGAGCCGTACGCGAGCCGTACGCGAGCCGGCCGGCGCCCCTGATCCCCACCCGTGTGGGGCGGGAAGACAAGCGTGCCCGGCCGGCTCGCGGGGGATGCGAACCGCGTCAGCGGGTCCGCGGGGTGGGGGTCGGCGGGTAGAGCTGCGAGCCGTGTGCCGTGAATTCGGCGGCCTTTTCTCGTAGCCCGGCCTCGATTGCCTCGGTGGAGTCGAGGCCGTGTTCCTCGGCGTAGCGGCGGACGTCCTGGGTGATCTTCATGGAACAGAAGTGCGGGCCGCACATGGAGCAGAAGTGGGCCGACTTGGCCGGAGCGGCCGGCAGGGTCTCGTCGTGAAAGGCCTGCGCGGTCTCCGGGTCGAGAGCCAGGCTGAACTGGTCGGTCCAGCGGAAGTCGAACCGGGCGGCGGACAGGGCGTCGTCCCAGGCCTGCGCGCCGGGGTGGCCCTTGGCGACGTCCGCCGCATGCGCGGCGATCTTGTAGGCGATGACGCCGGCCTTGACGTCGTCGCGGTCCGGCAGGCCCAGGTGCTCCTTCGGGGTGACGTAGCAGAGCATCGCGGTGCCGTGCCAGCCGATCATCGCGGCGCCGATCGCCGAGGTGATGTGGTCGTACCCGGGCGCGATGTCCGTGGTGAGCGGCCCGAGCGTGTAGAAGGGCGCGTCGTGGCACAGCTCGCGCTGCAGATCCACATTTTCCTTGATCTTGTTCATCGGGACGTGCCCGGGGCCCTCGATCATGACCTGGACGTCGTGCTCCCAGGCGATGCGGGTCAGCTCGCCGAGCGTCGCGAGTTCGGCGAGCTGAGCGTCGTCGTTCGCGTCGGCGATCGAGCCGGGGCGCAGCCCGTCGCCGAGTGAGAAGGTCACGTCGTAGGCGCGCAGGATCTCGCACAGCTCGGCGAAGTGGGTGTAGAGGAAGTTCTCCTCGTGGTGCGCCAGACACCAGGCGGCAAGGATCGACCCGCCACGGGAGACGATCCCGGTGCGCCGGCGCGCGGTCATCGGTACGTAGCGCAACAGCACCCCGGCGTGGACGGTCATGTAGTCGACGCCCTGCTCGGCCTGTTCGATGACGGTGTCCCGGTACAGGTCCCAGGAGAGATCCTCGGCACGGCCGCCGGCCTTCTCCAGCGCCTGGTAGATCGGCACCGTGCCGACGGGGACGGGTGAGTTGCGGATAATCCACTCTCGGGTGGTGTGGATGTCGTGACCGGTGGACAGGTCCATCACGGTGTCCGCGCCCCAGCGGGTCGCCCAGACCATCTTCTCGACCTCCTCCTCGATCGAGGAGGAGACCGCCGAGTTGCCGATGTTGGCGTTGATCTTCACGAGCAGGTTGCGGCCGATCGCCATCGGCTCGGACTCGGGGTGGTTGATGTTCGCCGGGAGCACGGCCCGCCCGGCGGCGATCTCGTCGCGGACGAACTCCGGCGCGAGCCCCTCCCGGACGGCGACGAACTCCATCTCCCGGGTGATCTCGCCACGTCGGGCGTAGGCGAGCTGCGTGACCGCGACGCCGGGCGCCGCCCGCCGCCGGAGGGCCCGCGGGACCGGCGAGACCCGGGGCTCCCGTCGGCCCGCCAACGGATCGGCGGCGCGCCGGCCAGCGGTCTGGCCGTCGGCCGCGAGCGGCCGGCCAGGTGCCTCGACGGTGTCGCCGCGGGCCTCGATCCACGGTGCGCGGCCCGCGGCGAGGCCATGCCGGACGTCGATGGTGACGTCCGGGTCGGTGTAAGGGCCGGAGGTGTCGTAGAGGACCACGGACTCGCCCGTGGACAGCGGCACCTCCCGCATCGGGACACGCAGCGCGCCGCCGGCGCCGGACGGGCCTATGAGGTAGGCCCGCCGGCTGCCCGGCAGTGGGGGGTGGGTGGTGGGCACGGCGGTGCCGGTGGACACAGGGGTGGGACGGGCGGACTGCGCCATGAGAAAGCTCCCTACGCCGGCATTACCCGGACAGGTTCGGCGGTCGGCGGCCCCGGGCCCGATGCCCAGCCGCCCTCTCAGCCCCATGAGGTGGAAGCTCCCGCGGTTCGTTCGTCCCGGACGGTACGACAACCCACGGGCCGCCGTCACGGCTTTCCTCGTCACGCCCACGCACGCGGCACGGTGGCGGAGTCCGCGAGCGGGCCGAACCCGGCCGAATCCACGCCCAGCGCCGGGCCGAACGCCTGGTCCAGCTTCGGCGTGAGCGCGGACGCGAAGCCGGGTACGCGAACGCCGGTACCTCGAGCAAGCCGGGAGTGCGCGCCGGTCCAGCCGCGCTGGCGCAGCGCACTCGCCACCGCGGCGCCGACGCGATCGGGCTCTTCGCGCAGGATCCGGATGGGCACGCGCAGCACCAGTTGGCCAGCACGCCGGCCGGTCTGGCCCGGATGGGTGACCAGCTGGATTCCGGCCGGCACCGACCGCGCCACCCGGCCGCCCCGCGAGCCTGGGGCCGTCGCCGTCGCCGTCGCGGGCGGGGGCGGGGGCGCGGGCGGCACGGCGGCGGTGCGGATGCCCGTCGCCGCGATCATGCCCAGCTCGACGTGGACCCGCCAGGGCTCGTAGCAGACGTCGAGTCGACCCGCGCCACGCGAGTCGGGCCGGCCCCGCCGGCCGGGCGGCAGCCCAAAGCGGTCCTCGATCCGCTGGTAGAGCAGGTCGGGCACCCACGGGGCGTCGGCGTCGAGATCGTCGAGGGCATCGCTGATCACCTGCCGCCGGCTGATCGGCCCGCGGCGGGCAAGCGCCGAGCGCACTTCGTCGGACTCGACGATCCCGCTGGCCACCGCGAGCGCCAGGATCCTGCGAGCCTCGTCGTGGCTGGGCGCCCACTCGGCCATGTCGACCACCGAGCGTGGGAGCGCCGTGCGCGGCGGCCAGCTGTCGAGGTGGAGATCCTCGTCGCCGAGCCGGGCGGTCGCCCGGATCCTCACCCCGGGGCGCGGGGTGACGCGGCGGCCGGACGCCAGCAGGACGGTCAGCCACGGTTCCTCACAACCGCGCAGCCCGCCCAGGGCCGCGGCCGACGAGCCGCCGAGCAGGGCGTCCGGGCCGATCGACACGAGTGCGCACCACAGGCGCTGGATCAGTGTCAGGGGGCCGGGCTGGGTGACGACGACGTCGCCGGAGTACAGCTGCCAGTAGCCACTGTCGACGCGGCGGCGGATCTCGGCACGAGTGAGGCCGGCGGCCAGCGCCTCCTTGACGGTCAGCACACCGGCGCGCCCGGCGGCGAGCCCCGCCGCCGGTTCGTCGCCCGCCTCGCCGGCGCGCGGCGCGGGCAGCAGCCCGCCGGCCGGCGTACCCACCTCGCCCGTGGAGCTGATGTCGACGAAGGACGTCTCGTTCTGGACGGCATGGCCGCGCTGGGCCCGGTCGGTAGTCATGAGAAGCACGATGAACACGGCTAATGGCGCATTCAAGCCCAACATGACATCTGTGGATAACCAACCCCAAAGCAACAGTTCTCCGATAACGCCATCAGACGACCGAAGGCGGGGGCTGGCGGGACGCCCAGCGCCCCCCAAGCCCCCGCCTCAAGCGTCGAGGCGAGCGACGACGCGGTAGGTGTTGGAGCGTTCGCCCTTGCGCAGGAAGGACACCAGTACGGCACCGGCGAGACCCGCGAGGATCGCCGGCGCGGCGGCGGCCGTCAGCACCACGCCGCGGGCCAGCCAGCGGACCGGCGAATACGGCGATCCGGGCAGCCAGGGCAGTGTAGGGCTCGGGATCAGCGCCTGGGTGGCGAGCCCGACCGCGGCGAGCAGGTCGCCGGGCTCGTGCGCCTCGCCGAACTGGATCAGCACGGTGCGCATCCCGCGGTCCGCCAGCGCGGCGACCAGGTTGTCGACCGGGATGAGCTGGCGCACCCCCGGCACACCCCAGCCCCGCCACAGCCGCCCGAGCAGGCGGGCCCCCAGGGCGGCGGGATTCACGATCTCCATCACCAGATAGCCGCCGGGGCCGAGCGCCTTCGCCGCCGCGTCGAGATCCTCGGACGGGTCCCTGCTGCGTTCCAGGTAGCCGAACATGCTGATGACGTCGTACTGGCCGGTGACCGCCTCGGCGATGTCGGCGAAGCTCGCCGGGTAGGCCCGGTCGACCCAGCCGCGCCGGCGCGCCTCGCCGATCGTGTCCGCCGGGCCCACCCCGTCGAACACGGTGCGCGGCCACACCGAGCGGGCCACGTTGCAGAACGAGCCGACGCCGGCGCCGACGTCGAGCCAGGCTCGCGGCAGCACGAACGGGCGCATCAGCTCGGCTCTGGCGCGCAGCCGGGCCGCGCCCGCCGCGACGGCGGCCTGGGCGCGCGTCTCGTTCATGCCGTCCTGGCGGTCACGCTCGTAGAGCACCCGCCCGGCCGGTGTCAGCCGCGGGTTCTGGAAGACATGCGCGCAGACAAGGCACTCGTCGAGCTGGAACCGGCCGGGCTTGCGCAGCTCGAGGTCGCGAGAGGCCAGCCGGACCACCAGCTCGAACGAACCGCACCACGGGCAGTCAGGACGGCGATCCGCGAAGAAGGGCTCGGGGCCGGCCGCGAACGCCCGTTGATAGCGTTCGCGCCGGGCGGTGGCCTGTGCCTTGGCCTGTGCCTTCACCGGGTCGGGCGGCAGGCCGGCCGCCTTCGCCTCCGCGGCGGAGCGCTGGGCCTTCCGCCAGGCCCGCACCGTGCTGACCGTGTACTCCAGCCCGGCGGTAATCCGCACGATCGGGCTGCGGATCAGGTCGCGCGGCGCGACCGGCACCCGCCCGGCACAGACGAAGAACGGCTGGCACCAGAACAGCGCCGTCGCGGCGAGACCCCACGGCCGGTTGAGGTGCACACCGATGCCGGTCGCGACGTCGCGCACGGTCGGCAGGTACATGTTGACCGGTTTGATGGCGTTCCACGACCGCCGTTGCACCCGTACCCGGGTGGCGCCGTCGTCACGGGCGGCTCCCAGCCCTGGCAGCACGGCGAGGTCGGTGCTCGCCGGGGCGTGCCGCTTGAGCCGCTCGGTGATCTCGACGAGCTCGACCGGGGTGTAGTCCTCGCGTGCCTCGACGCCGGCACGGTGGGCGACCTCGGCACGCACCAGCAGCGCCTGGAACGCCCCCCGCCCCGGCGCGAGCCGGTCGTTCCGATAGGTGCGGGTGTCGACCATCCGGGCCACGTCCAGCGCCCGTTCGATGGTCAGGTCGGCGGGCACCAGGTCGAGCACGTCGAGCCGTTCCCGACTGGCGTGGTAGCTCGCGGCCCGCCTGGCCGCCTCGGTGAGCTGGACGCCGGCGGCACAGACGAAAAGGTGGTCCGGGTCGACGGGCCGCCCGGAGGCGGGCAGCGTGTCCAGCCTGCGCAGCCGGCCGCGCAGCCGCACCCCGTTCGTCAGCAGGCCGACGACGACGAGGATCGGCGCCCACCAGAGCAGCGTCGCCACGATCTATCCCGCCGCCGGCGCGCCAGCCTGTAGTGACACCGGGAACAAGAGCCGCCGGGCGCGCGAAGGAAGATCATTTTCGCGCGCCCTTTGGCCCTCCTGTAGTGACACCGAGAGCAAGAGCCGCCGGATGCGCGAAGAAAGAGCATTTTCGCGCACCCTTTGGCTGGCCGCCGCTCGCGCCGTTCCCCCCGTCACGGCAGCAGCTTCTCGATGTGCGCGGCGCCGGCGGCGACACCTCCGGCCGAGGCGAAGTCGTCGCGCAGCCGCCGCGCGGCCGACCGGTACGCGGGGTCGTCGAGCACCGAGGCGACGGCGGCGGCGACGCCGGCGGCGTTGACCAGGCCGAAGCGGACCCGAAGCCCCGCGCCCGCCCGGGTGACCTGCTCGGCGATCATCGGCTGGTCGTCGCGCACGGGCGCGACCACCAGCGGGACGCCCTGGGACAGGGCCTCGCAGACGGTGTTGTTGCCGGCGTGGCAGACGACGGCCGACAGATGGCCCATCAGCTCCAGCTGCGGCACCTTGTCACGGACCAGCACGTCGGCGGGCGCCGCGGCGGCCAGGTCGTCGACGATGCCGGGCGGGGCGACGATGATGGTCTGCACCTGGCCGGTCATCCCGGCCAGCGCCTCGGCCGCGACGCGCAGGAACCGCCCGCCCGTCTCCCGGGTCACGGTGCCGAGCGAGACCAGTACCTTGGCCCGGGCCGGATCGAGCCACGACCAGGGAAAGTCGGCCAGCGGCTGGCGAAGCCCGGCGCCCGAGCCGATGAACACCGTCCCGGGCGGGAGCGCCGCCACCGCGTCCGGCATGCGCAGCAGCTCGGTCACCGAGCACACGAGTGTCAGCAGGTCGGAGAAGCGCAGGTCGCCGCGGCCGGCCTCCTCGGCCGGCACCCCGGACGCGAGCTGGAACTCGCGCAGCCGGTCGTCGACCCACTGGCCGACGGCGGCCATCACCCCATAGGGGTTGTCGAACTCGGCGGACGTGGTCGCGAGCGTGACCCACCGCAGCCGGCGGCGGCGGGCGAGCAGCGCGCCGCCGACCGCCTGCTGGTCGACGACGACGATGTCGGGGCGGAAGTCGTCGACAACCGGTTCCAGATCCCTGGCCATCGCCGTGCCCAGCGGCAGGAGAAAGTCCTCCCAGAGGAACTTGAACGAGCCGGTGCCGCGCTGGCGGCGCGACTTCTCCTCGATCTCGGCGCGCTCCCCCGAGGTGATCTCCTCGGGCAGCTCGACAAGCCGCAGCGGCGCGGGCACCAGCGGGCGCACGACGCTGGCGTGGCCGGCGATGGCGACCTCGTGGCCGCGGTCGGTCAGCTCGCCGGCGATCCCGACGGCCGGGTACACATGCCCGGCCAATGGCGGGACGACGAACAGGATGCGACCCACGTCGACATCACTCCCCGAGGATCTGGCCGAAACACCTCTCCAGCGGTCCGCCGGCGCGGGCTCGCTGGGGACCCGGGCGGAGCCCCGCGCGGCCGGAGACCGGCGCGGCCGGCACAGCGGACGGGCCCCGCGCGACCGCCATTCGCGCCACCCTCTGCGTCACTGTTCGCCCGACACCCCGGAGGACGCGGCGGAGGCCGCGGAGGTTGCGCCGGCCGCCACAGGCACCTCTGGGGACGCGTCGCCCGGCCCCTCAGCGTCGCCCGAGGCCGACGAGGCCCGCCGCTCGGCGTTGAGGTCCGACGGGACCGAGCGGGAAAGCACCCAGTCGGCGAGCTCGAACGTCTGGCCGCCGCGGTGGGTGTACTGCGGCATCTGCTCGTCGCGGTGCAGCAGCCACCAGCGCAGCAGCACGCGCAGGTAGTCGACGGCCTCCCGCAGCACCATGTGGGTGTGGCGCTCGAGCACCACCAGGGTGCAGTCCGGCACGAGCCTCGCCAGGCCGTCGCCCTGCTCCATGATCTCGGAGTTGCCGCCGTAGATGGCGAGCACCGGTACTGGCAGGGCACGCAGCCGGTCGGGCGAGAACGGCGCGGTCGCGAGCATGTCCTCGGCGATCGTGGTGTCACGCAGCAGCGACTGCGCGGAACGCATGATCCGGCCGACCGCCCGCCCGGCGCTGTACGTGAGCCACTCCTCGACTTCCTCGTCGGAGATGGCGGCGAGCACCTGGGTGAGCGAGCGGGCCATCTCCTCGCCGAGGCCCTCGATGCGGAACGGCGGCTCGATCAGGGTGAGGCTCGCGACCCGCTCGGGGAAGTCGGCGCCGTAGGTCAGCCCGAGGGTGGCACCGTAGCTGTTGCCGACGAGGTGCACCGGGCGGTCGACGCCGAGCTCGTCGAGCAGGGCGGACAAATCGGCCATCGCGGTCGCGATGCCGTAGCCGCTTGGCGTGCGCTCGCTCTTGCCGTGGCCGCGCAGGTCATAGCAGATGACCTCGCAGCCGGCGTCGGCCAGCGCGTTGCCAAGCGAGAAGTAGAAGCTCGCCAGGTTGTCGATCACCATGCCGTGCAGCATGACGACCACCGGGGCGTCGGGGCGTGGCCCGCCAGACGGCATGAGCCGCTGGACATGCAGGCGCACGCCGTTAGCAACGACCTCAGCCACGGTCGGACTCCTTCCTCGGCGACCCGCTCGGGCACACCGACATCGCCAGCCAGCCCCGCGGGCCGCGCCGGCCCTGCACCACTTCGTACCAGCTCGGCCGATTCCGCCGACAAGCGGCCCGGTCAAGCACCCTTGGCGCCAGCCCGCAGCGAGTCGGCGATGAAGTGGACGACCTCACCGACCCGCATGTTGATCACTCGGTCAACGTCCATCTCGGCCAGGAAGCCGACGAAGTCGACCTGGTCGCCGTAGGTGACCCGCATCCGGTCCGCCAGCGTCACGAACTCGATGCTCTCGAGCTCAAGGTCCTCGTTGAACGAGGTGTCCATGGTGATCTCCATGTCCACCACGTACTCCTCGCCGATCACGTCGCGCAGCATCTCGGCGATCTCGCCGAGAACCCTCGCTTCGAGGGCGTCCAGCGTCGGGTCGGCTGAGCGGAGGGTGTCCTGAATGGTCATGTCGTGTGTGCTCCTTCGTCACTGGTGCTCGGGGCCTCGGACCGAAGCGAACCTCGCTGATCGGCTTCGCTGATCGGCGAGGAGCCCCGGCGCGACAATGGCGAAACCTCACGCGGCCGGACGCCCACCTCGGGTGTCCGGTCCGAGACGACCGGGTCGTCCTCGGAAGGCCGCGAACTCGTGGATGGGGTCGCCGGGTCTCGGGGATGGCGGACGCGCGCGGCGCGCTCGACGGACAGTGATGTCCACGCGACGATGTGGTCACCGATACGCACAGGGTCGGCGCCACCGGTCTCCCGCCGTACGCGGCCCATGCTGTCAACCGTACGTAGCGCCACCCAGCGCTGGTGCGCTGGGCCGGATTCTGTGAGCACGGTGACGTGCAGCAGCAACGGCGGTTCCGCGGCGCTGGCCTCGACGGGGCGCGGCGGGGGCGACTTGATGCCGTCGGCCATCGCCTGCTCCGGCCCGAGAACGGTCCGATCCAGCAGGCCGGCGTCGAGGCTGGTCTCGACGGCAAGGTCGGTATCCGTGTCCGTGGAACCGGCGCCGACCGGAATGACCCGGTCGACGACGTAGCGGCGGGGCCGTCCCTGCAGGCCGGTGCCGTCGGCCTTGGCGACTGCCTCCTTGGCGGCCCACATCCTGGCGAACCAGGCCGCCCGCCCCACCTGGACGGACTCATCGGCGTCGTCGGCGGCGGCGGCGGTGCCGGCCTGCAGGGACACGGTGCGGTCGCCGGTCTCCGCGCGGGCGCCGGTCCCGGTGTGGGCGTCGTCGCCGGTTCCGTCGTCCGCGCCGTCGGCGTCGTGATCGGCGTCGGCGGTGTAGGAGGCCAGGCCGCCGGCGCTGGCGGGGTCGCCAGCGCCGCTGGTCAGCTCGGTGAGCAGGCGGCGCTCGGAGGCGGTGAGGCCCGCCGCGAGCGCGCCGGGCGTCCGCGGCGCCACCGTCTCCAGGTCGATGCCGACGTCGCCCTCGGTGTCGACCATCGCGACCGCGAGGTCCACCTTGTGCGCGATCGAGAGGTTGGGCGGCGGATCGGCGGGAATGCCGGCACGCTCGGGCAGGCGCGCGACGAACGGGCGGCCGGCGGGGTCGTTGTCGATGCCGACCTCGATGCCCCACACCGGGCCGGCCCCGCGCGTCCACAGCCAGCGGCGCACCGCGTCCTGGGCGGCGATCCGGCCGAGCAGCCACTGCCTGGCCGCGCGGGGGTTCTTCCCGGCAAGCACCCGGCGGCGCTCGGCGTCCAGGAAGTGGCGGACGACCAGCTCGCGGGAGGCGATGTCGCGCCAGTAGTCCGGGACGACGACCCAGCCATCCGGGCGGGGCTCGGCGACCGTGTTGCGCTCCGGGTCACGCATGAGCAGCCACAGCCACGCGTTCGCGGTGAACCGCCGGTCGGTCCAGCCGGTGACCTCGGCCCAGACCGTGCCGTCGGCGGCCCTTACCTCCAGGTCGGCGGTGACGGTCTTGGCCGCGATGTCGCGGATGCGCACCACGCACGACATCTGCTCGCCAGGCCCCGGGTCCGGACCATAGAAGCGCATCTCGGTGACGGCCTGCGGCAGCAGCAGCGAGTCGACGTCGAGATGCTGGGTGGCCCAGTAACCGTAGAGCTGGCCGATCGTGTCGAGCAGCGCGCCGGGCGCGCCCGTCACCACCAGCTGGCCGCGGGCGCCGAGCGGCGCGATGCCGTCGACGTGGGTGATGCCCTGGTAGCTCGGGCCGTGGAACATCCACCGCCCGCCGTACAGCTCGGCGGCCTGGTGCGGTGACGGCGTCTCGCCGGGCAGCGGACCCGGGACTCCCGTCGGCTCCGGGGTTCCTGCCGGATCGGCGAAGCCCGGGGTTCCTGCCGGATCGGCGACAGGGTCCCTGCTCGATCGGCGGAGCCGATCGGGGAGGTAAGCGATCTGGGAGGTCTGCTGGGAGGTCCGGAAGCCGGGCCGGGAGGTGTGCGGGAGCAGGTCGGCGGACGAGGACGTCTGGGTCGGAGCCGGCGGGTACGCGTCGGCGAACACCACGGTCACCCGGGCGTAGCCGTCCATCGACACCCGGACCGCGCCGTCGGGCAGCGTCGTACAGGAGATCGTCACTTCGACCGGCGGCTCGATCGCCACCCAGCGCAGCGCCCGGACGTCGCGGACGGCGGCGACCACTATGTCCCCGGGGGTCCCTCCCGGATGGGATTCCCCGAGCCGGGAGGTCTGGAACGCCCGCGCCTCGTCGATCATCATCTGCAGGACGGCCGTCATCGGCATCACCGGGAACCGGTCGGACAGGTCCGTCCAGCCCGGGGGCTGCCGGTAGAAGCAGTGGTCGATGACGTGTGGCAGCTCGGCCAGCGACAGCGTCCGGCGAACCGTCGTGGTGATCGGCCCGAGGCTCCCCGTGCCGCCGCCAGCGACTCCCGCCCCGGCGCCGGCACCACCCGCGAGGCTGGTCCGGGCGCCCGTCCGGCCGGCGGCATCCTGTCCGGAGCCAGAGCCGGCGCCATTCCCGCCGGCGAGGGCCGGCCGGTGGTCTCGAGCCGCGGGCGCCGCCACCGGGGGTGCCGGCGACGCGGCGGACGACGGCGCGGCGGCGCGCGCCAACGCACCGGGCACGGACGTCAGTGCCCTGGTTGACGCCGGTACAGGCAAGCCCGCGGTCCGGCCGTCCCACCGTGCCTGGACATCCGCGAGCACCGCCGCGGTCTCGGCGATCGCCAGGCCGAACTCGGCCAGCACCGGGTGACTGCCGCGGCCGGCCACGGCACCGGCCAGGGCGAGGAGATCGGCATCCGCGGACCGGGCCGCCGCCGCGCCCGCCGGCGGCAGGTGAGACGTGGCGGCGCCTGAGCGCGCCGTGGGCACGGCCACGCCGGCCGCCGGACGGGCGGCCGGCGCAGCGGCCGCCGGCTCGTCGGGCCGGGCGTCCGCCAGCAACGCGGGGGCGTCCGCCCCGAGCCGGACCATCGGTGAACCCAGCCGCAGCAGCATGGGCCGTCCGCCACGACGCGGCGCCGGAGCCGAGCCCGTCGGCACGGCTGGCGCGGCCGTGGCGACCGCCGGCGTGGTCGCGGGCTCCGCGGCGGCGGGACGGTGGCGGCAGGGCAGCAGGTCGAGGCGCGGCGCACCGCCCTCGGCCCATACCGCCGCCGCGACCCGGCGCAGCTGGTCCAGCCCGGAACGCTTCGGGGAGTTGGACACGACGGTCACGTGGTCCGGCCGGCCGGCCAGCGTGTCGTCGACGAAGCCGGCGATCGTGCCGACGCCGACCTGCAGGAACATGCGGACACCGGCATCGTGCAGCCGCTCGGTGAGCGCGCGGAACCGCACCGGCTCGAGCAGGTGGCGCACGGTCAGGTCGCGGATCGCCGCCGGCTCGTCCGGGTAGGGCGCGACGGTCGTCGCCGACCAGATCGGCATGTCCGCCGCCGCGAGCGGCATCGTGGCCAGCGGCGAGCGCTCGATGTCGAGGTAGGGCCGCAGGAACGGGGAGTGGAAGCCGGAGCGGAACGGCAGCACCTGCCCGAGGACACCCCGCGCGCGCAGCCGGGCCAGCGCCTCGGTGACGCTCGCCTCGCGCCCGCAGATGACCGACTGGTGCGGGCAGTTGTCATGCGAGACGACGACGTCGGGCAGACCCGCGATCGCTTCGTCGACCATCTCGACGCCGCAGCCGACCGCGCCGAAGCACACGCCAGGCACTTCGAGCGACGCCGGGTCGAACCCGCCGATGAACGCGTCGACGAAGTCGTTCGGGACCATGCCCGACGAGATCATCGCGTTCCACTCGCCGACACTGTGCCCGCCGACCACGTCGGGGACGATCCCGAGCCGGCGCAGCACCAGGTCGAGCACCCGGCCCACCTCGACGCTGGCCCTGCCGTGGCCGCCGAGCACGCCGGTCTGGCCCAGGTCTGGCAGTGGCAGGCCGAAGTGCGCGCAGACGTCGTCGATGCGCGGCTCGAACTTGTCCTCCAGCCCGCAGAACAGGAAGGCCAGCTTTCCCGCCTGCGCGGGCTGGGCCGCCGCGGCCGGGCCCGGCCCGGCGAGCAGCGGCGACGGGGTGAACCAGAGGTCGTTGCGGCCGCGCCACGGGGTGCCGCGGGCGACGATCGTGCGGGCAAGCGCGAGCCGGCGCGGGGTCGGCGCGACCAGCGCGAGCCGGCACGGGCCGCCCGTCGGTGCCGCGGCGGCGTCGTCGCGGGCGAGCAGCTCCTCGTCCGGCACGTCGAGCTGGGCCGCGAGCTCGGCCGGCGTCGCCGCCGCGAGCAGCAGGACCGCTTCGGCTCCGGGGTCGGCCGCGAGCCCGGCTGGCGCGACCGTCGCCGTCCTGGCCGCCGTCGCGCCGGCCATTGCCACTCCGGCCACCGTCGGCGACGGCGAGCCCGCGGGCGTCGCGGCGGCGGACACCGCCGAGGCGGCGGGCCTGGCGGCCGGGACGGGAAACGTGGCCGCCGGGGACGGCGCGGGCCGGTCGGTGGCCTGCTCCAGGACGGCGTGCGCGTTGATGCCGCCGAAGCCGAAGGCGTTCACCCCGGCGCGGCGCGGCCCGCCGCCGGCGGGCTCGTCCCAGGGGGTGGCCGCCAGCACCGGGGCGAACCGGGTGCCGGCGAAGGCGGGGTGCGGGTCGTCGCAGTGCAGTGTCGGCGGCAGCGTGCGGTGGTGCAGCGCGAGGGCGGCCTTGATCAGGCCGGCGGCGCCGGCGGCCGGCATAGTGTGCCCGATCATGGACTTGACCGAGCCGACACCGATCACCTGCGCGGCCGGGTCCAGCGGGCCGAACACCTCGCCCAGGGTGGCGAGCTCGGCGGCGTCGCCGTTCGGGGTGGCGGTGCCGTGTGCCTCGATCAGCCCGACGGCGCCCGGGGCGCGCGGGTCGAGGCCGGCGTCCGCCCAGGCGCGGCGCACGGCGAGCGTCTGGCCGGCCGAGGCGGTCGCCATGAGCGAGGAGGTACGGCCGTCGCTGGCGATCCCGGTGCCGCGGATCAGGGCATAGACACGGTCGCCGGCGCTCTGCGCATCCGAGAGCCGGCGCAGCATGAGCAGGCCGACGCCCTCGCCGATCAGCACTCCGTCGGCCGTCCGGTCAAACGGGCGGATCTGCTGCGAGGGTGAGAGCGCCCGCAGCATCGCGAACGTGCTCCAGAAGGTCGGCTCGTGCACGATGTGCGCGCCACCGACCAGCATCGTGTCGGCCCGGCCCAGGCGCAGCTCGCGGATGCCGGCGTCGACGGCGATCAGCGACGAGGCGCAGGCCGCGTCGACGGTGTACGCCGGGCCGCGCAGGTCGAGCCGGTTGGCGATCCGGGAGGCGGCGAGGTTCGGCACCAGCCCGATGGCCGCCTCGGGCCGCTCCGGTCCCAGCTTCGCGACGAACGCCGCGTGGACCCGCTCGATCGCCTCCTCCGGCAGGTCCGGCAGCACCTCGCGCAGCGTCACCGCGACCTGGCGGGCGGTCTTGACCCGCTGCTCGATGCGGGCGAACCCGGGGCCGAAGTAACCGCCGCGACCGAGGACGACGCCGACCCGCTCGCGATCGCCGAGGGCGTCCTGGCCGCCGCCGTCGGCGATGGCCTCGGCGGCGAGCCGCAGCGCCAGCATCTGGTCGGGCTCGGCCCACTCGACCGCGAGTGGCATGATGCCGAACTCGGTCGGGTCGAAGGTGGCGAGCTCGTCGACGAAACCGCCGCGGCGGGTGTAAAGCCGGTCAGCCCGCGGCGTCCCCGGCGGCGGTGGGGCGGCCGCCTCGGGCCGGTGGAACTCGTCGTCCCACCGGCCGGGCGGGGCCTCGCGGATCGCGTCCACGCCGCCGACGATGTTGGACCAGTACTGGTCCAGGCCGCCCGCGCCGGGGAACAGCGCGGCCATGCCGACGATCGCGATCGGATCGTCGGCGACAGAGGCCCCCGATGCGCCTTCCCTGAGATGATCAGCCATAGAAGGCGTCCACCTCGCCGCACATATAGACGACCTGCGCCGGGCCGGTGGGTGCGGCGAGCTCGCGCAGCAGCGCGTCGACGCCCTCGGCCGGCTCGATCAGGCCGATGCCCCGCCGGGCGTACTCGCGCTCCAGCTCGGCGGAGACCATGCCGCCGCCTTCGGCGCGCCACGGTCCCCAGTCGACGCTGACGACCCGGCCCGGGGTTCCCGCCAGATCAGCGGAGGTCGTGAGGACACCGGCGTGCGCGTGCGCCAGCGTGTCCAGGGTGTCGTTGGCGGCCGCGTAGTCGACCTGACCGCGGTTGCCGAAGACTCCCGCGACGCTGCCGAACAGGGCGACGAAGCGCGGGCCCCGGTCACGGCGCAGCGCGGCGAGCAGCGCCCGCGCCCCGTCGACCTTCGTCGAATACACCCTCGCGAACGAGTCGGGCGTCTTGTCCTTCACCAGCCGGTCCTCGAGCACCCCGGCGCCGTGGACGACGCCGTCGAGCCGGCCGTGGCGCGCGTAGACATCGGCGACGACGGCCCGCACCGCGGCGCCGTCGCGGACGTCGACGGCGTGGTAGCGCACGCTCGCCGCGGTCCGGCCGAGCTCGGCGAGGGTGGCGCGCACCTCGCGCCCGGCGAGCAGCCGGGCGACGCGCGCCTCGATCTCGGCCGGGCGGCGCATGCCAGTGGCGATGAGCGCCCGGCGCAGCGCCGGCGCGTCCGCGGCGGCGGCCGTGGCCGGGTCCTCCGGGCCGGCTGGCGGCGCCGTCCGGCCGACCAGCTCGATGTGCGCGCCGTGCCGACGGGCGATCTCCAGGGCGACCTTGGCGGTGATACCGCGGGCGCCGCCGGTCAGCAGCACCACCGAGGACGAATCCAGCACAGGCGGCTCGGCGCCCGGGGACTGGGCCGTCAGCTCGGCGGGCAGGACGCGCAACGCCGCGCGGGTGCCGTCGCGGTAGCCGACGACGAGCGGGGCGTGCTCGGCGACCAGCTCGGCGAGCAGAGACTCGGCGATCCGGCGGGGCGCGTCCTTGGGGTCGACGTCGACGACCCGCACGGTGACGTCGGGCAGCTCGTGAGCGAGGGTGCGGGCGAAGCCGGCGAACCCCGCGCCGGCTACCGGGGCCGGGTCGGTCGCCGCGGCGCCTCCCCGGCGGCCGAAGTCGCCGCCCAGACCGCTGGCGAGGACCAGCCGGCGGGTACCGCCGAGGGCCGCCGCCCGCAGCGCGGCGAACGCGCCGGGCAGCTCCGCCGCGGAGCCCGCGGCGGCGTCGAGCGCCGCGACCCACAGCAGCCCATCCGCGGCCACCCCGCCGGCGACGACCTCGGCGAGGTCCGCGGCGCCGGCGTCGAGGAGGCGCACGGTCGCGCCGGCCTGCTCCAGCAGGTCCGCGATCTCCAGACCGACGCCGAGTCCGCCCTCGACGACGGCGAAGCGTCCGCCCGCGAGCAGCGCGCCGTCGCCCGGCAGTCCTCCCGGCAGGGCGGAGCCCCGGGCTCCCACGGCCGGGAGCGGCCCCGGCTCGACGACGAACCGGCGCAGCGGGAATCGCGCTCCCCCGACCAGTTCGCCCTCGGCGGCCGAGCGCTCCGCGCCGGTCTCCTCCGAGTTGGCGGCCTTGGCGGCGGTGTGCTCGACGATCCAGTCGACGATGCCGTCGACCGTCTTGATCGCCGCCAACTCCTCCACCACCGACTCGTCCAACTCACCACCCGCGCCACCAGCAAGACCCAACCGACCCGCCAGCTCACCAAGAATCTCGGTCCGCTTGATCGAATCGATCGACAGATCCGCCTCCAGGTCCAACCCCGGCTCCAGCATCTCCGCCGGGTAACCCGTCTGCGAACCGATCACCTCCACCACCGTGTCCAGCACCGCGGGCCGCCCGAGTGGCAGCGGGCCGCCACCGCCGGCCAGTCCGGGGGACGACGCAGTGGACGTCGGCGACGCCCCGTTCAGGTAGGGCGCGGCCGGTGTGCCGGCCATGGCGGGCACACCCGACCGGGTGGGGGTGGGCTGGAAGGGCACCGCGCCGGGCGGCAGCGCGCCGCCGGCGGCAACCGGGACGGCCGGCGCATCGGTCGCCGTGGCCGGGCTCGCCTGGTGGGCGACGATCCAGTCGACGATGCCGTCGACCGTCTTGATCGCCGCCAACTCCTCCACCACCGACTCGTCCAACTCACCACCCGCGCCACCAGCAAGACCCAACCGACCCGCCAGCTCACCAAGAATCTCGGTCCGCTTGATCGAATCGATCGACAGATCCGCCTCCAGGTCCAACCCCGGCTCCAGCATCTCCGCCGGGTAACCCGTCTGCGAACCGATCACCTCGACGACGACGTCGAGGACGGCTCCCCTGCCCGGCACGGCCGCCACAGCGGCGGCGGGGGCAGCCTGGGCGGGAACGGCGACGACCGGGGCCGCGCCCTGCTGGGAACTCCCGGGCGAGCGGGCGACGATCCAGTCGACGATGCCGTCGACCGTCTTGATCGCCGCCAACTCCTCCACCACCGACTCGTCCAACTCACCACCCGCGCCACCAGCAAGACCCAACCGACCCGCCAGCTCACCAAGAATCTCGGTCCGCTTGATCGAATCGATCGACAGATCCGCCTCCAGGTCCAACCCCGGCTCCAGCATCTCCGCCGGGTAACCCGTCTGCGAACCGATCACCTCCACCACCGTGTCCAGCACCACTGCACGGCCCAGGCCGCGGCTCGCGGACGCGGCGGCCGGTGCCGGCGCACCCAGCGACGGCGGGTCCACCGGGAAGGCCTGCGCGGGGATGACCGGCACGCGCCCGCTCGGCGCGGCCAGTCGCCCGACCTGCGCCGGCTGGGCGGCATCCCCGATCGGCGCGAGTCGCGCGCCAGCCGCGTCACCGAGGCCCGAGAGCGCCGCCGCGCCGAGCGCTACGTCACCCCCGCGGCCCAGGTAGCCGAGCAGCACGTCGCGTTGCGCCGAGACGAGATCACGAGTGGTCCGCAGGAACTCCAGCACCGCGGCGTCCGCCGTCGGATCGGCTGGCGCCGCAAAGACCATCGGCACCGCCGGCGCTGCCGGGGAGACCGCGGACTCGATCGCGAGCCGCGCGGACGGCTTGAGGCCGCCCGCGACGACCCGGCCGTCCGCGGTGCGCACGTATGCGCCGTCGACCAGCCAGCCGGGCCGCCGCGGCGCGTCCGCCGCCGAGACCACCCGCGCGTCCCGGCCGGCGAACAGCGGCGCGATGTCAACGGCGACACCCGCGGCGGTGAGCTCGGCGACGGCGAGCAGCAACCGGCGCAGCCCCGGCTCGCCGGCGACGTCGGTCGCGACCGCGCGATGCGGCCGACCGGCGAGAATCTTGCCGACGAGGCCGGTGAGCACCCGGCCAGGGCCGACCTCGACGAAGGTGCGCACCCCGGCGGCGTACATCGCCTCGACCTGCTCGACGAACCGGACCGGCGCGGCGACCTGGCCGGCGAGCGTCGCCCGGATCTCGGCGGCGGTGTCCGGGTAGGGCGCCGCGGTCGTGTTCGCCCAGACCCTGGCGGCGGCCGGCGAGACCGTGAGCCCGGCGAGGGTGTCGGCGAGCGTGTCGGCGGCGCCGGCGACGACCGGGCTGTGGAAGGCGGCGGCGACCGGGATCCGCTTGGCCGCGAGGCCCGCGGCCGACAGCGCCGTGAGCGCGGCGGCGACGGCGGCCGTGGGGCCGGAGACGACGGTCTGCTTCGGGGCGTTCTGGTTGGCGAGCACGACCTCCGTCGCGCGCCCGCCAGCCGCGTCCAGCGCGGCACGGACGTCGGCGGCAGGCGCCGACACGGCGGCCATCGTGCCCGGGTCCTCTCCCGCCGCCGCGAGGATCGCGGCCGCCCGTGCCTCGGAGAGACCGATCAGGTCGGTCCGGTCGAGCGAGCCGGCGGCGCACAGCGCGACCAGCTCCCCGTAGGAGTGGCCGGCGAGGTCGTCGGCGTGGATCCCGAGTGAGCCCAGCAGCTCGGCCATCGCCAGGCCGGCCAGGCCCAGTGTCGGCTGCGCCGCGCGGGTGTCGGTGATGGCGGCGGCCTGCGCGTCCGCGTCCTCACGGCTGAGCGCGGCCGGCGGGAACATCGTGCCCGCCCATTGCGGCCCGAGCTCGAGCACCTCGCGCAGCCGCGGGAACGCGACGAACAGGTCGGCGAGCATGCCCGGGCGCTGGCTGCCCTGGCCCGGGAACAGGAACCCGACCCGTCCGGGCCCGTTCGGCCCGGCGCCCGTCGTCTGTTCGATGGCTGGCGCGTCCGGGGCGACGAACAGCCCGGCCTTCGGGTCGGACCGCAGCGAGCGCGCCCTGGCGAGCGCCGCCGGCAGCTCGTCGAGCGAGGACACGACGAACGCGAGCCGCGCCGGTCCCGACCGGTCCTCGGCGACGGTGCGGGCGAGGTCGCGCAGCCGCCAGGGGCGGCCCGCGTCCTCGTTCGCCTGGGTGAGCTCGGTCAGCCGGTCGAGGCGCCGGGCGGCCGCGGCGTTGTCGGCGCCGCGGATGACGAACAGCTCCGCCGGCCAGTGCGCGAGCCCGTGCGCCGGCTCGGGGCCACCGTCGTAGGCGGACAGCACGACGTGGAAGTTCGTCCCGCCGAACCCGAAGGCCGACACCCCGGCGTGCCGCTCGCCCGCCGGCGTGGCCCAGGGCCTGGCCGCCCGGTCGAAGGCGAACGGGCTGCTGGCCCGGTCGTAGGCCTCGTTGGGCGTCTCGATGTGCAGCGTGGGCGGCCGCACCCCGGCGGCCAGCGCGCGCGTGGCCTTGATCAGCCCGGCCATGCCCGCGGCGCACTTGGCGTGGCCGATCTGGGACTTGACCGAGCCGACCGTGCAGGAGCCCGGCTCGGCGCCGTGCTGGGCGAACACCTCGGTCAGGGTGGCGAGCTCGGTGCGGTCGCCGACGACGGTGCCGGTCGCGTGCGCCTCCACCAGGCCGACCTCGGACGGGGAGATCCCGGCGCGGCTGTAGGCGCGTTCCAGCGAGAGCACCTGGCCCGCGCGGCGCGGCGCGGTCAGCCCCAGCGCGCGCCCGTCGGAGGAGCCGGCGACCGCCTTGACGACGGCGTGGATCCGGTCTCCGTCGCGCTCGGCGTCGGCGAGGCGCTTGAGCACGACTACCGCGACGCCCTCGCCGAGGGTGATGCCGTCGGCGGAGGAGTCGAACGAGCGGCACCGCCCGCTGGGCGACAGGGCGTGTACCGAGGCGAACATCAGGAAGTCGTTCAGCCCGTTGTGGGTGTCGACGCCGCCGCAGAACACCATGTCCGAGTTGCCGGCGATGAGCTCCTTGCACGCGGCGTCCAGCGCGGCGAACGACGACGCGCAGGCGGCGTCGACGGTGAAGTTGGCGCCGCCGAAGTCCAGCCGGTTGGCGACCCGGCCGGCGATGACGTTGGCCAGGATGCCGGGGAACGAGTCCTCGTCGAGCTCGGGCAGGTGCTCGTCGAGCTCGGGCGGCAGGTCGCCGACGAGCGCCCGGTAGCCGGCCCGCAGGCCGTAGGCGCCGGAGAGGTCCGCGCCTGCCTCGGCGCCGAACACCACCGAGGTACGGGAGCGGTCGAAGGGGCGCTGGTCGTAGCCGGCGTCGCGCAGCGCCCGCGCCGACACCTCCAGGGCGAGCAGCTGGCCGGTCTCGATGCTGCGCAGCGAACGCGGCGGGATTCCGTATGCCAGCGCGTCGAAAGGGATAGGCGGCAGGAAGCCGCCCCATTTCGACGGGGTCAGCTTTCCGGCGTCCTTGACGAATGCGTCCGGCGAGTAGAAGCGATCGGCCTCGAACCGGTCGGCGGGCACCTCGGTGATCGCGTCAACCCCGCCGACGATGTTCGCCCAGAACGTCTCCACGTCCGGCGCGCCGGGAAACACCCCGGCCATGCCGATGATCGCGATGTCGGCCGGCCGGGCCGTCTCGCGGACCGCCGCCACCGACCGCGCCGCGGCCGCGCGCCGCGCGGAGACCAGGTCCGCGGCCGGGGCCTCGCCGCCGGCCGGGTGCTGCTCCGGAATGCCCCGGGTGGCCGTGACGGCGGCGGTACGGGCACCGTCGGCCGCGATGCCGAGCTGGGCGGCCCGGCGCGCGAGCGCGTCGCCCGCGCCGGCGGTCACCTGCTCGTGCAGGGCCGCGATCGACGTCCGCTCGGCGCGCAGCGCCGCCACCTGGCCGATCATGAACATGCCCTCGGCGGCCTGGGCGTCCTCGTCGACCGCCACCAGCGCCCCGCCGTCCCGGCGCACACCCTTGCTGGCGATGCGCAGGCGGCCGAGGTTGAGGCCCTCCAAGGCCGCCCACATCTCCTGGCGGCTGTGCCCCGCGGCGGCGAGCTCGACACGGGTGGCCAGGAACGTGTCGACGAACGGCGAGCGCACGCAGCGGGTGGCATGCCCGGGCGACGTCTCCAGCAGCACGGTCTCCTCGCAGCGCACCGCCGCTTCCTGGAAACCGGGCTGGATCGCGCCGCTCGCCACCGCCTCGGCGGTGAACATGTACGCCGTGCCCATCAGGGCGCCGATCTTCGCGCCGCGCGCCGCCAGCGGGGCGGCGACCGCGGCGACGGCCGCCGCCGACGCCTCGTCGTGCACGCCGCCGGCGAACAGCAGGTGCAGCTCCTCGAAGAAGCCGCCGCCCAGCCGCTCGCCCGCCGCGAGCAGCGCGCCGACCTGGGCCTCCCAGAGCGCGAAGCTGGCCCGGGGGCCGACGTGACCGCCGCACTCCCGCCCCTCGAAGACGAACTTGCGGGCGCCGTCGGCGACGAACCGGTCGAGCAGGCCGGGGGACGGGACGTGCAGGAACGTGTCGATTCCGGCGGCTTCCAGCGGCGCGGCCTGCGACGGGCGGCCACCGGCGATCAGCACGCACGGGGGGCGGACGGCGAGCACCGCGTCCAGCTGGGCGGCGCGCACCTCTGCGGGGGCGAAGCCCAGGACGCCGACGCCCCAGGGGGCGTCGCCGAGCTGCTCGGCCGTCTCCGCCAGCAGCCCGCGGGACTGCTCGCCGGACAGCAGCGCGAGCGCGAGGAACGGCAGCGCACCGCCGTCGGCGACGGCCTTCGCGAACGCCGGGATGTCGCTGACCCTGGTCATCGGGCCCTGCGCGAGCGGGTAGCGCAGGCCGCGGGCCGCGGCGAACGGCGCGCCGGGCTCGAGCGGGCGCAGCCCGGCCGCGCTCGCCAGCTGGTCACGGATCGCGGTGCGCACCGCGCGGACGACGCCGCTCGCGGTGACGTACCGGTCGGCGAGCCCGCTCGCGAACGCGGCGTCTTGGCCGACCGGGAGGAACTGGGCACGCAGGTCACGCCCGCCGAGGCGGGCCGCGGCCTCGGCGGGAGTGAGCGCGCCGTCCGCTGGCCCGCCCGGGGCCGCGGGCAGGGCGCCGTCGCTCGCCACCTCGCCGCCGGTGTCACGAAGATCCGCCTCACCGAGGCCGGCGGCGGCCGCGAGCCCGGCGAGCCGAGCGACCGGCAGGTCGGGGCGGACGTAGACCCGGTGCCCGCCGAGCAGGGTGGTCTCGCTGCCGTCCATCGCCCGCACCGCCGCGGCCACCTCGGCCGCCGTCTCGGCCTCGCGGACCAGGGAGAGCTGGGTGTCCAGGACGACGCCCGCGGCCCCCAGCGCGACGGCGCCGGCCGCCGTGTGCTCGCCGATCCCGCCGGCGGCCCAGAACGGAGCGGAGGTGCCGGCGCGGGTCATCAGGCCCGCCGCGGCCAGGTGCTGGAGCAGGGTGAACGTGGTCAGGTCTCCGACGAACCCGCCGGCCTCGTTGCCCCGGGCCACGACACCGGCGGCGCCGGCGGCGAGCGCGGCCCGCGCGCCGGCCACCGAGGTCACCTCGACGAGCACGCGGCGCGCCCCGGCCGGGCCGGCCGCGCTCGCGACATCCCACCGGGCAGATCCCGGCTGCTCGGCGGCGGGCGCCGCCAGGGCCAGCAGGTCCAGGTCGGCGAGCAGCACGGTGTCGACCTCGGCCGGCAGGTCCTCGGGACGCAGCGGCACGGCCGGGCCCACCCGGACCGCGAAGGTGGTGGGACACCAGCGGGCCGCATCGGCCAGCGCCCGGCGCGCGCGGGCGGCGTCGCCGCCCAGGTCGAGCACGCCCAGCCCGCCGGCGCGCTCCACGGCTGCCACCAGGGCGGCGTTCGGCTCGGCGAACGGCGTCACGACGACGACGAGATCCCGCGTGCCGGCGTGTGCCGGGGCGTCCAGGGCATCCTCCCAACGGGTGGGGCGGCCTGGGTCGAGCTGACTGGAAGTCCTGGTCATCGACTGGTCCTCCTGAGCCAGTGACGCCCGCGGCGACACCGGGGTGCGAGCGGGAGGGGGGCGGGCGTCGCCCCAAGGTGGCGGCCACGCCCCGGGCCACGCCGCGGCGAACGGACAGGTTCGGCGGACGGACCCGGTATGGCCATCATCACCATCTGGGTTTCGTCACCGGCTCGGCGGGTGCCGGCAGGCGCGCACACTCGTGCCGGCGTGCCGGGACGAGTGAGCGCCGGAGCCTTGGTCATCTCGAAAAACAACGTCTCCAAGTGCGGAACTACACCGAGCGCCGTCCATGTCCAGACGCTCCCGGGCCGGGTTTCAAGCTCCTGCGCGGGCACTCACCACGCCGTCGTGGCGAGAGCTCGAGAAGGTGCTCAGAATTATAGCCACACGGATAGCCACGCCGAAACTGCCCCTGGGCAGCGCCGCCCGACGAGGCGGATGTGTGCTGCCCAGAGCATGCCGGTGGGCTCGCCTACACGCCCGCTGACAATGATCGCACCCTTGGCCGCTACACTCAGATACCCCCATTCGGGGGCATGATACGCGACCGCCTTCGGGGTACCGTGGGTGGTCCGCCATCCCTGGGAATCGATGCCGGCGGAACTCTTGCCAATGATTCCGTCCGCATCCATCAAGAACATTCTTTCGCCGTTTCCTGGAGCTTGCTGGCTCGACATCCAGAATGACTCGATGAGCGTCACGTGAAAGCTCGAGTAAATTCATTCATTAAAGCCCCAAAAGGCGCCCAGCGGGAACCGGTCATCCTCCGGGGAGCTAGCCGTCAAAACGGCGGTGCCGAATTAGCGGGTATTCCGGTCCGTCCTGGCGGGATCCGCCCGACGACCGGGCCGCGGCCTGCGCCGGAACGTCCCTTCGGCGTGCGACGCCGATCGGCCCCGTGGTCAGACAGGCCCCTGCCCAGACGGTGTCCGGCACGATCGGTCTAGTCAGGTCGGACGGTTCTCCCCGGCCGTGGGAAGAGGTAAGGCGGCTGTTCACCTGGCGAGCGCGGAGACGTCCCGAAGAGCCGGGACTTTCCAGGCGGCCGCCTTCGGCCGAAGCACGTCTCGTTCGTCCGGATGGGTGCCACGGGCATCACCCTCGCCGGTCGGCACACAGGCAGCGGGCGGCATGCGCCGCGCCGCCGCCGGACCGATTGCCGCCGGCGGGCATCCAGGACGGCTTTCGGCCCTCAGCGCCCGCGGGCGTCCGGCCCGGCCGACGACTCCCGACGGCCTCGGTTCCAGGACGCGCCCGGTGTCGTCCGAGGGCACCCGTCGCGGCCACTGGCCGAGCACCGGCCGCCGCCTGACGCCTGGCACGCCGGCACGGCCACCCGGCGGTCTCGCGGCCAGCGGCCCGGGACGCGCCCGGGGTACGTCAGTCCCGGCCAGGGCCGGCGATGACCGGCGAGGTAGACGGGCCCATCTCGCGCTGCCAGGCCAGGGCCAGCTGAGTCCTGTTGGCGCAGGACGTGGCGACAAGTGCATGCGTCAGGTGGTGCTTGACCGTGTCAATGCTGATGCACAGCGCCTCGGCGACCTGGCGGTTGGAGTGGCCCTCGGCCACCAGCCGGACCACGTCGCGTTCCCTGGCCGACAGCTTCGCGGTGACGGCGGGGCCTGTGTTCGCGCGGACATGGAATCGCAGGAGGTTGCCCAGGTGGCGGCCGAGCACCGCGGCGACCGCGCGGTCGCGCGCCCCGAAGGCGCCGGGCCGTGGGTCCAGCAGGGACACCACGGCACCGATGTTCGCCGGGCCGGCGAGACGCAGGAGAAGTTTGGAGTGGATGCCGTGCGCGCGCAGGAAACGCTCCATGCGCATCCGGATCTCCGGCCGTACCGGGTTGCCGATGTCCTCGAGCGTGACGACACCCCGTTCGTGCATCAGCCGCAGGCTCTCCGGGTCGGAGAACGCCTCGAGCCCGCGATAGCGGTCGAGGAAGGGGCCGGCCATCCGCAGCGCGAGCCCTCGCCCGGCCGGTCGCTGGTCCTGGAACGCCGCCTCGAGCGACGGGCCGAGGAAGAACGCGGAGTTCCGGTAGCCGAGGTGGCGGGAAAGGGCGTCGAGCGTGGCCTCCCGAAACGCCGGCAGCGTAGGGGCCCGTTCGCAGTCCTCGACGACCCGGAGAATGCCGCGCAGTTCGGCCGCGCCGAGCGCGAGATCCCGCGGCGGCTGCGCGGCGCGGGGTGCCAGCTGAGTGCGAGCGGGCATTCCGGCGCCCCCGGGGCCGGTGGCCTGAGCGGGGGTGCTGATTCCGGGGGGCCGCGTGGAGTGCCCGGGGGACGACGAGTTACGCCCGACCGCAGTGTTCCCGATGGGTGCGTTCGCTGGCGCCGTGGCATGCCATCGGGCCGCGGTGTCCAGATGTTGGGCTGGCCCACGCAGGACCGCGGATGGTGTGTCGATTGTCACCGGTCTCGGCTGGCGACGAACCGGAGAGATTCCGCCCATACCGTCCAGAACGGTATCCCTCACGCCATCAAGCATGCGGTCTGCCACGCCCGCCTCCGGATCCGGTCGACACCCTCGTTACTTGTCGGTAACGGCGAAGTCGCCGGAGTATTACCGACCAAGCTGGACATGTTGGGTCAGCGTAGGGCCCCCTTCCGGGGCACGCTAGACGGTGGCCGGGACTTTTTACCTCTTGCCAACTTCAAGGGTCAGTCAGGAGATCCAACTAGGGACTAAAGTCCCGTGAGAGCGCTCTCTATCTATCGATAGTGATCGGATGGTAGCTTTCAGTAGCTGATGATCGCCCCTCTATTACCCGATAGTGCTAGTCACGCTCCGCACACATGGGCCATTTCCGAACTAGGGGCGATAAGTCCACGCCACCCAGCCAATCTCCTTCACACTGTGTAACCGCTAGCTACCGAGGGTACGGAACCCGACGACACGGTCCGCCCGGTCCGATCCGTTCGGTCGGCCGGCGGCGACCGTGCCCGCGCGTCGGCTCGCACCGCCGGCCGCGGCCCGAGAGGGGTGAGCAACGGTGACCATCGGCTCGTCGATCCTCATGATCGTGGCCGGCGCGATTCTCCGGTACGCGGTCACGTGGCACATCCACGGCCTGAACCTGCCAGCGCTGGGGCTGATCCTGGCCATCGCGGGCATCATCACCCTGGTAATACGGCTTATCTGGCTGTTCAACCCGGACCTCGGCGGGCAACGGCCACCGACGGATCCGCCGGCCGAGTTCGGTGGCTGGCCGGTCAGCCGCTCGCCCGCGCCGCCGCGGGGCCAGGCTTCGCCGCCCGCCTCCACCGGCCCCCACGGGTGGCGGCCAGAAGATCACGCTGGGTAGGCAGCCTCCCTGAGCACCGCCGCGCGAGAGCCGCCCGCCTCGCGGACACCCCGAACCGGGCGGCCTCCTGGCACGGTGTGAGACCGGGTCGTTCAGGCGAGAGGCGCGTCCCGGTCCGGCCCATCGACCAGCCACGGACCTGGCGTCCGCCCAGAGCCGCCGGCTCCGTGATCCGGTGGCCGGCCCGGCCGGTCTCGGCCGGCCCGGCCGGTCTGCCAAGAGCACTCCCGGATCCGCCGGGAGCACTCCGCGGGCCCGGTGCGGGACCGACGCCGAGGAGACCGCTTCAGAGCAGGTGCAGGGCACGGGCACGGTGCACCGCGTCCCGTCGCCTGGCCACGTCGAGCTTGCGGTAGATGCTCTTCAGGTGCGTCTTCACCGTGTTGACCGAGACGTACAGCTCGGCGGCGATCTCCGCCGTCGTCAGCATCGTAGGCAGGTAGCTGAGCACCGCCAGCTCCCGCTCGCTGAGTCGATCGGCGCCCCGCCCGGTCCGAGACGGCTGCTGCCGCCCGCCCGGCTCCTTGCCCGCCGGCCGCGGCCGGCCGCCGGGCGACGCGAAGTGGCCTCCGGCAGCCGGCTCGGCCGCCTGGCCGGTCCCGGATGGTCCGGGGACCCGCGGTGCCCGGCTCACGGCGGCGGGCCGGGCGCCGGGCACGGCCAACGGCTCGGGTGAGCGAGCCGGCGCGGCCGGCCGGACGGCCGATGGAGCCTCGGCGGATGTCCCGGCGGGGGCCGCCCAGGCGCGGTCCTCCTCCGCGCCGCGGGCGGCCAGCTCCGGGGCGGCTCCAGGCGTGGCCGCCGCCCCAGGTACGGCGGAGGCGGGCGAGGAACGGCCGGGCTCCACGCCGCTGGCGCCGGGCCTCCCCCCGCCACGCGCGGTGGCCTCGGGCAGACGCGGCGACGCGGGCGCGCCACCGCCGCTGCCGCTGGCGACGCCCGGCGCCCGGCGAGCGGCGGGCACCGCTACCGAGCGCGGGCGGCCCGCGGGCTGCGCGCGCCCGGCGGCCACCACCGGTTCCGCCGGCCGGCGCCGCGGCTCGCGGGCGAGCCCCGCCCGCAGCGCGGCGACCAGTTCGGGCGCCGCGTCCGACAGGCCCGGGTGCGCCTCGGTCAACGCTACGACCTCGGGGCCCAGCTCGAGAAGGGGGCGCACCAGCGGCTCGTCCTGGGCGAGCGCGAACGCTCGCGCGAGCAGGCCGCCGGCCTGCGCCCCGTCTCCACGGCGGGCCGCCGCGAGCGCGCTGACGGCGCAGGCCCCGACCACACTCGCGACGCCCCCGCCGTCGGCGCGCAGCAGCGGGGCGACCGTGAGCGCCGCGGCCGCGGCGTCGCCCTGGGCCAGCTGGGCACGGCCCCTGGCGAGCCGCGCGGCCGAGCCGTCCCGCCGCCCAGCCGCCTCGTCGCGCTCCAGCAGCCGCAGTGCCGCGTCCGGGTTGCCGCCGGCCACCAGCAGGTCGGCCTGCGCGGCCTCGCGCAGCGCCAGCAGCAACGCCGGCCCCTCGCGGGTCGGGACCGCGCCCAGCGCGCGCCGGGCCGCCCGCAGGTCGTCGGCTCCACGCCGACCCAGGTGAAGCCACGCGCGCAGAACGTTCGCCAGATCCGGCAGCTGGCCAGCCTGGCCAGGGCCGGCGGCGCGAGCGGCCTGGTCCACCCAGGCAAGCCCGCGCTCGGCGTCTCCCCGGTAGCCGGCGACGACCGCGAGCGCCAGCAGAGCCTCGACGGCCCCGACCGGCGCGGGCGAGCCCGCGAGCCAGGCCACCTGCCCCAGGTCGCGCCAGCCGGGGTCGCGCTCCTCGTGGCCTCGCGCGTCCAGGCCGCCCGGCTCCCGCGCGCGCGGCGGCGGGGCCCACTCGCCGGCGTCGCGCGCGGCTCGGGCAACCGCGGACGGCTCGGGCGGGGACGGCGCAGGCGAGGACGAACTGGACGAAGGCGGCGGGGATGTGGGCACAGGCACGGCGCTCGGCTCACCCGGCTCGGTGCCTCCCGGGGCCGCGCGGCCCTCCGGTCCCGTCTGGTCCTCGCGGGCGGTCCACGCCGGCCGGGACGGGCCGACGGCCCACCAGTCGTCTCCGCGAGACGAACCTGACGCGCTCGGCGCGACGCCGAGTGACCCACCCATGGCCGCGAGTGCAGCGGCGGCGGTCTCCTCCGCCAGGCGCAGCCGCCCACGCAGCGCGGATCCGAGGGCGAGAGCGCCTAGGCAGCTCGCCGTGGCGCCACCCAGCCGGGTCCGGCGTGCCTCGGCGAGTGCCGTGCGCAGCGCGTCTTCGGCAGTCTCGAGCCGGCCGCGCCACAGCTCGGCGCGGCCGCGAGAACACAGGGCGAGCGGGCGCAGCCCGTCGGGCAGGCCGTCGGCCGGCCCGGGCGGCGGCGCTGGCCTCGTCCGCAGCGCCCGGCGCGCCGCGGCCATCATGGCGTCGACGTCGCCGGCCAGCTCCGCGCGGCGCAGCTCCACGGCCTCGATCGCCATCAGCAACGACCGCCGCACCGCGCCGGCCGCGCCGTCGCCCGCCCGCTCGTGGCCGGGTCGCCCCGCCCAGGCCGCGGCCGCGGGGACAGCCGCCGGGCCCGCGCTCGCCCCTGCCCGCGCCCGGTCCAGGTGCTCACCGGCCACCACGACGTCCCCCGTGAGCACCCGGGCAAGCGCGGCGACCGTCGCACACTCGGGGCCAAGCGCGGCGGCCCGGTCCGGGTAACCGGTCACCAGCGCGGCCAGCTCCGGCAGGTCGCCCTGCAGGATGAGCGGCACCGTGCCGCGAGCGACCAGGCAGGCGAGGTAGCGCCAGTCGCCGGCGCGCCGCGCGTGCCGGGCCGCGTCGACGAGCCGGCGGTTCGCCGCGTACCAGAGCGCGGCACGCAGGTTGAGCTCGGCCTCATCCTCGGTCGGGTCCCTGCGCAGCGCCTCTCGCAGCATGCCGCGCAGCAGCTGGTGGTAACGGAACCACGGTGCCGCCGCGGCGAGATCCGTGGACTCGGCCGGCTCGGCCATCTCGGTGTCGGGCGTGGGCGGGAGCGTCAGCTGCGTCGCGAGGATGTCACCGGCGGCGAGCTCGGCGAGCAGCCGGTCCCCACCGCCGCGCTCCGCGACGACCGCCTCCGCCAGCGGGCCGCACACCTGGTCGAGCACGCTGGTGCGCAGCAGCAGCGGGCGCACCGGCGCGGGCAGGGCGGCGAGCGCCTCAGCTCGCAGATACTCCGCGACAGGCGCGAACGCTCCGGATGGCAGCGCTGGATATGCCAGCCTGCCCTGCCCACCGTCCGCCGTGTGCGCGCCGCCGTGATCTCCTGCCTCCGTGGGGCCGGGCGCGTCACCCACTGGCCCAGCCCCGGCCGCCCGGAAGCCGGCCGCGTAGCCGGCCGGACCCGGCCTCGACGCCAGGCCCGCGGCGGCCAGCCGGAGCCCCGCGGCCCAGCCTTCGGTGACGGACAGCAGGGCGGTGCCGGCGGCGGCCGGTGCGCGCAGCGCAGCGAGCAGCCGGGCGGTCTCCTCGGAGTCGAACGCGAGCAGGTCGGGACCGATCTCGGTGAGCTGGCCCGCCGCTCGTGCTCGATGGGTGGCGACCGGTATCCGGCGGCCGCACAGCACCAGCCGCGCGCCCGTCAGTTCACCGGCGAGCAGGTGCAGGCCGGCGATGTCGGCCTCGTCGCGGACCAGCCCGAGATCGTCGATGATCAGGACCAACGGTGCTGGGCGCCCGCGCGACAGGACATCGGCCAGGTCGCGGCAGAAGCGGTCCGCCGAGGCACCCGGCGGTGGCGGGCACAGCTCGCTGAGCCCCTCGTCCAGAGCGGTCTCGGGATGGCTCGCCAGCGCGACGAGCAGGTGCTCCCACAACGATGGTCTGGCGGCGGGCGGCCAGGGACGGCCGGCGGGCTCCGGCCAGCTGGCACGGGACGTGGCCGGCCGCGCGAGGCCCCGTTCCCGCTCGGCGTGTCCCGGCAGGTGCGCCGCACCGCTGGGCGAGCCGGTGGCGGGCGCCGTGTCGACGGGCATGACGTGAGTGGGAAGGAGGTCGCCGGCCGCGGCCTCGCCAGGAGGGGCACCTCCCGAGGCGGTGTCCACCGAGGCCGCCGGGTCCGGCCGAGTCCCCCACGCGGGGCTGGCGGCCGGGTCGACACGCAACCAGACGATCGGAAGCGTGTCCCGGCGCGCGAGGTACCAGGAGGCGACCAGCGTCGTCTTGCCGCTGCCCGCCGGGCCGCGCACGACGGTCAGCGCCCGCCCGGCGCCCTGGTCGAGGATCTCCCACAGCCGCGGGCGGGGCACGAATGGCACCGGCAGCGCGGGCGGGGAGAGCTGGCCGCGCAGCGGCGGCGGGCCGCCGCCGGCCGCGTCACCACCACCGTGGCCGGCGCGGGCCGCGATGCCGGTCCGGACGTGCTCCGCGCCGGCGGACCTCACGCCCGCGCCCTTCCCATCGCCCGGCACGCCATCACCCCCAGCTCCCACCGTACGGTAGCTGGAGTTTCACTCTCTGTCGCGAGCACGTGTCGCCGACGGACACCTTCCTCTACCGGCTGGCCAGGCTGGAAGGTGCGCGGCCACGACGCTGCCACGACAAGGCCACGCGGAGCCGGAGGCCTGTCAGGCGGCACCGGCCAGAGGCCGCGCCGCTATCGCGAACCCGCGAGGCCGCGGGTCGATCAGGCCGCGCAGTCCGAGCAGACCGTACGGCGAGCGTCCGCCAGCTGGCTGCGGTGGTGTATGAGGAAGCAGCTCGTGCAGGTGAACTCGTCGGCCTGCCGCGGCAGCACGCGCAGGGCGAGCTCCTCATCGCGCACCTCGGCGTCAGGCAGATCCAGTTCAGTCTCCAGGGCGTCCACGTCGTCGCCCAGGTCGGCCGCGGCGCCAACGCGCTGCGCCTTCAACGCCTCCAGGCTCTGCTCCTGAAGATCATCATCGTCCGCGTCGGCACCACGCCTGGCGTCGAAGTCGCGAGCCATGCCTCTCCTTCCCTCCAGTCCAAGGGGTCGGCCTTCCACTGACTTCCGGGTACCGGCGAGGCGGGCCGACCCGTCCCCTCCTCGCCAGCCGTCATGCCGGCCGGCGGGCGGTCTATCCGCCCCGCCCGCCGGCACCGTCGCCCTCCCACTCAGGCGCCCCCGCGGCCAGGCCCGACGGCCCGGGCTCGCGGGTTCCCGCCGTCCACGACAGGCCTCGATACCCACCAGGCCTCGTATCTGAACGGGATCGGTTGGTCACAATACGCAATGCCATCGGCGCGGGAGCGTCCCGGCGCCGCATGTCCACATTTCCCCGTGCCTGTACCGCCCGAGCGAGACCGGCGAGGCCGTTCTCGCCAGCCGTGACCGGCGACGGCGGGCCTCGGGCCGCCGTCGCCCGCCTCGATCATCAAAGCCGGTGCGAAGGATACGGGACGGGCCCGCCGCGGGCCAATTCCGCGGTGGTCCTATCGGTGTCTTTCCGGCCACATCGTGGACGCCCAGCGACCTGTCGGCGAGGTCGGCGATCTGGAGAGAGCTGTAGATATCGGCCTGAAGGCAGCGGCCGGGCCTGGAGCCGGGCCTAGAGGGACCCGGGCCTAGAGATAGAGGCCGGTAAGACCGTCATCCAGGCGCTCGGCGGCCACGGCGTGGATGTCGCGCTCGCGCATGAGCACATAGGTCGAGCCGTGGAGCTCGACCTCGGCGCGGTCCTCGGGGTCGAAGAGCACGCGGTCACCGATCTGGATGGTGCGCACGGCCGTCCCGACGGCGACGACATCAGCCCAGGACAGACGCTTACCCATCTGCGCGGTCGCTGGGATGACGATGCCAGCCTTCGACCGCCGGTCGACCGAGTCCTCCCGCGGCTCAACAAGAACACGATCATGTAGCAGTCTGATCGGCAGCGAACCGGCGCGCATGTCGACGCCGGCCATGCCGCCGATGCCGTTTACACCGCCGGAAAGACTCGTCACCCGCGCGACATTACCCCTAGCGGGCCCTTCCATCCGCCGTCCCCTATGACCCACATCTCCTCGCGCTCCCAGGAAGCGCCGCCACAGGCGGTACACACCCCCTGAACGGGGCGCTGAAGCTCCCCGGATGAGGAACACCTACCCAACGCGGTATAAGCTGCCGCCCATCACCCGGAGTTGGACACTTCCACATCGGGGCGCGGGCAAGCACCCGCGGGCGACGGGCCTGCTAGGCGGCCCGGCGCGGGCGGGCGGTCGCGCGAACAGGCGGCCCGTCGGCATGACGACTGCTCACGGGACGGGGCACAGCATGGCACTGCGGATCAGTGTGGACCTGGACGGCCTGCGCTGGGCAGATCTGTTCCGGTTCGTCGACCTTGCCCGCAACGGCGGCATCGGCCCGGACGACCAGGTCGACGTGATCACCTACGGCAGCGACCCGATGTCGGTCAGCCTGTCGGCGCGGATCTTCCCGCAGACCGACGGTTTCCTGTCGCCGGAGCAGGACGCGGGCGCGGGCGCCGACGCGCTGCGCTCCGCGCCGCTGTCGATCAGCCCCGCGCCCTCGAGCAACGGCTCCTCCCCGTTTGGCTATGACGGCGGCACGGAGCGGGCCCCTTCGCAGGGCGGCGGCGCGCACTACCCGTCGTTCGACGGCGCGCCCGAGCGGCCGAGTACTCCGCCGCCGACCGGTATGCCGAACTACCCGGCCTACGAGGCGCCGGCAGACCGCGGCGCGCCCTCCGGCCAGGGCGGTGGCCACTACCCGTCCTTCGACGGCGGCCAGCCGGACCGGCTGCCCGGCGGCGGCCCGTACGCCGGGTTCGAGCCGGCATTCGACCGCGGCCAGCCCGGCAAGGAGATGCCAGGCGCGCCGAACCCGGCGGACAGCCCGTACATCGAGGAGTTCGCCCGCCTGCAGGAGGGCCTCATGCGGCAGGTGCGCCGCGGCGACGAGGTCCGGCCCGAGCGCGCGTGAGACGACGGTCCCGTCATGCGGGCCCCGGCCGCGGCCGCGCAGGGGAACACCCGCGGGATGCCTCACGGGGCTCGCCGCCCGGCGTCCGGCATGGATGACAATGCCCGGCATCGGTAGGCGAGAGCGCCGCGCCGCCGCCTGGTGCGCCGGCGCGGTGGCTCATGATCCCTGCCCGGGTTCGCGGGGTGCCGCTCGCGCGGCGCTCCGCTCGATGGTGCATGCTTGACAATGATGGAGGATCAGGACGTTTCCGACGTCGAGCGCTACTTCGGTCGGCTGTGCTCGGAACTTG
Organism: Pseudofrankia coriaricola; assembly: GCF_032027725.1. Lineage (NCBI taxonomy): Bacteria > Bacillati > Actinomycetota > Actinomycetes > Frankiales > Frankiaceae > Pseudofrankia > Pseudofrankia coriaricola. The sequence continues at coordinate 2,081 of NZ_JASNFO010000018.1, read as the reverse complement.
ACATGATCAAGAGCGGTCCGGTGCTCGCCGGGCCACGCACGATCGAGCACATCCGGTCCCTGCTCGCGCTCATCGACCTCCACCAGCCAAACGAGTTCGAGGTCTGCCTCGGCTGCGATCGCCTCTGGCCATGCGCATCCGTCCTCGCCGTGACGGGCCTGCCCCCCGAGCTGCGCGCGGTCGACCAGGAGGTCGCCGCCCCCCGCCCGCTTCCCGACACGACGCGGCGCTCCCGCCCCGCCGCCACCACCGGCGCGTTCGCCACCACAGGCGCGTTCGCGACCACCGGTGCGCAGCCACAGTCCGGGGCGCACTTCGCCGCCCCGGCGGGGATCGAGGCACACCCCCAGCCGGCCACGCGCGGCGCCGCGCCGATTCCGGTGCCGGCCGCCCAGCAGAGCTCCCACACCGCAAACCTCCCAGCAGACCTCCCAGCAGACCTCCCAGATTGGCTTCGCCAATCCGGCAGGGACCCCGGGCTTCGCCAGCCTGGCAGGAACCCTGGCGCAGATCCGGCGGGAACCTCTGGAGGGCAGCCCGTCGTGGCGCCCGATGGCCGCCTCATGCCGGGAACGTTGCCCGAGCCTCCCGCGCCCCGCCCCGTCGGCGCCCCGTCGTCGGCGACCGAAGGCCGGGGCGTCCTGATCCCGGCGGCCTCCCGGCACACTCCGTCACCGGCGTCCCCACCGCCCACCACGCCACCACCGCCGTCCTCACCCCCGCCGTCAGCGCCGCCGCCGATCACCGCGCGGCCAGGCGGCCCCGACCGCGGCGCGCCCGCTCCCGCACCGACAGGGCCGATGCCGCACATCCCGCCGCCGGGCGAGAGCTATCCGGCGTTCCCGCCGCCGGAGGCAGCGGCCAGTGCCAACCCGGCGTTCCCCCCGCCAGGGACGACGGCCGCTGGTCTCAGCTTCCGACCGCCCGGAATGACCGGCGCGCATCCGATCCTGCCTCCCCCGGGGATGACTGGCGCCGTACCGGTCTTCCCGCCACCCCCCACTGACGAGGCGCCGTTCCAGCCAGGCCGCGACGGGAGCACCGGCGCGCAGCCGCGCTACGAGCCGCCGGTCGCCCAGCCACGGCAGCCGTCAGCCGGCATGCCCCCGGCGCGGCTCCAGCCGCCAGGTCAGCCTGCCGGCGGGCAGCTGCCCGCCGGGCCGAACCGCCCCTCCCCGCGGCCCACGGGATACCAGACCAGCACGCCGCCGCCGCTCCACCAGCAGGGCGGGCACCTGCCCCCCGGTATCCCGTCGCCGCCGAGCACGCCACCCCCACCTCCGGGTACCAGCCTGCCCGGGCTGTCCGCGCCGCCTGGCGCGCCCGGCCAGCCGAGGGTCCCCGGCCAGTCGATGGCGCCGAGCCAGTCCGGGCCACGACCCGCCACCCGGCCCGGGTACCCGGGAAGTGCGTCGGCCGGCCCAGGCGCCCCCGGCGGCGCGTGGCCTCACCAGGACGCGCCCGGCCAGCCCGGCCAAGGCCGGGGGGAGCGGCTCACGCCATACCCGCCCCGTCCTGAGCAGGGGCGGCCGGACCCCCCTTACCCCACCGACCCGCAGGGCCGGCCCGCCAGGCCAGGTGGCCCGCCCGGTCCGGTGCCATCCGCTCAGCCAGGCGGCGGAGCCGGCTCGTTCGGGGGTGTCGGCGCCGCGGGCGGCCTGCCGGGATCGATCGATCCGCGGCTGCGCCCGCAGGCCGGGCCGCCCCGCGGCCAGAGCCGCTCGATCTCGGCGCCGCCCCCACCGCACCGGTCGATCCACACCGACAGCGTGGACCCGGTCACCGGCCGCCCGAACGACCCGACGGCCCGCCGCCTCGGGCCACCCGTACCCGACGACATCACCCCGGAGTGGATGTCGCGGCGCGACCCGATCCTCGACGGCATTGACGTCATCTAGGCGGCGGCCACCCGGTGCCGGGGCCTCGAGGCCCCGGCACCGGGTGCAACCGCCGAGACCCGCCCGGCGGTCGGACCGCTCAGTGCTTCTGGAGACAGGCGCCTCCGGAGGCGCGAACGAAGAGCATTTTCGCACCTCCTTCGGCCCTCTAGGGCTTCTGGAGACAGGCGCCTCCGGAGGCGC